>JAQXBT010000035.1 GCA_029252265.1 Flavobacteriaceae bacterium | reverse complement strand
AGTGTATTATAGTGGCTAACGGCCACCAGTCGTAAGGCTAGGAAAAGTGCAACAGAAAGAATGTACAGGTTAAGCTGTAGTGAAACCAGGTAAACTCTATAAGGTGCAATGTCATGTATATCAGTGTTTGAGCGCGACACGTGCGATGCTGAAGGGTAGGCAGCTAAAGTTTACTGGCAACAGTAAACGTAGATAAATGATAAGGGTCACATTTTGTGTGATACAGGATCCGGCTTACAGATCTGCTTTTTTTTAGTTTTCGAAAAAACTAAACCGGTTTCCACCATAGCCTTTCATTTCGCTGAATTGGGGTGCCGAAGATAAGTCTGTTTGTTTGGAATGTTCTATGATAAGGACACCATCCGCTTCTAAAAGTTCATTTTGAAAGACAAGCTCCACAATTTTTAAAAATCTTTCATGATCAAACTCGTAAGGAGGATCTGCAAAAATAATTGTTTGTGGTTGTTTTGTTTTTTCTAAAAACCCAAATACGTCTGCTTTAATCACTTGAATGGGCATTTCAAACGCTTCCGAAGTTTGAGAAATAAACTTTGTACAATGAAAATTTTGATCCACAGCAACAATGGATTCTGTTCCTCTAGAAGCAAATTCATAACTAATATTTCCAGTTCCAGAAAACAGGTCTAAAAATGAGATGTCATGAAAATGATACCGATGGTTTATAATGTTAAATAACGCCTCTTTTGCCATGTCAGTTGTGGGTCTGACTGGTAATTTTTTTGGTGCCAAAATTCGCCTGGCTTTGTATAATCCCGATATGATTCGCATTACAAGCTATTTAAGAGTGTGAAATGATTAGAATTAGCACCGTTACTATAACGCATAGATTCTTTTGGTAATAAGCTAACATGTCGTATGTACTTATAGGCGATTTGATATAATTCGTTACTTTTATTTACAGACCCCATAAGCAAAACTAGGATTTCTTCTGGATTGAGTTGAAGCTGTTCGACTGTAAATAATAAGTAATAGATGAAATCTTCTTTTGTTTGGTAGTCAAAACGATTGTAAAACTTTAAATGATTGTTTACAACGTAGATAATTTCAAAATGAGACGACTCAATATTGGCATATATTTTAGCAGATTTCGAATTTTTTTCAAGCGTCAAAACACGGTTTATAATAATGGTTGCACTGTGTTTGTATTCAAAACTTCCAAAACGATCAAATATAAAATTATTAATATTAACCAGTGGTACATATACCACTCTTATATCTGCAATTTGCAAATTATCATAGGTAATGAAATCGGTTTTTAAAATCTTTGTATTAAATTTTAAGTAATCTACTAAATTAGATTCATCAAACAACGGCTTAGGAACTAAGGTCGCAAGTTCATTGTCATGTATAACGGTTACTTTTGAGAAATCTTTTTGAAGTTCTTTAACACTATTAAAACTGTGTGTGAGTTGATCTAATAGATTTTGAGGAGATTGTTTTTTGTCAAAGTTCTCAGATTCAAGATACTCAATTGTAGCATCTGTTGAGTTTAAAACAAAAAAAGAAAGTCCACTCAAGTTTACTTGAATGGACAATTCATATATAGACTCTGATATGTTATTGTTCTTGAGAATAATTTTTTGGCCAGTTTCCGTTTGTATTTATTTCTTCCATAGACCCTACTTTAAGAGTAGGACCATTAACACCCTCTACTGAAACAACTTCTGATTCAACATCTACCAAGTTTTTATCTTGGTCAAACAGTATAACAGATTTAGAAACAGAGGCTTCAAAGACAGGAATGTTAACACCATTTTGTTCTAAAAGACCAGATTTTAATTCAAATTTTTGGCCATCTTTAACTCCAGGAACATTCATCATTGTCTTGTAACGAGGATCCGCTCCAAATAAAGAATCTTTTACGGGAACAAATCCTAAAGTATCGATGATGACTATATCTTTAGTTGTATCAACTCCATAACGACGCGTTAAATCTTCGTCAATGACGGTTGAATCTCTTCGTTGTGTAATTGTAAATTGTTCATTTTCAATAAATGTAACCAATTTATTCCAATCGCCTTGAAAATTCCCAGTTACGGTTCGGTGTGCTAATTGAGCATCTCTAATATCTTTAAGATTTTCAATTGCAACTTTATATCGTTTTTCTTTTAATTGATTGAATTGAATAGGGCCGTAAACAGACATAAATGTTAAATAGCCTAAAAAGATTATTATAATCCACAAGCCAACCAAAACAAGCGGTTTCGTTTTTTTAGGAAGATACTTATCAATTAGCCATACAATTCCGATGGTTAAAAGTATAACGGCGACTAATACTGCAAAAATTATCATAGTGTTTATATTAAATTAATAAGAGACTTCACAAATCTACAATTTTTTTTTATTCAATAAAGTGAATGTTAGTAAAAATCATTTCTATATTTGAATAAATTTATATTCTTGATTCAAACAAATGAATGTTAATGCCTTTTTTAAATTACTAAAAACCTCTTTTCCCTTTACGCCAACGCTTAAACAAGACATTGGTTTACAGCAACTTTCCAACTTTGTGTTTAGTACTGAAGCTAATGAACTCTTTGTTTTGAAAGGGTATGCGGGGACTGGTAAAACAACCATCATTGGTGTTTTAGTAAAAAACTTATGGCATGCTCAAAAAGACGCGGTGTTGTTGGCACCTACTGGACGTGCTGCAAAGGTGATTAGTAACTATTCCCAAAAAGAAGCATTTACTATTCACAAGAAAATTTACGTTCCTAGACCTGAAAAAAACGGCAAAATGTCATTTGTGCTCGCTCCAAATAAACATAAAAAAACACTTTTTATTGTTGATGAAGCATCCATGATTTCGGATATTTCAAATCAAGCGAAACTATTTGGGAGTGGTGCATTATTGGATGATTTGATTCAATATGTGTATTCGGGATTCCAATGTAAACTACTATTAATAGGAGATACTGCACAATTACCACCTGTTAAATTAGACTTAAGCCCCGCTTTAAATGAATCTAATTTAGAACTCAACTATAATAAAGAAGTCCTTCGATTAGAATTGGATGAAGTCGTGAGACAAGGGGAAAATTCTGGGATTTTGTTTAATGCAACGCTGTTAAGAGAGGCGATCTCAAATTCATATTTTGAATCTTTTGAATTTAATCTAAATGGGTTTAAAGATATTGTCCGGCTAAATGATGGTTACGAAATTTTGGATGCTATAAACGACGCCTACAGTACGCTAGGAAATGAGGACACGGCTCTAATTGTACGTTCTAATAAGCGTGCGAATCTTTATAATGAACAAATTCGTTCCCGGATTTTATTTAATGAAAATGAATTAACTGCGGGCGATTTTTTAATGATTGTTAAAAATAATTATTTTTGGTTGAAGCCCACAAGTGAAGCAGGATTTATTGCCAATGGCGATATAATAGAAGTATTGGAGGTTTTTAATATCAAAGAATTATATGGATTTCGATTTGCAGAAGTTAAAATTAGAATGGTCGATTACCCCAAAATGCGCCCATTTGAAACGGTATTAATGTTAGACACCATTAAACTAGAAACCCCGTCTTTACCTTATGAAGAATCGAATAAATTATACCAAGAAATTTTAAAAGATTTTGAAGACGAACCTTCGTCTTATAAAAAATTTTTAGGAGTTAAGAAGAGTAAACATCTAAATTCGCTCCAAGTAAAATTTTCATATGCGATCACCTGTCACAAATCGCAAGGAGGGCAGTGGAATACGGTATTTGTTGAGCAACCCTATTTACCAAATGGTATTGACCGCGATTACTTGCGATGGCTCTATACAGCGATGACACGGGCCAAAGAAAAATTATATCTTATTGGATTTCAAGATGATTATTTTGAACACTAAATTATATCCTTTTTCTCCCATCTCATTAATCAAAAAATATGTATTTTTGATGTTGAATTAATTTATAAATAAATGAAAATAATTGCCATGATCCCTGCACGTTACAGTGCCACTCGATTTCCAGGGAAATTGATGCAAGATCTTGAAGGTAAAAGCGTGATACTAAGAACCTATCAGGCGACCATGCAAACGAATTTATTTAGTGAAGTGTATGTCGTTACAGACAGTGAAATTATTTATAATGAAATTAAAACTCATGGCGGTCATGCCATCATGAGTCAGAAACAACACGAATCTGGAAGCGATCGGATTGCAGAAGCGGTCGAAACTGTTGACTGTGACATTGTAGTAAATGTCCAAGGAGATGAGCCTTTCACAGATCGCGAAAGTTTGCAAAAAGTACTGAACGTCTTCAAAGATGATATGGCTAAAGAAATTGATTTAGCCTCTTTAATGGTACATATTACAGATTCCGAAGAAATTGAAAATCCAAATACCGTAAAAGTGATTGTTGATCAACGTGGTTTTGCGCTTTATTTTTCAAGAAGCCCAATACCATATTACAGAGACAAAACAGTACAAACAACGTATTTTAAACACAAAGGCGTTTATGCCTTTAGAAGAAGTGCTTTGTTAGATTTCACAAAACTTCCAATGCAAATGTTAGAAGCTTCTGAAAAAATCGAATGTATACGTTATTTAGAGTTTGGGAAAAAAATAAAGATGGTAGAAACGGATGTTCAAGGCGTTGAGATTGATACTCCTGAAGATTTGGAACGTGCGAAAGGTTTATGGGGAAAGAATTAGACATAAATAAAACATTGAGAAAGATAGACTTAGAACGTTGGAATCGAAAACAACATTTCAATCATTTTAATTCTTTAGCGGACCCTTATTTTTCAGTAACGATCCCATTTGATGTGTCAAAAGCTTACAAAAAATCAAAGGATACTAAAGTGAGTTTTTTCGCCATTTACCTCCATGAGTGTATGAAAGCGATCAATGCGGTTGAAAATTTTAAATATAGAATTATTGATAACGAAGTGTTTGAATATGAAGTCATTAATGCTTCTGCTACACTGTTAAGAGATGATAAAACCTTCGGATTCAGTTTTATTAATTTTTCAGATCAGTTTGACGCATTTAATATCAATTTTATAAATGAAAAAAATCGAATTAATGAATCTTCAGAACTCTATCCACCTGTCAATGGATTGGATTGTATACATTGTTCTGCATTGCCATGGTTTCGTTTTTCGTCACAGAAAGAACCTTTTTCAGGAACTAAAGATTCCGTGCCTAAATTGGTATTTAGTAAGACCTTTAACGAAGGCGGTAAATTATTAATGAATGTTGCAATTAGTGTAAGCCATTCCTTAGTAGATGGGTACCATGTGGGTCAATTTGCAGATATATTTCAAGAAAATTTGAATTGTCCATAATTTTATGGATTTATAGTAGTTAAATATGAGTATGAGTTTTAAAAATTTTCCAATGGTGTCCAAAGTTGTTTTTGGACGTGGCAGTTTCACTCAATTGGGTGAAATTATGGCGCCCATGCGTCAGAATGAGCGATCACCCTTTATATACTTAGTCGATGATGTGTTTGAAAATAATTCAGTTTTCATCTCAAAGATTCCATTGCTTTACAATGATCACATACTATATATATCCACTGAAGAAGAACCTAAAACGTCTCAAGTAGATGAATTAGTAGAATCTATTATTTTAAGTTCGAGTATTTTACCTTCTGGTATTATTGGAATTGGTGGCGGTAGTCTCTTGGATTTAGCCAAAGCAGTTGCGTTGATGTTAACCAATAGTGGTTCTAGTGAAGCCTATCAAGGGTGGGATCTGATTAAAAATAAAGGAATTTATCATGTTGGGATTCCAACAATTTCTGGAACCGGAGCAGAAGTCTCAAGAACAACCATTTTAACAGGACCAAAAATGAAATTAGGTCTTAATAGTGATTTCACTCCTTTTGATCAAGTGATTTTAGATCCAGAGTTAACAGAAGGCGTTTCTAAAGAACAATGGTTCTACACAGGGATGGATTGCTACATTCATTGTATTGAATCTTTAAATGGAGAATTTATAAATTCTTTTAGTAGAACCTATGGAGAGACTGCATTAGAACTTTGTAAAGAAGTCTTTTTAGGATCCCTTGAGACTGAAGAAAGTCAAGATAAATTGATGATGGCCTCTTGGCACGGGGGTATGAGTATTGCCTACTCTCAAGTGGGAGTCGCACACGCCATGAGTTATGGAATGTCCTTTTTGTTAGGGACCAAGCATGGCATTGGAAATTGCATTGTTTTTGACCATCTAAAAGACTTTTACCCAGAAGGGGTGAAGTTATTTAAAGAAATGAAACGAAAGCATGATATTCACATTCCTAAAGGAATTTGTTCAAATCTAACCGATAAAGAGTTTGACATTATGATTGATGTTGCTATGAGCTTAGAACCTTTATGGGAAAATGCTATTGGAAAGGATTGGAAAACCAAAATCACAAGATCTTTATTAAAGGATTTATATTCAAAGATGTAATGTTACAGTCGATTTCAAAGTTTATATACCATCGTTTATTAGGATGGAAAATAACGGGTTTTAAGGACTTCAAAAGTGTTCCTAAAGCGGTCATTATCGCAGCACCTCACACCAGTTGGCACGATTTTTACGTAGGTGTACTTCTAAGATCTACCATAAATTTAGAATCTAATTTTGTTGGAAAAAAAGCGTTATTTAATCCATTGACAGGTTGGTTTTTTAGAGGGCTAGGTGGCGCACCGATTGTACGGCATTCAAATGAAAAACAAGTTGATGCCATTGCACGTTTGTTTGAAAACAGAACTGTTTTCCGTATGCTTTTAGCTCCTGAAGGGACGCGTGGGAAAGTCACAACATGGAAGACTGGATTTTATTACATTGCCAAAACTGCAAATGTACCAGTGGTTATGTTGTCCTTTGATTTTGAAAATAAAGTGAATTGTTTTTCTGAACCGTTTTACCCAACAAGTGATATCGAAGCGGACTTTAAATTTATGCGTGCCTTTTTTGAAGGGGTCAAGGGGAAAATTCCAGAGTATTCTTAATTACTCTTGCATGGTGTGATACACAAATTGTACATCATCATCTTCTTCTAATTTTTCTAATAACTTTTCAACATCAGCAACTTGTGTCTCATCTAATGGTTTGGTGACTTGAGGAATCCGTTCAAATCCAGAAGAAAGAATTTCAATCTCACGTGATTCTAATTCGGCCTGAATAGCACCAAAACTTTCAAATGGTGCATAGATCAAAATCCCATCATCGTCAGCAAAGACTTCTTCAGCTCCAAAATCGATAAATTCAAGTTCAATGTCCTCAACATCCAATCCGTCTGCATTAATTCTGAAATTACAGCTGTGATCAAACATAAACACTACAGATCCTGAGGTTCCTAAACTCCCATTACATTTATTAAAAAAACTTCTAACATTAGCAACGGTACGTGTATTGTTATCAGTGGCCGTTTCAACTAAAATTGCAATCCCATGAGGCGCATAACCTTCAAACAAGACTTCTTTATAATCCCCTTGACTCTTATCACTTGCACGTTTAATAGCACGTTCAATATTGTCCTTGGGCATATTCACGGCCTTTCCGTTTTGAATGACCGCTCTTAATCTAGAATTAGTATCCGGATCAGGCCCCCCTTCTTTGACGGCCATAACGATATCTTTTCCAATTCGTGTAAATGCCTTGCTCATTGCTGACCAACGCTTCATTTTTCTTGCTTTACGAAATTCAAAAGCTCTTCCCATAAATTCTAGTGTGTTCTAAGTAATGTTCAACAAAAATATAAATGCTAGGATGAAAAACAAATTTAATCAGACATAAAACGTCAAATCATATCTTCAAAGATATCGTCGCTGTACATTTGAAGGTGTTTTGGCAGTGTGTTTTCCTTGGGTAAAACAGCTAAATACCGCTCATCATTCGTTGTATAGACATGTTTAAACTTCGGATTATGAGCACCCATTTTTGTGACTAGATCTTTTATGAAATCATCATGATGTACCAAGTCTTTACTTCCTAAATGAAAAATGCCAAATTTGTTTCTGTTGATGATATAATGCAATTGTTGCGTTACTTTTTTTTCTGTAGTGACATTCATGATTAGATTTGGAAATAACTCAATAGGTTCCTCTAATTTGAGTAATAAATGGAGTTCATTGATGCGGGGCGATTGTGGACCAAAAACCATTGGTAAACGGATGATAGCAACTTTTTTGCGAGGTAGTTTTAAAAATAATTGCTCAAGACGAATTTTAAAATGCCCATAAATACTGTTACTAAGCGTGGTGTCATTTTCATAACTTGGAAATTTACTGTAGGCATCAAATACATTTGCAGAGGATAAAAAGATGATTTTACATTTTTTTTGATTTGAAATGTACTCATAAAGATGTTTATGCGCTGTAATCTGGGCAGGAAATTCGCCTCTTAAAGCAGAAATTACAATGGTTGGTTTCACTACATTTAAAACCTCGTATATATCATCTTCTTCAAAATTATAATTATAAAATAGTTTGTTTTTTTCAAGTGTTGAGTTGCTAGTTCGATACGTTCCAAAGGTTTTATAATAGGAGCAGAGTTCTTTATAAATAGCACCCCCTAAAAAGCCACTTACGCCTAAAATTAGAATACGGTGTTTTTTAAATAAACCCATTCCTTTCTATTATTTGTGTTTGTAAAATGGAAGTTTTACAACCTTGGCATGTATTTTTTGTTTTCGAATTGCAATACGAACCTCTGTTCCAACGGCTGCATGATCGGATAAGACATAGCCCATTCCAATCCCTTTCCCAATAGATGGTGCCATGGTTCCCGAAGTTACTATCCCTATAACATTTCCGGAAGTATCTTCTATGTTGTAATCTTTTCGGGGGATGCCACGTTCTACTAATTCAAAGCCTACTAAGCGACGTTTTGGACCTTCTTGTTTTTCAATTTTAAGTGCTTCAGAATTCGTAAATGGTTTTGAAAACTTAGTAATCCAACCCAATCCTGCTTCGATAGGTGAGGTCTGGTCATCAATATCATTACCATACAAGCAATACCCCATTTCTAATCGTAAGGTATCACGAGCGGCTAAGCCTATCGGCTTTATGCCAAAGGAAGCACCAGCTTCAAATACGT
This sequence comes from Flavobacteriaceae bacterium, assembly GCA_029252265.1. Lineage (GTDB taxonomy): Bacteria > Bacteroidota > Bacteroidia > Flavobacteriales > Flavobacteriaceae > Hel1-33-131. The sequence continues at coordinate 34,687 of JAQXBT010000035.1, read as the reverse complement.
TATCCCAAACTTGTTGAACTTCAGAATTCTTACAGTAAATTTCAAACCCACCACTTCCTGTATATCCAGTCGCTGAAATGATAACGTGTTCAATATCGGCGAAATCAGCTACCACAAAATTATAGAACTCAATGGAAGCTAAATCTACACTTGATAAGGATTGCATGGCTTCCACAGCTTTGGGGCCTTGAATAGCTAATAATGAATAGGCTTCGCTAATGTTTTTTAGTTCAGCGCCCATTGTGTTTTTTGACACAATCCAATTCCAGTCTTTTTCGATATTACTGGCATTTACCACCAATAAATACGTGTCCTCTTTGATTTTATAGATGATTAAATCATCGACAATGCCGCCAGTTTCATTTGGTAAACAACTGTATTGCGCTTTTCCGATGGATAATTTAGAAGCATCGTTAGAGGAAACAGACTGAATAAGCTCTAGTGCATTTGGACCCTCAATAAGGAATTCGCCCATATGTGAAACATCAAACACTCCCACGCCATTTCTAACGGTTTCATGTTCGGCATTTACGCCCACGTATTGGACAGGCATAGTGTACCCTGCAAATGGAACCATTTTTGCGCCTAATGCTTCGTGCGTAGACTGGAGTGCAATCGTTTTCATAATTAATTAAATTTATAGGATTACAAATCTAATCAAAAATAGGAATCGATACGGATTATACCTGCGTTAAAAATGCTTTAAATTCTGAATAGTCTTTAATTTCAGTGGCGACTTTTTGTTTATCAATGACCGATTGTATTTGTGAAGGTAATGGAATATCGGCGTCGATAACTTCTTTAACCACATCCAAAAACTTAGTTGGATGCGCTGTTTCTAAAAACACACAATGGGCTTTTGGATTGGTTTTTAAATACGATTTACATCCCAAATAGCCGACCGCTCCATGAGGATCTGCAATATAATTTGTGGTTGTATAAATTTCATCCAATGCTTTTTTAGTTTCTTCGTCTGTAAAACTATACGAGGAAAGATTTGATTTTAAGGTTTCGAAGTCATTTTTATAAATGGCTTGAATACGAATAAAGTTACTTGGGTTTCCTACATCCATCGCATTACTAACCGTTTGTACTGATGGTTTTGGATCGTAAGAGTTGGATTTTAAGAATCGGGTTACCACATTATTATCATTGTTAGAGGCAATAAAATGTTTAATTGGCAAACCTAGTTTTTGTGCAATCATTCCAGCGCATACATTTCCGAAATTCCCACTTGGCACTGAAAAAACAATTTCTTTATGATTTTTTTTCAACTGTTTGTAAGCAAACATGAAATAAAACAATTGTGGAAGCCATCGCGCCACATTGATCGAATTGGCAGATGTTAATTGCATTTTTGAAGTGAGTTCATCATCAATAAATGCTCTTTTAACCATCTCCTGACAATCATCAAAAGTCCCATCGACTTCCAAAGCTGTAATGTTTTGACCTAAAGTCGTTAATTGTTTTTCTTGAATATTACTAACTTTTCCTCTTGGGTACAATATTACCACTCTTACCCCTTTAACGCCCAAAAAGCCATTCGCCACTGCACCGCCGGTATCTCCAGACGTAGCCACCAATACAGTGACTTCATTGGAATTATTTTGATTAAAATACCCTAAACATCTTGCCATAAATCGAGCCCCAACATCTTTAAAAGCCATGGTTGGACCATGAAAAAGCTCTAATGTTGAAATGGACTCCGTAAGTTTTACAATCGGAAAATCAAAACTAAGAGTTTCGGAGACGATGGTTTTTAAAACAGCTTCAGGTATTTCTGGACTGATAAATTGTTGGATCGCTTCAAAGGCGATGTCTTCATTAGAAAGAGCTTCGATGTTCTCAAAAAAGGAGGGATCTAAAGGGGTGATGCTTTCAGGGAAATACAAACCCCTATCTGGTGCCAACCCTTTGATGACCGCATTTTCAAATGTGGTGTCTGCTGCGATTTTATTTAAACTATAATAATTCATTGCTCGTATTAGTTTATTTGTTTTATGCCGTCTAAGTTAATTTTTGAAACATATATTTCAAACGGAATCTCTTGTGTTTTGTAAGTATTTCTAATCGTCTGTTCAACTTGAAGGGCTGTTGCTTCACTTTTACACAGATTAAAAACTGAAGGACCAGAACCAGAGATTCCAGTTCCCAAAGCGCCACTTTCTAAAGCCGCTTTTTTGATACTCTCAAATCCAGGGATTAATTGACTTCTAAAAGGTTCAACCACCACATCGTTTAAAGAACGACTTATGAGTTCATAATCGTTGGTATGTAAACCATGAATCAAGCTCCCTACATTAGACCACTGTGTGATTGCATTTTTTAAAGAAATCGTTTCTGGCAGTATTTTGCGGGCATCGGCTGTTTTTATTTCTATCTGAGGATGAATCACCACTGCAAATAAATCTGCAGGTGTAGGGATTTGAAGCACTTCTAAAGGCGCTAAACTTTTCACCAACGTAAACCCACCAAACAGGGTAGGAGCAATATTATCGGCGTGCTCACATTGACTTGCGACGGCTTCACCTTTCATAGCAAAGGCCGTAAGTTCTAGAGCAGAGTAAGGATTTCCAAGCAAAACATTCATTCCATACACACTTCCAGCAGCACTTGCAGAACTGCTACCTACGCCACTTCCTGGTTTAATATGTTTATAAATTTCGATTTCAAACCCACAATCGGGATTCGCATCGTGATACATGGCAAGTGCCGAAACACCTGCGACATTTTTTTCAACTTCAAACGGAAGGTCATAGCCTTCAATTTTAGTGATTTTAATCCCTTTCTCTGTCGTTTTACGAACAATCATTTCATCTCCAATTGCATCGAGACAAAATCCCAAAACATCAAATCCACAGGACACATTGGCCACAGTTGCGGGAGAAAATAGTTTAACTTCGTTCATTAGTTCGTGTTTGAAATTCTAATGATATCTGCAAATAAACCAGATGCGGTGACTTCTGATCCTGCACCAGCGCCTTTAATAATCATGGGTTGATCGGAATAACGATTGGTGTAAAACATCACAATATTATCTTTTCCTTCAAGATTATAAAACGGGTGACCCGCGGGAATCTCTTGCAATCCTACTTTAGATTTACCGTCTTTAAACGCTGCGACATATTTTAATTTACATTGGTTTGATTCTGCCAATGAAAAAAGTTTTTGAAAAACAGCTTCATTCGTTTTTAAGGTTTCATAAAACAATTCTACCGAAGCCGCTTCCATACATTCTTTGGGTAGAAACGGGTCATTTTCAATGGCATCCATTTCTAACATCTCACCACTTTCACGTGCTAAAATTAATAGTTTTCGCGCTACATCGACCCCACTCAAATCAATTCTTGGATCTGGTTCTGTAAACCCTTCTGCTTGTGCTTGTTTTACCACATCATGAAAGGTGGTGTTTTTATTAAAATTATTAAAAATAAAATTCAAACTTCCTGAAAGTACGGCATTGATCGTATGAACTTTATCGCCAGAATTAATTAAATGTTTTAATGTATCGATGACGGGCAAACCAGCACCTACATTGGTTTCAAACAAAAATGGCACATTATATTTGTGCGAAAGCTGCTTTAATTCCTTGTAATTATCAACGGTACTCGAACATGCGATCTTATTACACGCTACGACTGAAATACTCTGTTTTAGATAATGAGAATAGGTATTTGCAATGGCTTCATTTGCTGTGATATCTATAAAAATAGAATTTCTTAAATTAAGATTCTTAGTTGCTTCAAAAAATGCCATTGGTTCTGTGGGTTGTCCATTTTTTAATACGGATTCCCAGTCCTCTAAATCCAATCCATTTTCATCAAACATCATGGTTCTAGAATTTGAAAGTGCAATGACCTTTAACTTGATTTTTAAGGATGATTTTATATATTTTTGTTGTTGCTTGATTTGCTCAATCAATGATTTCCCAACATTTCCAACACCAGCAATAAATAAATTGACTTCTTTTGTTTCTTCTTCAAAAAATTGTTCATGCAAACAATTAAGTGCTTTTTTAACATCCGATTTAGAAATGACGGCTGTGATATTTCGTTCCGAAGCCCCTTGAGCAATGGCTCTAATATTGACATTATTTTTACCAAGCGTACTAAACATTTTCCCGCTTATCCCTTGATGGCTTTTCATTTTGTCGCCTATCACTGCAACGATTGATAAATGAGATTCAATGCCTAATGGGTCTATTTTAAATAATGAGATTTCATTTTCAAACTCTTTATCAATCACTGCTTTTGCTAACGGTGCATCTTTATCAGCAATTCCAATACAGATCGAATGTTCGGAAGAGGCTTGCGTAATAATGATGACATTTATTTTTGAATGTGCTAAGGTTTCAAACAACCGTTTCGAAAATCCAGGAATCCCAACCATTCCATTTCCTTGAAGCGTTAATAACGACACATCATTAATATTACTTATCCCTTTGATAGGAGATTGGTGGCCGTTTTCGACAATTTTAGTTATTAAGGTCCCTGGATCTTTTGGAGCTAATGTGTTTTTTATAAGTAAGGGGATGTCTTTTCTAAGAACGGGCTGAACCGTTGGAGGATACAATACCTTCGCCCCAAAATGAGATAATTCAATGGCCTCTAAATAGGATAATTTATTTATAGGTTTCGCATTTTTTACCATTTTTGGGTTGGTTGTAAACATACCACTGACATCAGTCCATATTTGAAGCACACTAGCATTCAGTGCAGCCGCAAGGATTGCCGCTGTATAATCCGATCCACCACGCCCTAAGGTTGTAATTTCATCACTCTCTGACTTGGAAATAAACCCAGGTAAAATGGTGACCATCTTTTTATTACTTTCAAAATAGGTGGTGATATTGGCATTTGTTTCTTCAAAATTAACGGCTGCATTGGTAAAGTTTGAATCCGTTACAATTAAGTTTTGAGAATTTTTAAGTTGAACATTAATTCCTTTTGACTTCATCGCCTCATAAATGATTAAGGAAGAGATCAATTCTCCAAAACTGAGAAGTTTATCGGTTGTTTTAGGCGATAATTCGTTAATCAAATACACACCGTCTAGTAATTTCTCAAGTTTTGATAAATGATTCAAAACAATATCAGTCGTGATTTCGTGTACTTCTCCGCTCAGTAACCCATCAATCACTTCGATATGTTTTAATCGTAATGCCTCAAAATCTTGCTTATAGCTATGATCTTTGTTGATGGCTTTGTCAGCAGCAATCAGTAATTTGTCTGTAATGCCTCCCACAGCAGATACCACAACCGCAATATTTTCAGTAGCAGATTCCTCCCTAACTATTTTTATGACCTTGGATATATTTTTTGCGGAACCTACAGATGTTCCACCAAATTTTAAAACTTTCATTGTAATTTTTTTTATGTTTAATTGAAATATTGTTTAGAATAAAACAATACACTAGGACGGTATTTATATAATCGTAGCACCCATGAGGGTGCTAATAATCGTTGAAATAGTTACAATAATCATATTGCTTTGAATAGATTCCAAAGTTAAAAGAGTTGTAGTATTTTTTGAATATCGCATTATATCATAATTTACTATTCAAAAGTATTACTTTTACAGGTATAAAAAAATTAATATCTAAATTTTACATATTATTGAATTTAGGGGGTATATTTTTCTAATAATTAAGCAAAAGGGGGGCTTTGCTAAATTTTCATCAATCCCATGTGAAATTGCAATTATTTAATAAAAATAATAAGCTTAAAATGTTGATTACTATTTAATAAATAATCATTCAAAATGAAGTTTTTATATCAAATAATCTAATCTTAATTATTAAATTTGCAGCATAAATCCTATTGAAACAAAACATATGCAACGCGACGAACAAATTTTTGAATTAATTGAAGCTGAAAAAAGCCGTCAACTCAATGGTCTTGAATTGATTGCTTCAGAAAATTTCACAAGCGAACAAGTCATGGAAGCGACCGGTTCGGTATTGACCAACAAATACGCCGAAGGCTACCCTGGAAAGCGCTATTATGGTGGCTGTGAAGTGGTCGATGAAGTAGAACTAATCGCCATTGATCGCGCCAAAACACTCTTTGGAGCGGTGTGGGCAAATGTTCAACCTCACTCTGGTAGTCAAGCCAATACGGCTGTCTTTCATGCCTGTCTAAAAGTCGGTGATAAAATTTTAGGATTTGACTTATCTCACGGAGGACATCTGACTCATGGATCACCCGTTAATTTTTCTGGTCGTTTGTACGATCCCGTATTTTACGGCGTTGAAAAAGAAACAGGCGTTTTAAACTATGATAAAATTCAAGAAATAGCCACTAAAGAACAACCAAAACTAATTATTGCAGGTGCCTCTGCATACTCAAGAGATATTGATTTTGAACGATTTAGAGTTATTGCAGACAGTGTTGGTGCGATTTTATTAGCCGATATTTCTCACCCTTCTGGGATGATTGCCAAGGGTCTTTTAAATGACCCAATACCACATTGCCATATTGTTACAACCACCACGCACAAGACTTTAAGAGGTCCAAGAGGTGGATTGATTATGATGGGAAAAGATTTTGAAAATCCTTTTGGTATCACTTTAAAATCCGGAAAGGTTCGTATGATGTCTTCTTTATTGGATTCTGCAATTTTCCCTGGAAATCAAGGGGGACCTTTAGAGCATGTGATCGCTGGAAAAGCAATCGCTTTTGGTGAAGCACTGTCCGATGAATTTTTACATTATATTTTACAAGTGAAAAAAAATGCGGATGCCATGGCGAAAGCGTTTGTAAAACGCGATTATCATTTAATTTCAGGTGGAACTGATAACCACATGATGTTGATTGATTTGAGAAATAAAAACATCACTGGAAAAGATGCCGAAAAAGCCCTCGTAAAAGCAGATATTACCGTAAATAAGAACATGGTTCCTTTTGATACACAAAGTCCATTTGTCACTTCTGGGATTAGAGTGGGTACTCCCGCAATTACCACGCGTGGATTGGTAGAATCGGATATGGAAATGATTGTAGATCTGATTGATGAAGTTCTTAATAATCATGAAGATGATGCAAAACTTGAAGCAATCTCAGAAAAAGTAAATGCGATGATGAGTCATCGTCCGTTGTTTTCTTAAACTAATATAATTTAGTTATCATGAAAATCCCGCTTTTGCGGGCTTTTCTATGCTTATTTTTCAAATTTCATTATCATGGTTTTTAATTCGGTTCATATAACTTAATTCAATTCCTTAATGAGTTTAATTTCTTATTTAACAATAGTATTTATCTCCATGTATAAATACCTTAACCATTGTAAAAAAACAGTTCCATATAATGTAAAACACAAATACACGGCTCGCTGGATTGAAGCTAAAAATAGAACGATCAATTTACTTTTTTCTAGATTTATAGGCTTCAAAATAGAAATATATATTCATCAATGCCGACATCATTATTATTTGTAAATTTGCACTAATTACTTGGTTGGTCTAATTAGTTTTGTCCAGAGCAATGATTAATAGCCAATACATGTATCAGTATAAAACAATAGATAAAACCAAATGAAAACAGTTGTTGTTGGCCTCTCAGGAGGCGTAGATTCTAGTGTTGCAGCCTATTTATTAAAAGAACAGGGTTACAACGTGATTGGTTTGTTTATGAAAAATTGGCATGATGATTCGGTTACGATTTCTAATGAATGTCCTTGGTTAGATGATAGTAATGATGCGATGCTCGTTGCTGAAAAACTAAACATTCCATTTCAATCGGTTGATTTAAGCGAAGAATACAAAGAAAAGATTGTCGATTATATGTTTAAGGAATATAAGAATGGGCGTACGCCAAATCCTGATATTCTTTGCAACCGAGAAATTAAATTTGATGTGTTTCTTAAAATCGCTCTTTCATTAGGGGCTGATTATGTGGCAACAGGTCATTATTGCCGAAAAGGCACTGTTGAAAACTCCACGAATCCAACGCTTTATAAGTTGCTTTCTGGTGCGGACACAAATAAAGATCAATCTTATTTTTTGTGTCAACTATCACAAGAGCAATTATCAAAAACTTTATTTCCTATCGGTGAATTATCCAAACCCGAAGTGAGAGCGATTGCGACCCAATTAAATTTAGTGACGGCCGATAAAAAGGATTCTCAAGGCCTTTGTTTTATTGGGAAAGTTCGATTACCCGATTTTTTACAACAACAATTGCAGCCCAAACAAGGGCAAATCATAGAAATTCCGAATAGTTTTCAAGCTTATAAAACCACTGCCCCAACGTTTGAGTCCAAACATGAGGAGTTGGTATTCAAAGCCCGAAAATTTAAATATTTAACTTCCGACGGTAAACAAGTCGGCACCCATCAAGGGGCACATTATTTCACCAAAGGGCAGCGTAAAGGTTTGGCTGTTGGTGGGACTGTAGAGCCGCTTTTTGTAATTGATACCGATGTCATTGATAATATTATTTACACAGGCCAAGGAAAAAACCATCCGGGTCTTTACCGTTCTGTATTGTTAGTACGCCCCTCCGAAGTGCATTGGGTACGTCCCGATCTAGCGATCAAAGTAGGGCAGTCGCTTCAAGTGATGGCCCGTATTCGCTACCGTCAACAATTGGAAACCGCTTGTTTACATGCCACAACCGATGGTTTATATGTTGCTTTTGAGTCGCCTCAATCGGCTATTACAGAAGGTCAATTTGTGGCTTGGTATTTAGAGGATGAGTTAGTTGGTTCGGGAGTAATTTCTTAGCTTGCTAAAAACAAACATACGCACATATGAGAACGCTACTATTTTTAGGTATTTTTATAAGCGGGCAATTTACTGTATTTGCTCAGCAAGATGCATGGATTTATTTCACGGATAAACCAAATGCAAGTACATTGCTTTTAAATCCAATTAATATATTAACGCAAGCTGCAATTGATCGTAAAACCAACCATGGTGTGACAATTGATGAAAGAGATGTTCCTGTGCATGAGCCTTATATAACACAAATTAAAGCGGCTACAGGAATTACTTATTTAGCCAAATCAAAATGGTTTAATGCGGTGCATTTAAGAGGTTCAGAAATTGATATCAATAACTTAATGACCTACAACTTTGTGGCAGAAATTGTTTTTGCAAAATCTAATTTAAATACGCAAAAGGGATTGGTTCAAGATAAATTTGAAGTCGAATCTAGTTTTACTGATTTCACCTATGGAACCACTCAAAATCAAGTAGAAATGCTTAATATCGAGGCTTTACATGTTGCCGATTTCACAGGAGAAGGAGTCAAAGTTGCAGTTATTGATGCCGGATTCCCCAATGTGAATACGATGTCTGGATTTGAACGTTTACGGACTGCGGGAAATTTGATGGGCGGTTATGATTTCGTAGATAGAACCACGGATATTTATAGCTCAACGGATAGCCAACATGGCACAAATGTATTGAGTACGATGGCCGGATTTGTAGAAGATCAATTTGTGGGGACTGCTCCAGATGCCACCTATTACCTTTTTAGAACAGAAGATGTATCTTCCGAAAATCCAGTGGAAGAAAGTTATTGGGTGGAGGCTGTAGAACGTGCAGATAGTTTAGGAATACATGTGATCAATACATCTTTGGGGTATAAAGATTTCGATAATTCTAGTTATAATTATACAAGTCAACAATTAAATGGTACTACGGCTTATAGTTCTAAAGGTGCTAATATTGCTTTCGAAAAAGGCTTAATTTTAATTAACTCGGCAGGGAATTCAGGCGTGAATGGAATCATTGCACCTGCGGATGCTGCAGGCGTTTTAACAATTGCTGCTGTAGATGGCAACGAAACGTATGCTTCTTTTAGTTCTCAAGGAAGTGCCTTCCAGCTCACTCATAAACCCGATGTAGCCGCTCGTGGATCGGGAAGCTTTATTATTCGAAAAGATGATCAAATTGCTCAGGCGAATGGCACGTCTTTCAGTTCTCCTATTTTAGCGGGAGGCGTTACTTCTTTAGTTCAGGCGTTACCAAACGCCACTAATGCTCAAATGATGGCTTATATCCGTGAATCTGCCTCTCAATATATGAACCCCGATTATTTTATTGGCTATGGGATTCCTAATTTTCAATTCGCTTTAACATTAGGACATAAAGAACAATCTTTCAAAAAAAATGGTTTTGTAGTTTTTCCCAATCCAGTAGTATCAAATTTAAGCGTAAAATTTCCGCATTCGATGGATGCTGTATTTGTATCGTTTCATAATCTCCTAGGACACTTAATTTATAAAACTCAAGTTCAAAATATGCAACCAATAGATGTTGAAGCGCTTTCTAAGGGACTTTATTTTTTAACAATTCAAACAGAAAACCAAAAATCGAAGACTTTTAAGATCCTAAAAAAATAGATGAAAAACGCCATCACGACACTTTTTAATATCCAATACCCGATTATTCAGGCAGGTATGGTATGGAACAGTGGGTGGAAATTAGCCTCGGCATCGAGCAATGCTGGAATTCTTGGTCTTATTGGTGCTGGGTCCATGTACCCCGATGTTTTAAGGACACATATTCAAAAGTGTAAAAAGGCCACAGACAACCCTTTTGGTGTGAATGTTCCGATGCTTTACCCCAATATTGAGGAGATCATGCAAATTATTGTCGATGAAGGTGTCACTATTGTATTTACTTCCGCAGGAAATCCAAAGACGTGGACGTCTTGGTTGAAGGAACGAGGAATTACAGTCGTGCATGTGGTGAGCAGCGTAAAATTCGCCTTAAAAGCCCAACAGGCGGGAGTGGATGCGATTGTAGCGGAAGGCTTTGAAGCGGGCGGTCATAATGGACGAGATGAAACAACCACACTAACGCTGATACCAATGGTACGTGCTCAAGTTAACATTCCGTTAATTGCTGCTGGTGGAATCGCAACCGGTAATGGAATGATGGCAGCCATGGCTTTAGGTGCCGATGGCGTTCAGATTGGTAGCCGTTTTGTAACAAGCATAGAATCGTCTGCACATGCCGCTTTTAAAAATGCGGTCCTATTAGCAAAAGAAGGCGATACCCAATTAACTCTCAAAGAATTAACGCCTGTTCGTCTTTTGAAAAATAAATTTTATCAAGACCTTCAATTGTTATACAAAAGCACCCCCACAGAAAACGACTTAAAAACTTTTTTAGGCAAAGGCCGCGCCAAACGCGGGATGTTTGAAGGAGATTTGGAAAAAGGCGAATTAGAAATTGGTCAAATTGCGGGACTTATTAATGAAATTTCATCGGTTTCCGACATTGTAGACGCCGTTATATCAGAATTCAATGCGTGTAAAACACGTTTATCAACACTAAATTTAAACAACCAAAATGACGAATAGAACGAACCAATTACAAGCGTTTGATCGTTTGTTGACCATTATGGATGAGCTGCGTGAGCAGTGTCCATGGGATCAAAAACAAACCATGGAATCCCTTCGTCCGTTGACTATCGAAGAAACCTACGAATTAGGTGATGCTATTTTAGATCAAGATTCACAAGAAGTAAAAAACGAACTCGGGGATCTTTTGCTGCATATTGTTTTTTATGCTAAAATAGGAAGTGAAACAAAGGATTTTGATATTTCGGATGTGATAAACAGTATTTGCGAAAAACTTGTTCATAGACATCCACATATTTATAGTGATGTAGTGGTCAAGGATGAAACTGAAGTCAAACAAAATTGGGAAAATCTAAAGTTGAAAGAAGGCAAAACAAGCGTGCTTCAAGGCGTACCTAAAAGTTTACCAGCATTGGTAAAAGCAAGTCGAATACAAGAAAAAGTAGCGGGTGTTGGGTTTGATTGGGAGCATCCAAATCAAGTTTGGGAAAAAGTAGAGGAGGAGCTAGCCGAGTTTAAAGTGGAAGTCGAAAACAACGACTCCGAGGCGATGGAAGATGAATTTGGAGATGTTTTATTTTCATTAATAAATTATGCACGTTTTCAAGATATTAACCCAGAAAATGCACTAGAACGTACCAATAAAAAATTCATTAAACGCTTTCAGTATTTAGAAAGTAAAGCCAAGACTCTGCAAAAGTCACTTTCAGAAATGACGCTTGCAGAGATGGATGTATATTGGGAAGAAGCTAAAAAAATATAAGAAATTACTGTATCAGTTTCTTAATTTTAGAATATTTAGCGTTCCAAGTTTGTAAGGCTGCTTTGTATTTTTCAATGTTTTTGTGAACTTCTTTTACAAGTGGATTGTCATCTTTAACATTTGAGAAAAATTGTAAATTATTTTCAAGTTGATTGATTTCACTTTTAATCTCATCCATCTTTTTCCTAATAAAAATCACTTCGTTATTAAATAAATGTGGATCTTGAGATAGTGTTTCTAATTTAAGACCGTATTTCAACGTTTCCAAAGCCTTTTTGTCTAATCCAATTTTAGAATAAAAACCATCGAGAGTTTTGAAAAATTTCCTGTCAATAAAACGCTTACTTTGAACCACAGATCCTAATTTTTTCCACTCAGTAGAAAATTCGGTTAACGCGGCTAAATTTTCATCTTTAACTTCACTTAATTGAAATGATTTAAGGGATTCTAAAAGCGTATTTTTTTGTTCAAATGCTGCAACTTCTTCTTCAGAACCATTGTTTTTTTGTTCGTGGTAACGATCAAAAAATGTATTACAAGCGCCTCTAAAACGTTTCCATAACTTATCGCTGTCTTTTCTTGGAATATGACCGATTGTTTTCCACTTGTTTTGAATGTTTTTCATCAAAGCCAAGGTCGTTTCCTGATCCTCGTTATCTTTATTTTGCTCAGCAATTTCTACCAATTCTAATTTCTTTCGGTAGTTTTCTGATTGATCTTTTTTTAACTTCTTATAATAGTTATTCTTGTTTTTATTAAATGTTCTAACGGCATCTTTAAAACGAGACCATGTTTTCTCATTTAACTTTGAGGGCACTTTTCCAGCTTTAAAAAAAGCATCTCTTAAGGTTTCTATCTCTTTAATATTCCCTTGCCAGTCTTTATGGGAGTCGATTGTTTTTTCAGCAATAGCGTTAATTTGGGCAATAATACCATTTTTGATTTCAAGATTTTCCTCAAATTTTTCTTCAAGTTGACTGTAATAGTCCTGACGTTTGTCATTAATCACTTTGGTAGCGGCACTAAAACGGTCCCAAAGCTCATCTTTATACTCTTTAGCAACAGGGCCTAATTCTTCTTTCCAAATTTTGTGAAGGGCTTGAAGTTCTCTAAAGGCTCTGTTTAAATCAGTTTCATTAGCAAGTGCTTCGGTACTGATGATAATTTTCTGTTTTTGATCTAGATTGTGTTTGTAATCTAAGTCTCGAAGATCTCTGTTTAAGTGTAAAAACCCATAGAATATTTCAACATGGTGGCGGTAGTTATTCCAAGTGTTATTATTTTCACTCGATGGAATTTGGCCTGTATTCCGCCAGCGTTCTTGTAAGTTTTTAAACGTATTATAAGACGAGTTAACATCGCCTTCTACATTAATTAATCCTTTTATTTCTTCAATAATTTGCAAGCGAATCTCAAGATTTTGATTCAATTCCTGGGTTCTATTTTTTTGAAAAGACTGGTTTTTCTCTCTGAATTTTTTCGATAATTCGTTGAATTGTTTTTTTAACGGACTGATGAATTCAAAATCAATAGTGTTTCCACCTTCGGCTAAAAAAGCTTCTTTTTTTTCTGAAATTAAAATACTAAACTTAGTATTAAAATTATTTTTAACTTCATTGATACTGTTTCGAACAGTAGGAACGTTTTCTGTTTTTAAAAGCGATTCAAACTCAGTTATTAAGGCTTCTAATGTAAGATCCTCATAATTTACAGCGCTGTCTTTTTCTTTTGAACTAACTTCCTGATCAGCTACAACATCAGCTTGATCTTCTGTAACTTCCTCAGTCACTTTTTCTTTATCATCTGTAACTTCTTTAGATACTTTTTCTGGATTTGCTGTAACCTTTTCTGTCACTTCTTCTGGATTTGCGGTAAGCTCTTTCGAAGTGAGTTCTGTTTTAAGTGCTTCAGTTTGTGGTTCACTAGAGGAAATTACTTCTTCTGGTGGATTTGTTGTTTGGGGAGTGGCGTTTAGGTTATCTCCATCTGCATCTTGCAGGTTATCATGCTCTGACATATCTTTCAATGTTTTAGTGGTTCAAGTACTTGAGGTATAAATATAACATTATCCCTCTAAATTACAAATTATCTAATTCTTTTAAATTGATTTCTTTACTAGGAGTTCCAAATTTCCCAAGATTTTTCGGCTTGTAACTGTAACATTTTGAGCCCATTTATGATGGTTGCATTTTTAGATTTCCCATTTTTTAGAAACAAGGTTTCAGCAGGATTATAAATTAAATCAAATAGTAAATGATTGCTATTTATGGATTCATAAGGGATCGCAGGACATGTATCAATTTCAGGAAATGTTCCTAAGGGTGTGCAATTGATGATGATTTGATAGTTTTCTATTCCATTGATTGCAAGCGACTCATAGGTGTATGTGACGGTTTTTGATTGTGATCTAGAGACATAATCAAATTTGATTCCTAATGCTTTTAAAGCAAAGGCAACTGCTTTTGAAGCGCCTCCAGTTCCTAGAATTAATGCTTTTTTGTGATGCGGTTTTAGATGCGGTTTTAAACTATTTTTAAATCCATAGTGATCGGTATTATACCCAGTTAATTTACCATTTTTAATTTTTATGGTATTCACAGCACCAATTTCTAATGCTTCAGAATCAATCGCGTCTAGATAGGGGAGAACCGCTTCTTTATATGGAATGGTGACATTAAGTCCAGAGAGCAAATTTGAAGTCGTTTTTAATAATTCAAAATCTTTAATCGTCTCTAAATCAAAATTAGTATAGGTACAGTCTAATTTATTGGTTTCAAATTTATCTTTGAAATACCCCCTCGAAAAAGAGTAATCAATGTTTTTTCCTAAAAGTCCAAAAGTCTTCATATATGTTTATTTCTTTTTTTACCATACCAATCCAAACCCAATACAATGGCTGCACCAAAAATAATTAAGAGGAGTGCATACATGGTTTGCGAATTAAATTCTGGCATATAGCGTTGATAATTTTCAATGATCGGTTGGCCACTACTGTCCATTAATAAAGTGCCGAATTCATTTTGTTTAAAAAGTGTTTCTTTCCATGGCCAAACAACTCCCAGAGAGCCAGTAATAAACCCCATGATAAGCGCGAGCGTCCTGTTTTTGTACCGTTTCAAAATATAACTTAATAGATGAGATAGGCTCACTAATCCCACAATAGACCCCAGTGTAAAGACCAATAAAACTTTTAATAAGCGTATGTGGTTTGGGTCCGACATAAAACTAAAGTCTCCAGAAAACAGGTATACAAACGTATCAAAAAGGACGTTTACAGAATCCACTAATAATAAGACATAATTCCCTAATAAAATCAATATAAAAGACCCAGAAAATCCTGGCAATGCCATGCCTGTAACGCTAATCATCCCACAGAAAAACACAAACCAAAGGTGGTCATTTTGAGTCGCAGGATTTAAAAAACTAATACTTACTCCCATAGCAATTCCAACGAAAGCAAATACAATTGTTTTTGAATTCCAAGATTTAAAATCCTTATAAATATATAAAATAGAGCCTACGATCATCCCAAAAAACACACTCCAAACATAGAGTTCATGGCGCTCAATTAGGTAGTCCAATAGTTTTGAAATACTAAAATAACTAATGATCATCCCTGAAAAAAGGAGTGTTAAGAAACGGCCATTTACATAGCAATAAAAGCTTTTAAAGCGCCCGTTAAAAAATAATTTGATCGCTTTCAGGTTAAATTTCTGTAAGGAGTTAATAAATTCCTCATAAAACCCCATTACAAAAGCAACAATCCCCCCAGAAACGCCAGGCACTTTGTTGGCGGCTCCCATTAGAATCCCTTTTAGGATCAATGAAAATGGATGGATGTGATCTTGATTACTTTTTAAGGACATTTGTTTTGGCACTAATTTTTTCTAAAGTAAGGATAATTAAAATTCCGAGAACCATCAGTCCGATAGCTTGAAAAAGTTGTGGATCTCCATCAAAGTCAAAAGGAGAGATGCTTTTTTCGTTCAAGGGCACTTGCATCCCTTTAGAATTGGTTCTATAGGTTAAGGCCACTTTCCATGGCCAAATTTTATTTAAAGATCCAATCATGAACCCTGTGAGTAGTGCTAAGGTTAATTCATGGTATTTTTCAAACAACCATTTTAACAATTTTGAAAACGATAATAATCCGACGACTGCACCTGCCCCTATAAAAAAGATCGTTTTTAAATCTCTCGTATTAATAGCTTCCAATACTGGGCTGTAAGCCCCTAAAATAACCAAAATAAAAGCGCCTGAAATTCCGGGTAATATCATGGCACAAATAGCCAAGGCACCAGCACCAAATAAAAATAAATTTGCATCCGATGATTCCGATGGGTCAAGGGTTGTAATGAGATAAGCAACCGCCGCTCCAAGTCCCATCGCTACAAATAATTTTGGATTCCATGACGAGGTTTTGATCTGTTTTCCGACATAAATGATACTTGCAAGAACCAACCCAAAAAAGAACGCCCAAAGTAATACTGGGTGGTGCTCAAGAAGCCATTCCACACCTTTTACAAGTGAAATAACACTCACAAACACGCCTGATAATAGTGCTAACAGAAAATTCCCATTGGCTTGATTCCAAGTGTTTTTAAACCCTTCTGTTTTTAAGGATTTTAAAAGTGAAAAATTGATATTATTCAGGGAGTCAATGAGTTCTTCATAAATCCCAGAGATGAAGGCAATGGTGCCTCCAGAAACACCTGGAACCACATCTGCAGCACCCATGGCCATTCCTTTTAGTGAAATTATTAAATATTCTAGTGGGGATCGTTTCATGGTTTTTTATAAAATAATTGAACTACAGGTGTCTTTTAGTTAGATGAACTACCGCTCAAACACGGCAAAAATACAACTATTTACTTGGACGAATTTTTAAAATTCTCAATTAATTGAAGCACAGCTTTACGTTGATAGACTTCTGGAAATAATTCTTCTAAAATAAAAACGTGTTCTGAATTTATGTGCAATCCAGTCAAAAGGTGCGCATAGCCAGCATCCATATTATTGAGTTTCAAACAGACGCCCGAAAGTCTAAATTCTAATTCTTCGCTTTTTTGATGGTATTCTAAGGCTTGTACAAAATTGAATTTAGCAGCTTCATATTCGCCAAGTTTAATTAAAATATCGCCACGAGATAACCATGTATTCAATTCGCAATCGCCAAGTTCGAGTGTTTTTTTATATCCGCGTTCCGCCTCCTCAAAAAGATTGAGACGTTCGTTCATTGTTGAAAACAATAGCCAGTAGGACGAATTATCAGCATCAATATCAATCGCTTTATTGATATAAAGCAAGGCTTTTTGGTAGTCTTTTTTTGCTGCAAAAAACTTTGTTATACGCATCCATCCTTTGTCTAAGGCAGGGTCTTCGTCCACGGCTTGATAGTAATGTTGAAGTGCTAAATCGTTGTTATTTAGACGTTCGTAACAATACCCGATTTTCACAAGTGCATAGGCAGTCGATTCTTCAATAGCCATTGTAATTTTATAATTCTCAATGGCTTCATCATAGCGATTTAATTTCTCTAATACTTTGGCTTTTTCTAGGTAGGCACCGATAAATGTGTCATCGGAAATAATGGCAAAATCATAAGCTGCGACGGCCTTTAAAAGTTCTTTAGTTTCTACGTATTGTTTTCCGAGTTGATGCCATGCCACTTCGCAATACGGATTTTTATCTAAGTAACTATTGAGGTATTCTATTGCTTCGGTTGTTTCGTCTAAAAAATCAAAACAATAAATAATATTATAGAGGGCCGAATAGTCTTCGACATCCAATTCAATACATTTGATGAAGTTTTTTTTAGCCTCTTGGTATTGATCTAAAAATAAATATTCCATGCCAATTAAGGAGTAGAGGTCCGCACAATCATCAGAAATTTTAATGGCACTTTTAAATACTTCTATGGCTTTTTCGTGCTGGTCTTTTTTGGAATAGATATTTGCTTTTTGAATGTAGAGTTCCTCATTATTAGGTTCTATTTCAAAAAGGGGAGAGAGGAGTCGATCGGCTTCATTTAATTTATTTTCAAAAATTAAAATTTCAACTTGAAATAATTTCAGGTTTAAAGACGCTGGATGCTGGCTCAGTCCAAGCTTAATTGCTTTTTTGGCAAGTGCAATTTTACCACTCTCTAAATAGTGATGAATAATATTTTCAAACTCATTTGAATCAAAGAAAAAAACGCTGTTGGTTTTTAACATCGACTCAAATTTTGAGAGTGTTACTTCTTGATTGTCATCGGACTGACTGAACTCCATGAATGGTCTGTTTACAATACTAAATTTAATAGTATATCTGCTCAAATCACTCAGATTCCACTAATGTTTTCAACAAATTAATTAACAGTGTTGTTTAAATAGAATTTAAAATATTCAGAATGATTTTACATCCTTTTACAATCTCTTCTTTAGAAATGGTCAATGGCGGTGAAATCCGCACGGCTTTTGGCTCATAAAGCAACCAAAATAGGATTAAGCCATCTTCTTTAGCTTGTAGAACAATTTTGTTGGCGATTTCGGACGAATCCACCATAATAGCCAGCATTAATCCTTTGCCTCTAATGTCCTTAATTAAAGGGTGTTGCAACTGTCTTTTGATAAGTGCTTCTTTTTCTAAAGCCTCTTGAATCAAATTTGTTGCTGTAATTTCCTTTAAGGTGGCTAAGGCTGCGGCCGCGATGACAGGATGGCCACCAAAGGTAGTAATATGGCCTAGTTTTGGCTCGTCCGATAAACTATCCATCATTTCTTCAGAGGCTGTAAATGCGCCAATAGGCATGCCACCACCAAGGCCTTTTCCTGTGACAACTACATCTGGAATGCAGTTGTAATTTTCAAAACCAAAAAGTTTACCAGTCCTTCCAATACCAGGCTGAATTTCATCTAAAATCAGCAGGGCACCTACGGCGTTACATTTTTCTTGAACCTTTTTTAAGTAGTCATTTATCGGCTCAATAAATCCAGCACCCCCTTGAATGGTTTCCAAAATGACCGCTGCAGTTTTGGTGGTAATTTTAGAAAGATCAGCCAGCGCATTGAACTCGATAAATCGAATGTCTGGAATGAGGGGTCTAAAAGGTTGTTTTCGGTCTTCATACCCCATAATACTCAAGGCACCCATCGTATTTCCATGGTACGCATTGTGAGCAGCAATGATTTCTGAACGCCCTGTAAAGCGACGTGCCAGTTTCATAGCGCCATCAATGGCTTCAGTACCAGAATTTGTTAAATATGTTTTTTGAAGTTTAGGCGGTAAATGATCGGCTAATAATTTGGTAAGTTTGACCGCGGGAGATTGGATGTATTCGCCATAAACCATCACATGCATATAGCAATCGAGTTGTTTTTTAATAGCATCAATGACTTTTGGATGACGATGGCCTAAACTACAAGCAGAAACTCCAGCAACGAAATCTAAATACGGTCTTTTATTTTGATCATAGATATACGACCCTTCGGCATAAGAAATTTCCATCCCCAACGGATGCGGGGTGGTTTGTGCCTGGTGTTTAAAGAAATCGTTTGTAATCACTTTTTATTAACTGGTTTAAGTAATTTATTAGGTTTTTTAAACTTCTTTTTTGGTAGTTTTCTGGCTGCTTTATTTTCAGTTTCCTCTAATTTTTTAGCTGGCTTTGGACGTGCGTTCTTCACACGTTCCATAAGTGTTGAATCAAAAAAGTCTTCTTGAGGCTTGTAGGCATCTAGACCTTTAATTTTTATAAGTTCTAGCGGGGGATCGTCTTTAAATAAATCATCGATACTTGTAGGACGTTCGGATTCACGCCAATTAAATCCTTGAAGAATTTTATCATTCTCAGGAAATTCGTTTTCAGGATGTGTATTGCCACCTATTTGGTTGTATTTGCGCATCTCATCAATCGTATTTTCAGTGATCCAAACTTTGATGGCTCCAGATTTAGATTTATCAATTCCTACCAATTCATCTTCTTCATTACGGAGGTAGTAAATAGTTTCAGCATTTTTAATAATATCGATAGTTGATAGTGTATTCTTCTCAAACAATCCGAATAATTTTTTGCCTGACATTTGATTGTAGCCATCTCCCAAACTATCCTTACTAATTACAAATGCATTATCAAAAACTTTTAAAGAGTCTAATGTTTCTGTTTTTGGATTTGAAATTAAATGAATGGAATCGCCGGTAATTTGGTTTTTAAAATTCCATAAAATAGGGTGTTGTGCTTTATAAAAGGCATCATTCGTGGTATTGCGATCTAAATTAATAAGTTGTGTTAATCCAGTACTTTGATTCATATGAATTGAATCGGCTTTGCCACTTAAATCAGATTTATAAATTTTCGCATTATAATAGCCTCTCGTGATTCTTTTTTCAGGTTTGCCTGTAACCATCAACGTATCACTATGTACAAAAATAGAATCATTTTCTTGTAAGGTAATCGCCAACGCTCTTTTGGTAATAAATACCGAATCTTGGGCCCTAAAAACTTCGGCATAATGTCCTTTGACAATGGTGTTGTTAAGGGTGTCTGTGATTGTAATATTATTGGTTGCCGAAGCAAAATCTATATTGCGGTCAAAATACATGCTGTCACCTTCGACCACACGTTCGTCATAGTTAATTTTGGATTTTTTGACAAAATATCCAGTATCATTATTGGTATTGTAAAATCCACGTTC
This sequence comes from Flavobacteriaceae bacterium, assembly GCA_029252265.1. Classification (GTDB taxonomy): domain Bacteria; phylum Bacteroidota; class Bacteroidia; order Flavobacteriales; family Flavobacteriaceae; genus Hel1-33-131. The sequence goes on along the minus strand of JAQXBT010000035.1, from coordinate 13,936 downwards.
ACAATAAATGACACTGGTTTCGCTGGTGATGGTAGTTGGACCATATAAAAAAGCAAAACCCGAAAGGGTGTAAAAATCAAGACGGTTAGACCTGATAATATATTCTGGATTTACAAGTTTAACATTATCTACAAATTGATATTTTTTTGATTTCATATAATACCGCCCGATCGTACTTGTTATGGTTCCGCTAGTATCACGGACCACTTTTCCAGAACTTCGATAAAATGCTTGTTGTTTAACGCGGTCAAAGTATAGAGTATCAGTTGATATTACAGAAGTTGGGTCCTTCAAAACCACAGACCCGCTCGCAAATGCCAATTGGGTTTTTCCACTGTATTCAACATATTTAGAGGTCATATTTATGGTATCTCCTTGCTTAACTTGTACTTTTCCGTAGGCTTCTATGAAATCTTGTTTCCCATAATAAATAGCTTCATCACACCACAATTCAACCCCTTCATGCTTAATATGAACTTGTTTTGAATTGTCTCTTGTAAGAATTGTTGCGTCAGGATTTGATTCATCAAAAGTCATGAATGGCGCGTACTCAATTTCTATTTTACGACGTTCTTGTGCATAGAGTGTTGACCCTATTAAAATTAGGAGACATGTTAAATAGAAAAAGCCTTTATTTTTCAATGCAGTCGTATTTATCGCAAAAGTAGGTAATATTGAGTTCTTGGGTTAAAACTTAAGACTATTTTAAGACCTAAAAAAAAATCTATCCGAAGATAGATTTTTTATTGTTATCTAAAAATCGTTTGTTTTCGATCCGGACCTACCGATACTACTTTAATAGGTATTTCTAATTCTTTTTCAAGAAATTCGATATACGTCAATAACGATTTTGGAAGTGTTGATTCATTGTCCATTTCGGTTAAATCTTCTTCCCAGCCATCAAAGTCTGTATAGATTGGAGTGATATTTTCGGACTCCACATTGTATGGGAAATGGTGAATAATATCTCCTTTGTAGTTATAAGCGGTACAGACTTTTAAAGCTTTAAATCCAGAGAGCACATCGGCTTTCATCATCATAAGTTGCGTGACGCCGTTCACTTGACATGCGTATCGAAGTGCGACCAAATCTAACCATCCACAACGGCGAGATCTCCCAGTAGTGGCGCCAAACTCATTTCCAACGCGTCCCATTGTTTCACCAACTTCATCAAACAATTCGGTAGGGAAGGGCCCCGATCCCACGCGGGTCGTATAGGCTTTAAAAATCCCAAAGACCTCACCGATTGAATTTGGTGCAATTCCTAACCCAGTACAAGCGCCTGCGGCTGTTGTATTAGAGGACGTTACAAAAGGATAGGTTCCAAAATCAATATCTAACAATGAACCTTGCGCCCCTTCTGCAAGGATTGATTTTTGATCGCGTTGAGCTTGGTGTAAATATTCCTCGGAATCTATAAATTTTAATGATTTTAAGACTTTTACAGCTTCGAAAAATTCGGTTTCTAATTCTTCTAAATCGTATTCTAAATCAACGTTATAGAAAGCAACCATCGATTCGTGTTTATTTGCTAATGCGCGGTATTTTTCTTTCCAATTGTCCAGTTCCAAATCGCCAACACGGATGCCATTTCGACCGGTTTTGTCCATATATGTTGGGCCAATTCCTTTGAGCGTAGATCCAATTTTCGCTTTTCCTTTCGATGCTTCAGAAGCCGCATCTAATAGGCGGTGGGTTGGCAATATCAAATGTGCTTTTCGAGAAATCACTAAAGACTTCCGATAGTCCACATTTTGAGTGGCTAATTTATCTAATTCATTTTTAAAAATAACGGGATCAATGACCACACCATTTCCTACTAAATTAACCGCATCTTCATGAAAAATGCCAGAAGGAATTGTATGAAGTACGTGTTTCATGCCGTTAAAAACGAGGGTGTGACCTGCGTTTGGCCCACCTTGAAATCGTGCTATAATGTTGTAGTTAGAGGTTAAAACGTCTACAATTTTCCCTTTGCCTTCGTCTCCCCATTGTAATCCAAGTAGTAAGTCTACTGCCATGCTAATTAATCGTTAATTTTAGTGTTTTTTTTTGTTTCGTAAAAATATAATGAATGCTTTTGAATATCAATATCAAAAACCTCTTCAATTGTTTTTTGTATGGATTGAATCCTAGGATCGCAAAATTCAAAGACTTCGCCTGTATCAGTTAGGATCACATGATCGTGTTGTTTGTCGAAGTACGATTTTTCATATTGGGCTTGATTTTGCCCAAACTGATGTTTTCGCACCAATGCACAGTCCAATAATAACTCGATGGTATTATATAAGGTTGCTCTGGAAACTCGATAGTTTTTATTTTTCATTTTGATGTAAAGAGATTCTATATCAAAATGGTCGTCGTTATCATAGATTTCTTGAAGAATTGCAAACCGTTCAGGGGTTTTGCGATGACCATTTTCTTCTAGGAATTTCGTAAATACATTTTTTACGATATCTTGATTCTTATTTTTTGATTTTATACTCATACAACCGTCAAATTTAAACTAATTTTAGACTCTAAACACCTTTTCGATCCCATTTATTTTTTGCAATCGCTCCATTAATTTTTCTACAGAATTGTTGTTGTTAACTTCCACCGAAATTTGACCATTAAAAATGCCACCATCGGTTTCAAAATTTATATTTTTAATATTGACATTCATGTTCTCTGACACCACTTTTGTAATTGAATTCACCAAGCCTAATTTATCAATCCCTGTAAGTTTAATGAGCACTCTAAAAACTTGTTGTGAGGAGTCAATCCATTTTGCCGACATAATTCTGTATGCATAATTGGATTGCATGCTAACGGCATTTGGGCAGGTTTTTTTATGAATTTTAATCCCCTCTTTTATACTCAAAAACCCGAACACGGTATCGCCAGGGATAGGGTTACAGCAAGACGATAATTTATAATTTAATTTTTCTTCTTCCTTTCCAAACACCAACATATCGTATTTGGAGGTGATTTCTTCCTTATCTACAGCCTCTTTTGTCGCACTTTTAGTACGCGTGATTTTATTTTTTATATAACTAACAAGTGCATTGCTCCTCGATGCTGCAAAGCTTTTAAGCATTGTATTGTCGATACTGCCAATTCCAACGCGGTAAAATAAATCTAAACTTGTATTGAGTTTGAAATAATTTACCAATTCATTAATAGATCGTTCGTTTAGAGTTATTTTAAGCTGTTTTAGCTTGCGCCTCAAGATCTCTTTTCCATCCACTGCGATGGTTTTCTTTTCTTCCTTAAGTGATGATTTTATCTTGCTTTTTGCTCGCGTTGTGGTCACATAATCCAGCCAGTTAGCCGTGGGCTTGGCATTTTCAGAAGTAATGATGTCGACTTGGTCGCCACTTTGTAAAACGTGATTTAAAGGGACTAATTTCCCATTAACTTTAGCACCTCTAGTTCTCATACCAATTTCGGTGTGAATACTAAAGGAAAAGTCTAAAGGCGTGGCATCTTTTGGAAGTGATTTTAAATCGCCATTCGGCGTAAATACATAAATTTCTTTTGCATAAAGATTGAGTTTAAACTGTTCGACAAACTCCACCGCATTGGATTCTGGATTTTCAATCACTTCTTGAAGTTTCCCAATCCAGCTTTCTAAATTTTCATCCTGCTCTTTTTCACCTTCTTTATATTTATAGTGAGCTGCGTAGCCTTTTTCTGCAATCTCATTCATGCGTTCACTTCTAATTTGAACTTCTACCCAGCGCCCTTTAGGCCCCATGACCGTAATGTGAAGGGCTTCATAACCTGTTGATTTTGGTGCAGAAATCCAATCTCGTAAACGAATGGGGTTGGGTCGAAAGTGATCCGTGACTATGGAGTAGATTTTCCAAGCTAGAAATTTCTCATTTTTCAAGCTCGATTTATAGATGATTCGAACGGCAAATTTATCATAGACTTCATCAAAGGACACCCCTTGATTCATTATTTTTCGACGTATTGAAAAAATAGATTTTGGGCGACCTTTTATTTCATATGAAATTTTTTCTTTGTTCAAAGCTTCTGTTAAAACCTGACTAATATCTTGAATATAATGGTCTTGTTCTTCTTTACTTTCTTCTAACTTTAGTAAAATATCATTATAAACTTCGGGCTCGGTGTATTGTAACGCTAAGTCTTCTAATTTCGATTTAATATTATACAACCCAATTTTGTGGGCCAGCGGGGCGTATATATAAAGGGTTTCAGAAGCAATTTTTAATTGCTTGTCTTCTGGCATCGAATGAATCGTTTGCATGTTATGGAGACGATCGGCAATTTTGATAATAATCACTCGAATATCATCATGAAGTGTGAGCAGCATTTTTCTAAAATTCTCTGCTTGCATAGACACGTTCATGTCTTTATTTAAAGAGGATATTTTTGTCAAACCGTCCACAATACGTGCGACGGTTTCTCCGAATAACTGTTGAATATCGTCAATTGTATAGCGTGGGCAATCTTCAACAACATCGTGTAAAAGGGCCGCTGCAATGGAAGTTGCATCCAATCCAATTTTAGAAGCCACAATTTTTGCGACAGCAATGGGATGAAAAATATAGGCTTCACCCGATTTTCGTCTTTGTTCAGAATGGGCATCAACTGCCACATCAAACGCTTTTCGAATGAGCTTTTTATCGGCAGTTGACAGGGTTCTGTAGCTGATTTTCAGGAGGTTTTTATACTCCTTTGCAATGGCTGCGTTTTCTACGGCTACTTCGTCTGCTGTCATAAATTAAATTTACTACATTGAATTGTAACACGCAACACAAAATCCTAGATTTTACACAAATTGTTTCAACATGTTGTTAAAGCCATTATTTAGTGCGACTTACGTTGTCTTTTCGCTTCAAAAATCAGGATGCCAGCTGCGACCGAAACATTCATAGAATCAATTTTTCCTTCCATAGGAATCTGAATATTAGTCGTGGATGCAACGCGCCAAATTGGACTCAGTCCTGTGGATTCCGTTCCAACCACTAGGGCAGAGGCATTTTTAAAGTCGATCGAATCATAGTCTACAGATTCTTGAAGGATGGCCGAATAGATGGCAATATTATGCTGTTTTAAATACGCAATCACTTCCTCAGAAGTTCCGGTGGCAATGGGTACCGTAAATAATCCGCCAACACTCGACCGAATGATATTGGGGTTGTATAGATCTGTCAGTGGATTGGCAATGATCACAGCATCTATATTTGCAGCGTCGGCTGTTCGGAGTAAGGCCCCAATGTTCCCTGGTTTTTCGGGCGCTTCCGCTACGAGAATTAAAGGAGTTTTGGTTGTTATATTCAAATTTTTTAAACTTAAATCTTTGGTTTTTGCCACAGCAATGACACCTTCGGTCGTTTCTCGATGTGCAATTTTTTCATACACGGCTTTGGTCACCTCGATCACGTCGATTCCATAGGGTTCTAAGGCGGCGGCCTCAGAAGCCGAAAATAAATCGGCAAAATAATAAAGCGTTTCAATGGTATAATTGCTTTTTATGGCTAAAGATAATTCACGCTTGCCTTCAATAATAAACACGCCCGTCTGTCTTCTTAGTTTCGACTTTTCTTTGAGCTGAACCAGTTGTTTTATAAAGGGGTTTTGAAGACTGCTTATTGTTTTTACCATGCCACAAAAATAAGCTTTAATTTTATGCTACAGCAAAAAAAAATTCAAGCCGAAACTTGAACTTTTGAATTATAACACAGAAGAAATTTTAGTGACCCTCATATTTTTTAGAATAGCGTTTCCACAGTTTTGTTTGGTGACTTTCAAGGCTAATATTACGTCCGTCAATAAATGCATTTGTCAGCTTATTGGTTCGAATGTCTAAGGCATCTCCGCTGCTAATAAATAGAGTCGCACTTTTGCCAACTTCTAAAGAGCCATATAGAGGGTCAATCCCAAGAATTTTAGCCGTATTCAATGTTATTAATTGGAGCGCTTGCGCCTTCGTTAAGCCATGAGCAACAGTTGTTCCAGCATAAAAGGGAAGGTTTCTGGAGTTCATACGTTCCATATCGCCACTGGTTTCTAAAGCGACGGTGACGCCTTCATTGACTAAAAGATGTGCCATTTTGTACGGTAAATCATAGTCGTGGTCATCACTGTTAGGACGAGAGTGCACTCGATGCAGTAAAACCGAAATATTATTTTCTTTTAAATAGGTAGCAAGCTTATACGCTTCATACCCTCCAACAATAACGGTTTTAGCGAGGGCTTGTGATTTAGAAAATTCTACCGCATCTACAATTCCTTTTTCATCATTCACATGTATGAACAGCGTTTTGGATTGATCAAAAAGTCCTTTCATGGCACTAAAAGGCAGATTTAATTCCGCTTCAGTACTGTTTGAATTGGCTTTAGCATTGTTAAAATAGGTATCAATTTCAGCGGTTTGACCGTTGTATTTTGGATTGATTTTTAAGTTCAGTGCCCCACCTGACCAAGCCCGCGCTCGACTAAATGTACTGGGCCAATTTAAATGAATGCCATCATCGGTTTTAAGAACCGCATCTTCCCAATTCCAAGCATCTAATTGCACAATTGATGAAGTTCCTGAAATACGTCCGCCTCTCGGTGTGATTTGCGCAAGAAGGACGCCATTTGGACGCATACTTTCCACCACTTTTGATTCGGCGTTATAGGCAATTAAACTTCTAATATGAGGATTCCAAGTCCCTATTTCTGAATCGTCATCAGAGGCTCTCACAGCATCAATTTCAATCAATCCTAGAGTGGAGTTTGGAACAATAAACCCAGGGTAGATGTGTTGCCCTTGCGCATCGATCACCTCCATTTTTGAGGTGTCTTCTGTTCCTGTGAGTTCAGAAATAGTTTGTAAGATTCCATTCTCAAAAGCGATAAAACTGTTTTGAATGACGGTTCCATTTCCTAGGTGTGCAGTTCCGCCCAAAATTGCGATGGGATTGGATTGTTTATCGGCAGGTGTTTGTTGTGCATGTCCTATAAATACACAAACAATAGAGAGAGTAATTAGTTTGATATGTTTCATCTGTTCTGTATTTATTGTTGATTAAAATCGATGGAGTCACAATGCAAAAGTTGTTTGTCCTTTTTCTTAATTGGCTGCGTTTTTTGGCCTTTATTTTTTTCGTTTAACATCATAAGAATGAGTTCGTTTCGTTCTTGTTGAATCATTTGTCTCAGTTTAGAATCGCGCGCGATATCAAAATATGTAACGCCTTCAATTATTGTTTTTTCAGCTTTTGCATACATTGATAGTGGATGATCGCTCCAAAGCACCAAATCGGCATCTTTACCGATTTTGATACTCCCAACTCGATCGTCTATATGGAGAAGTTTAGCGGGGTTTAGCGTCACCATTTTCCAAGCATCTTCTTCTGAGGTATCTCCGTATTTGATGGCTTTGGCTGCTTCTTGGTTGAGACGTCGAGACATTTCAGCATCATCACTATTAATCGCCGTTACAATCCCCATTGTATTTAAAATTGAGGCGTTATACGGGATGGCATCATTCACTTCGTATTTATACGCCCACCAATCGCTAAAAGTCGAAGCACCCACTCCGTGCGCTTTCATCTTATCGGCCACTTTATAGCCTTCCAATATGTGGGTGAAGGTGTTGATTTTAAAATCAAATTTCTCAGCCACTTTCATTAGCATGTTAATTTCACTTTGAATATAGGAGTGGCAACTTATAAAACGCTTTTTGTTTAAAATTTCTGAAAGAACTTCCATTTCAGTGTCTTTACGGTAAAGTTTTCCACTTTTCTTTAGAGCATCATACGTTTTTGCTCTTGTAAAATAATCAATATAGAGTTGTTCAACACCCATTCGTGTTTGTGGAAACCGACTGTAACTTCCCCAATTGGACTGTTTGACATTTTCGCCCAATGCGAATTTTATAAATTTTGGAGCGTTTGAATAGATTAAATTTTTCGCAGAATTTCCCCATTTAAGTTTTATGATCGCCGAACGTCCTCCGATCGGATTTGCAGAACCATGCAGGATCTGAATTGAGGTGACACCCCCAGCAAGGTTTCGGTAAATATCAACATCATCGGCATCAATAACATCTTCAATACTCACTTCAGCAGACGAATTTTGTCCTGCTTCGTTGATACTGGCCGCCGCAATATGCGAATGCTCATCGACAATCCCCGCCGTTAAATGTTTTCCTGTGGCATCGATTACCGTCGCTTTTGAGTTTTTAAGGTCGATTCCAATTTTTGCAATACGTCCATTTTTAACAAGGACATCCGTGTTTTTAAGAATTCCTTCGTTCTCATTGGTCCATACCGTTGCATTTTTAAATAAGAGCATTTCTGATTTTGGAAGTTCTTTGAATCCATACGCTCCGTTCGGATAACTAACCGAGACTATTTTAGGAATTTTTAAAATCGTTTCTTTATTTGATGCTGTGTCTTTTTTAGAAATTTTTAGACGCTTCATTTTAACAGTAGGAGTTGACCCATCTACTAGAATGGCAGTTCCAGTGATGTTTTCAACATTCGAAACAATTTTTGCATTCACGCGGATAAAGTCTTGTTGTGTTGTGTCTTTCGTGGAAAATGTTAAATGAACCCAATCATTTTTATAGTCCAAACTGCTTTTTAACTTTAATGAATCAAATATTATTTCTGTTTTATGTTCACTTAACGTCCCGTTGATTTTAAGTTTATAAGTCTCATTATTTATCGTCAAATTGTAATCTCCTCGAATGTCTTTTTTCGATATATCTTCAAATATAGTTCTTGAGCCATTGACCCAATTTTCATAGAGGGTAGTTTTAGCATCAAAAATTTCACCAGAAGTCACCAGGAAATTAGCATAACTCCCAACGTTTAAATTCCCTAGTTTTTTATTTCTCAATATTTGAGCCGGTTGTGTGGTCAAAGCTTCTAAGGCTGTGATTTTGTCTAAACCATATTCAATTGCTTTTTGAAGATTCAATTTAAAATCTTTCATCGATTTTAATCCCTTTGTTGTAAATGCAAAAGACACCCCATTTTTATCTAAAATCATGGGATTTCCTGGACGTTGATTCCATTCTTTCATGGCTTCTAACTCCAAAGAATTTGTTAGAAATGTGTTTTCAACATCATAGGCTTTTGGAAAATTTAAAGGCAAAATAAAGGTTGCTTGAGTGTTTTTGATATCATCGATGCGTTCATACTCATCGCCGCCACCTATAATCACATACTGGACTCCAAAAGCATCTCCAACAGCGTCGGCTCGTAAGGCATTGGCTCTACTACCTGCTTCAAATATTTGAACTTGATTTCTATTTCGATTAAAAGCTTCAATAGAACGGTCTTTTGTTGGAATATTCCCATTAGCATACCAATCTGCATCGTGATTAAGCTGTCTTAATAAGGCCATCGTACCCATAATAGAGGACGGGTAAGATTGTCGTGAACGTACGCTTTTTGAAAAAGAAGTATACTGTCCCGATTGATCCGATAAGATGCGTTGAGAGTCACTGCCTATGGAGTCTAAAGCTACTAAAGCACCAGTTCCACGAACGATGCCATCTTTTAAGTGTGTATTGACCACCCCAAAACCGGCTTCAATTAATGGTTTTGCCGCTTTATGGTCATACTTAAAATGATCAATCGCATTTTGTTCGGGTCGAATGTGGTCGTTCCAATAAAAACCTTCACGACTGGCAGTGTATTGTGGCGAACGACTCGTACTGCTTTGACGTTTTGGTTTTGTAACGCCAAAATTAGCATAAAGATCAATAAATGAAGGGTAGATGGAGTGGCCCTCAACATTTATTATGACCGTATTTTTAGGAAGTTTGATATTGACTCCAACATTAATAACGTGTCCATCTTTTATTAATAGGATTCCATTTTCAATACTTCTCGAAGGGGTGATGAAAATCTTTGCCCCCGTTAAGGCGGTATAATTGGTGTTTTTAGATTTGACGCCGTCATTTTTTGGAAAATAATCTTGCGCATAGAGTGTGAGCGCTCCAAAAAAACTACAAATGAGAAACAGTCTTTTTATCATAATGCTTGATTTATTTAGTATTTCAATGTACTTATAATGTTTTACAGAAAAAAAAATAAAATCATTTAAGTGTTTTTAATGAAGAAAAAAGAGGAGAAGCTACGTGTGTGTTGGGTGTTAATGGACAATAAGTCTCATGTAATGGGTTTTTGAGAAGAAGATAAGGCCTTTATTCATTTTGAAGAAATATCTCTATAACAGTGAACATCCAAAATATAGAACCAACAATTATCAAACCTATTTGACGATTATTGTATTTCCCGTTTTCAATTACGTTATAGTTTCCACTATTTTTGATTCCATAATTTAAAGATTCTAATGCAGGAATTAATAAAAACATAGACATAAGTGAAATTATCCAATATGGGTCAGGGAAATTACCAGCAATATTAAGCCCAATGAACCCAATAAAATATCCGGTGGATGAAAAGGTTTTGGTGTACCCTTTAGATTTTGAAAAATCTTGTACACGTATAAATAGACTATTTAAAAAAAAAAATGAAAAAATTGCTCTTGCGGCTGGCATAATATCAAGTTGATCTTTATCTCTAAAAAAACTCCATGATTTATAAATCCACCATAATTCGTATAATCCAAAGCTAAACACACATAACAGTATAAATTTCTGCGCAGATAATAATTCAAATACTTTCGATTCAATTTTATTTATTTCAAGTTTTTTTTCCATATTTTTTAGAGTTTTATTTCGAAATACATACTAACGTATGACAGAAAAATATTTGCGTATTTTTAGTATTGCCAACCCATGAGAATCCCAGCGGGTAGGTATTTTAAAAATATTAGATTCCATCTTTTTTCTTATTATAAAAATCTATAACATGCGAAGGGATTTCGATTTTTTGGTTCAATTCTTTGTCAGGAATCGGATATTCATAGATGGTTTTAACAGGAATTTCTCCTGCCCAAAAATCTAAATTATAGTCCGATTTATTATCTTTAAAAGGGGTGTTTGCAATTTTTGCTGAAGCCGATTCAATTTTAATCTCAATGACTTTTGTTGCATTCAACTCTTTTTGATTTGGTTTTCTACAGAATTCCCATCTATTTGAGACAAAGTGATTGATGATACTTTTTAAGCCTATAAGTTTTTCTGTATCTGAAGTTAATTCTCTCACTGTTCCAAAGATAACAACAGAACGATAATTAACAGAATGGTGAAATGCAGATCGAGTAAGTTTCATTGAATCTAAAATCATGACACTTAATGAGACTTCTCCAGACTCAATTAGGGCATTTGTCATTCTGTTTTTTATTGAACCATGGATGTACAATGAATCACCATTTCTGCCATAGTTAATTGGTTGTACGCAGGCTTTACCATTTAAGTTGAAAGCGATGTTGCAAATTTCTGTTGAATCTAAAATTGAGTAAATCTCATCTTTTTTATAGCTTGCTTTTTTTGCTCCGCGAATTACTTTATTTAATTCTGATTTGTTAAACTCCATTGGCAACTCAATTATTAATTTATTTCATGTCGTTTTAAATGCTATTATTCAATAGTTTAAATCCTGAAAACGGCTCAAAAGGGCGCATATCGGAATGTTTCCAATAGACGACTTACAGTAAAATAATATCTTAAAATTAGGTCAAGCTGCTTATGAAGATTTAGACTTGGGGTCTTAATCCGATTTAAATATATATATAAGTCACGAGCATCCAAAAATATACTTAATTTATAAGTTTTGGTTTTGACTATAATATCAACAATGACACTTGATGAGCTTATTCTTTTACAACTGTTAACCCTGCAAATAATCCACCAAAAGGGCCACCACATAACTATAGCTCTCAATGCCTTTGTCCTGGTTGTTTGCCTTTAAAAAATAACTATAAAACCCTTTAAAAACAGGTTCCAACGGATTGTAGTAAGAATCCCAGAACTCAAATGCTTCTCGGTAGTCTTCTAAAACACCAGGGTTGATGGTGCATAAAACTGAGTCGTAGGTATCGGGATCTCTTAAATGTAATTCTCGTAAACAATAGCGCAATGCAAATTTATAACCTGCATAGTTGAAATAGATGTTTTTATTATGGATACACGCCAAAAAACCAATAAAATTAGCTTCATTTTCCGCCGCATAACCCAACTGGTGCGCCTGTTCGTGCGCAATGGTTGTCGGCATCGCATTGGGAGGCATCACCGCATTAACTTGAGCTTCTAGTGTTATTGGATTCACGTAGCCACTAAACCCCATATAAGTTAAAGGCGTGCTAAATAATGACTTTTTAATGTTTTTACCGTCGTGTTTAAAATTCGGATACACTTTTTCTAATTCAGAATAGCCTGCGTGACTGATTTCAGTCAGTTTAGAAAAAGAGTAAGGAGTTGTTGTTTTTAACAGAGAGTCTTGAGTAATCGCAAGATGCAAAGCATTCGTTTTTATGACCAGTTGATGGGTCACTATTTTTAATTGAGCCGTAGTATAATCTGGATTTAAGTTGAGAGTCGTATGTAAGGGCACTCGATAATAATTGAATCCCCAACACAAATGAAACATAAAATAGAGAACGGACACAAAGGCTAAAATATTCAATCCCCAAACTTTTGGCTGTGTTCTAAGTCGCTTTCGGATGAGAACTACCCAGCGTATGATATAAACAATCAAAATGGCATACAACACATCCCCCACAGAAAAGGGAACCCATCTAAAAGTGGTGTTTAATAGTTTTGAGATTATGGGAAAAAGCCCTGAGCTATAATAGGTCTCCATAAATTCAGGTTGCTGTTTGACTACTTTTATAAAAAAGTATTGAGGTACTAAGCTCAAAGCAAGAATAATTTTCAGTTTTTTAGACATCACTCAAAAGTAATAATTTTAATTATAGGATCGGGAAGGAATCCTTACCTTTGTGGAACTAAAAATAAATCAATTATGAGTCAAGATATACGTCAGTTAGAACCAAAAACTGTTTGGAATAAATTTGCAGATTTAAATGCCGTCCCCCGTCCTTCTAAAAAGGAGGAGCGTGTGATTGCATTTATGAAAGATTTTGGAGCTGCACTCAATTTTGAAACTTTTGAAGATGAGGTAGGGAATGTCATCATCAAAAAACCAGCCACTGCGGGCATGGAAGATCGAAAAGCCATTGTGATGCAGTCGCATTTAGATATGGTGCATCAAAAAAATAGTGATACTAATTTTGATTTTTTAACTCAAGGAATAGAGATGATTGTCGAAGGGGATTGGGTCAAAGCAAATGGTACTACTTTAGGCGCGGATAACGGTTTAGGTGTTGCAACTATTATGGCGATCTTAGAAAGTACCGATATTCCACATCCTGCCATTGAAGCCTTGTTTACAATCGATGAAGAAACGGGAATGACCGGAGCTATGGGACTAAAAGGGGGATTGTTAAAAGGAGCGATTCTGTTAAACCTAGATACTGAAGATGATGATGAAATTGGCGTTGGTTGTGCCGGAGGTATTGATGTGACGGCCGTGGGTACTTACAACGAAGAAGAAACACCAGAAATTAAAATGGGATATTCCATTGAAGTTAGTGGGCTTCAAGGAGGACATTCAGGAATGGATATTCATAAAGGGTTTGGTAATGCAAACAAGATTATGAACCGAATACTTTTTGATGGTTCTGAAAACTATGGATTACGAATAGCTGATTTTGAGGGGGGAAGCCTTAGAAATGCGATTCCTAGGGAGAGTCGTGCCTTTGTTGCGATTGATAGTGTTCATGAATCTGAGTTTTTACACGATTTGGGAGAGTTGATTAAATCCATAAAATTAGAATTTAAAATAATTGAGCCAGGTTTATTTATTAGTTTAACCAAAACCGATACTCCAAAGCTAATTATGGATTTAGGTATTCAGCAGGGGCTTACGCGCGCACTATATGCTGCATGGAATGGTGTTTACAGAATGAGCCCTGAGATTGAAGGCCTTGTAGAAACATCTAATAATATAGCGCG
>JAQXBT010000063.1 GCA_029252265.1 Flavobacteriaceae bacterium | reverse complement strand
GGGAGGTGCTCTATCCAGCTGAGCTATGCGACCATACTGTCGGGGTGGCAGGATTCGAACCTGCGACCTCCGCGTCCCAAACGCGGCGCGATAACCGGGCTACGCTACACCCCGAATTGGTTATCTAAATAAAAAAACAACAGACTTTCTAAAAAGTTTAAAAGTGTTTATACAAAACAAAAAACTTTAGTCGGGGTGGCAGGATTCGAACCTGCGACCTCCGCGTCCCAAACGCGGCGCGATAACCGGGCTACGCTACACCCCGAATTGATTATCTGTTGTTGATCTATTTTTTTGCGGAGAGACAGGGACTCGAACCCTGGCGACAGTTACCCGTCGACAGATTAGCAATCTGCTCCATTACCACTCTGGCACCTCTCCTATTAAAAGAACTTAGGCAATTAAAATTGCGGTTGCAAATGTAACTTTTCATTATCTAGAACGCAAACAATTTTTTTACTTTTTTAAAAGCATTTTTAATTTAATCCGGATATTCAATACGTAAGTGATACATATTGGCTAACTTTTGCTTCAATACCTTCTTAATAGACTGAATTTCTTTTAAAGTAATATCAGCATTCAAAAATTGATCTGTGTCCATTTGCTTAGAAATAATGGCATCTACAAAATTATTGATCTTGGTTGAATTAGGGTCCTTTAAACTTTTGGATGCTGCTTCTACACTATCACACATCATAAGTATAGCCGTTTCTTTATTAAATGGTTTAGGCCCATTGTAAGAGAAATCAGCAGCTTCAAAGTCTAGATTCAACTGAGCTTGTTTATTATAAAAGTAATATACGGTGCTTGTCCCGTGGTGTGTTCTAATAAAATCGATGACACGATCTGGTAAATTGTTTTTCTTAGCCAACTCAACTCCATCAATGACATGGTTGATAATGATTTTAGCGCTTTCTTTAGGAGACAATTCGTCATGCGCATTGGTTCCTGTCATTTGATTTTCGGTGAAATATGTTGGGTTTTTCATTTTACCAATATCATGATACAAGGCCCCTACCCTCACGAGCATGGTATTAGCACCTATTTCATTGGCAGCTGCTTCGGCTAAGTTTGCCACATTTAACGAATGGTGAAAAGTTCCTGGTGCTTTATCCGATAATTCTTTCAATAGCTTAGAATTGGTATCCGACAATTCTAACAGCGACACATCCGATACAAGTCCAAACAGTTTTTCATATACATATATAAGTGGCTGTACAAAGAGCGCTGCCAATCCACACAGTACAAATAATAAAAACGTTTCCCATTTTAGACTGTCAATACTCCCTTCGTGAATTACAAAAAAAGCAAAATAAGACACTATGTATATCAAGGTAATTTGTCCCACAGATATAAATAAATTTGCCCGTTTATAGAGTTCCGATACGGTTAGAATGGTCACTATTCCGGCAATAATTTGTAAAAACATGTACTCATAATTGTTGGCTACAACAAATCCTAATAACAAGACTGTGAGTACATGGGTAAATAAACCCAAGCGAGCATCAAAAAATGCCTTCAATATTAAGGGTAAAATACACAAGGGAACAATATATATGTAAGACGAATTATAGTTGACAACCAAAGTGGTTAAAAATACCATCAAAACAATATTGAAAAAAATAAAGGTGACTTTAGTATTATTGGAAAACACCTCCATTCTGTATTTTTTCATAAACAGCAGCAACATCAATAAAACCAACGAAACTAAAACCGTATAAGCCGTAACTACTAATGTGTAGTTTGAATCTGTCCATACCTGTGATTCATATTCAGAAACCAATGAATTTAGAGCAACAAGTTTATCGCCTTGTACCACTTCACCTTTTGAGACAATAAGAGTTTGCTTATCGATGCGCCCTCTCACTAGTTTAATTTGATTTAAGCGTTCTTCAAGTGAAACTTGTGTAATTGATTTATTTAACTGAGTATTGGGCTTAACAACGTCAAAAAACAGTGCTAGGTAACGTTGTTTGTATGCTTCTAAACCAAGTGCATCCACACGAGATTCAATAAATGATTTTAAATTTGTTTGAAGAAAAAAACTATCGAATCGTTTGACACCACTTTGGGTTTTATCAACTAAAATAGAGATTTGTTGGTCAGGATTGTAATCATATTGATTTTGGAGCACTCCACTTTGATACAATTCGTCCAAAAGCAATACCCCTTTAAAGTATAAATCAATTTTGATTTTATCTTTTGGCAACTCAAAAAACAATCTTTCAAACGTTGAGGAATACTCGCTTTTAACTTTGTTAACCACAGTGGTATCAACATCAAAAAAAACAGGAGATTGTAATGTGATTTGTTTTGTTTCTTCTTCAATCTCTTCGGCTGTTTTTTTGATCGCAAAATCAAATGGAGCATACAAATTTTCGGACTGCCAAGGCTTTCCTTTTTCAAAACTGTATCTAAAGGTTCCACTTTTAGGAAACAAATAAACAATTATAAAAGTGGTGAAAATAAAAAGAAACACCTTATAAATTAAGGAGTGGTTTTTATGAAAAAGGTTTATTATATCCTTCATTTGTTTCGATTATTTATTTATTTTTTGAATTTCATAGCTTCAGATTAGGACAGATCACACGCAACTAAAGATGCATAAACACAAATTTAAATTATAATAAAGGTTTTCACCTATAGTTCTTATTTCGTTATGCGTTTGTCACCACCCAAAAGTAATAAAAAGAAGTATCTTTTCTCTCTATATTAAAAAATTCCTACTTTATATATCCTAAATTTTAGTTATTTTCGCAATGAACATCTCTAAATTCTGATCTATGAGTAAAGACGTTGTAATAGTATCTGTCGCAAGAACCCCAATTGGGCGTTTTTTAGGGGCTCTATCGTCTGTTGCTGCACCAAAACTAGGGGCAATCGCTATTAAAGGTGCTCTCGATAAAATCAATTTAAATCCCAATTTGGTAGAAGAAGTTTTAATGGGTCATGTCGTCCAGGCTGGCACAGGACAAGCGCCTGCAAGACAAGCCGCCATTGAGGCAGGTATCCCCGATTCTGTTCCTTGCACTACCGTTAATAAAGTGTGTGCTTCAGGTATGAAAACCATTATGCAAGCGGCACAATCGATTGCTTTGGGCGATGCTGATATTATTGTCGCTGGTGGTATGGAAAACATGAGTTCAATTCCGCATTATCAACAGGCGCGATCGGGTCAAAAATTTGGACCAATTTCCGTTGAAGATGGCCTTCAAAGAGATGGGTTGATAGATGCCTATGCACAAGAAGCCATGGGCGTATTTGCCGATAACTGTGCCATAAAATATAATTTTTCTAGGGAAGATCAGGATGCTTTTGCCGTACAATCCTATAAACGATCAACCGATGCATGGAATTCAGGTAAATTTAATTCCGAAGTAGTACCTGTATCAGTACCGCAACGAAGAGGCGAACCAATCATCGTGGATACCGACGAAGAATTCACAAACGTTCGTTTAGATAAAATACCTGGTCTACGTGCAGCTTTCACAAAAAATGGGACTGTCACCGCTGCAAACGCCTCTACAATAAATGATGGTGCTGCTGCATTGGTCCTAATGAGTAAAGATAAAGCTGAAGAACTTGGACTGAAGCCCATAGCAACGATCAAAGGCTATGCCGATGCAGCAACTGCACCCGAATGGTTTACCGTCGCACCCTCAAAAGCATTGCCAAAAGCACTTGCAAAAGCAAATATGAATATTTCTGATGTTGACTTTTTTGAATTTAATGAAGCCTTTTCAGTCGTTGGACTCGCGAACATGAAACTCTTAGAACTCAATGACACGAATGTTAATGTTAATGGCGGTGCGGTTTCTTTAGGACATCCATTAGGATGTTCGGGGGCAAGAATTGTGGTGACACTGTTAAGTGTTCTGGAACAAAATAATGGGAAAATTGGAGCTGCAGCCATTTGTAATGGTGGTGGCGGTGCTTCGGCATTAATCCTCGAACGAAATATATAAGCAATGCAATACGGCCTTTGCTATTTAAGCGTTGTCGCTTTAAGATCTGAAGCTTCTGATTCCAGCGAATTGGTTTCTCAAGTTCTCTATGGAGATTACTTTAAGGTTTTGGAACATCGAAAATCTTGGAGTCGAATTCGATTGGGATTTGATAGCTATGAAGGCTGGATAGACAATAAGCAATTTCAATTCATCGAAGAATCCGACTACAAACAGCTTCATAAATCACCGCCCTTAATGGCGATGGATTTGGTCGATTTTATATCCAATCAAAAACAGCAATTACATCCCATTTTATTAGGCTCAGATTTGAATGGCCTCCCCTACTTAAATCACACTTTTGAAGGGATTGAATCGGTTGGACATAAGGTTAAATCCAAGCTTATTGAAACCGCCTTATTATATTTAAATACACCCTATTTATGGGGTGGGAAAACACCTTTTGGAATTGATTGTTCTGGGTTTGTTCAAATGGTTTACAAACTAAATGGTTTCAAAATTTTAAGAGATGCTTCACAGCAGGCCTTACAAGGCGAAGCTCTCAGTTTCATAGAAGAAAGTGAACCGGGAGATTTAGCGTTTTTCGATAATAATGAAGGTGATATCATCCATGTGGGTATCATTATGGAAAACCATCATATTATTCACGCACATGGTAAAGTCCGGATCGACCTCTTAGATCAAAGTGGCATTTATAATGTAGACACTAAAACCCACTCTCACAAACTAAGAGTTATCAAAAAAATAATCCCATAAAAAAAAGCCACTCAAATTGAATGGCTATTTTTATAATTGTTAAGAATTAATTATTCTTCAAGCGATTCAGCTAATGCTTTGAATTCTTTATATTTTTCTGTATTTCCAGTCGCGCTGTAAATGTTTGACAAGGTTTTAGCAGCTTGAAAATTAGTTGGATCTATACCAATTGCTTTTTCTAAATATGGAATCGCATCTAAATACAATTGATTTCTTTCTACTTTGAGTTCATCATACTTTCTATCATCCGAAGCAGAAGATCCTAAAGCATTCATTTGACTCAAAATGCCTTCTTCTTGCCCCAGTATTAGCGCCGCTAAATTAATATAGGCATTCGTATAATCTGGCTTTAATTCAATTGCATTCTGGTAATATTTTGTGGCATTTTCAATGTCATTAGACTCCGCAGAAACAACCCCTAAGTTATATTGAAGCTCCGCATTATTTGGATCCATTTGAGTTGCCATTTCTAAAAGTTCTTTAAACTTTTCAACATTCCCCATTTTGTAGTGCACATTCGCTTCTGTAAGAAGTAAATTTACATTATCTGGATTCTCCGAGCGCGCTAATAACATCGCCTCTAAAGCTTTATCATTATCGCCTAAATCAACATAAATTAAAGCAATATTTTTAATGATTTCAGGAAACTTAGAATCGGTTAACTTATCCTTTGGGGACATATGAGTTCCTGACTTAACAGACACATCTCTTAAAACTTTGCTACTAAAAGACTCCTCTTTCTGGTCTTCTTTATTGGTTGCAAAATATTGTTTCTCAATCCCTGTAAACCCTAACGATTTTAGCTCTTCATACATGGAAAGTGATTTGTCGTATGCTTTTGCTGTTACGGCTGTAGATGCCGCATAATACAAATACAACGTATCTTTTTTAGACAAACGATAAGCGTTTTCAAAATGTTCAGATGAGTTTAGGTAATCATTTTTCTCATACAAACTACTCGCTGTATTTACTAAATGTGCAAAGATCAATTGTTTCTGAGCAACAGCCTGTTGTTCAAAAGATGAACTCGTTATCGAGCTTAGAGCTTCCGCAGCTTTTTGGACATCGCTAAAATCAGCTTCTCCATTATTAAACAAGGATTTACTTCTTAATAAATAATATTGACTTTTAGACTTATCATCCATTTGAGACATCAATATTTCAGCAGCATTGAGGGCAGTTACGGCGGCTTCTAAATTGTTTTTTTTCAATTCTTTAGCAGCTGTTTTTAATTCTTTTTTTTGTGCAATCACAGAAAACCCTAGAGTTAATGCTATTACAAATACAAAATACTTATTCATTATAATATAATTTTAATTGTTATTCTTCTTCTTGAGTATCAATAGTTGTGCCATCTGTTTGACTATCACTGATTTCGCCAGCACCTTCATCTGTTAAAGTTTCAATAGCTTCGATATCTTCTTCATCTTCGCGCATGACTTTCGCGACAGCTGCAATGGAATCATTCCCTTTAAGATTAATTAAACGAACCCCTTGTGTGGCACGCCCCATGACTCTTAAATCCTCCACAGCCAATCGAATAGCAACACCCGATTTATTAATGATCATTAAATCATCTTCATCAGTGACATTTTTGATGGAGACTAAATTACCTGTTTTATCAGAAATTGATATTGTTTTAACGCCTTTTCCTCCTCTATTTGTGATCCGGTAATCTTCCAAGCTTGAACGTTTCCCATACCCATTTTCAGAGACCACAAGGATATTACTTTCCATATCATCAACAGCAATCATTCCGATTACCTCATCTGAGTCATGGGCTAACGTAATCCCGCGAACGCCTGAAGCACCTCGACCCATTGGACGCGTTTTGGCTTCTTCAAAACGAATGGCTTTTCCTGATTTTAAGGCGAGCATAACTTGACTTTCGCCAGTGGTTAGTTTTGCTTCTAATAATTCATCATCTTCTTTAATTGTGATGGCATTTATTCCGTTGGTTCTTGGTCGAGAATACTGCTCTAAGGACGTCTTTTTGACTTGTCCTTTTTTAGTCGCCATAATCACATAATGTGAGTTGGTATAGTCTTCATCCTTTAGATCTTGTGTACAAATAAAGGCTTTAACTTTATCATCTTGCTCAATATTTATTAAATTTTGAATGGCACGCCCCTTAGATGTTTTACTTCCTTCTGGAATTTCATACACACGCATCCAGAAACATTTTCCTTTTTGAGTGAAAAACAACATATACTGGTGATTGGTTCCAACAAATAGATGTTCTAGGAAATCTTCGTTACGAGTGGTTGACGCTTTTTGTCCAACTCCACCTCTGTTTTGAGTTCTGTATTCGGTTAGTGACGTTCGTTTGATATAGCCTGCATGTGAAATTGTAATGACAACTTGCTCATTCGGAATCATATCTTCAATTGATAAATCGCCTCCTGCATATTCAATTATAGAACGACGTTCATCTCCATACTTATCTTTAACAACAGCAAGTTCTTCTTTAATAATGATCATTCGACGTTCTTTTTTAGCAAG
Source organism: Flavobacteriaceae bacterium (assembly GCA_029252265.1). Classification (GTDB taxonomy): domain Bacteria; phylum Bacteroidota; class Bacteroidia; order Flavobacteriales; family Flavobacteriaceae; genus Hel1-33-131. Next base: position 25,743 of record JAQXBT010000063.1, on the reverse strand, counting down.
AATATCTTTTAAATCATCAATCGTTTTCATGATCGCTTCGTACTCTGCACGTAACTTATCTTGCTCTAAACCTGTTAATTGTCTTAATCGCATTTCAACAATCGCTTTGGATTGAATCTCACTGAGCTTAAAACGTTCTATTAATTTTTCACGGGCTTCTTCTGCATTTGAACAACTTCTGATGATGGCAATAACTTCGTCAATGTTGTCTGAAGCGATAATTAAACCTTCTAAAATGTGTGCGCGTTCTTCTGCTTTTCTAAGTTCGTAAGTAGTACGTCGCACCACCACTTCATGTCGGTGTTCTACAAAATAATGAATCATATCTTTAAGATTCAACATTTCTGGACGGCCATTTACCAACGCAATATTATTGACACTAAAAGATGACTGAAGTGCTGTATATTTATAAAGTTTATTTAAAACAATATTTGGAATGGCATCTCTTTTCAAAACATACACAATACGCATTCCGTTTCGATCTGATTCATCCCGAATGGTAGAAATACCTTCCATTTTTTTATCGTTTACCAAATCAGCCGTTTTCTTAATCATATCGGCTTTATTGACTTGATACGGAATTTCGGTCACGATGATACATTCACGCCCGTTTACTTCTTCAATATTAGCCTTTCCACGCATGACCACTCGACCTCGGCCTGTTTTGAACGCTTCTCTGACACCATCATAGCCATAAATAATTCCACCAGTTGGAAAATCGGGAGCTTTGACATGTGTGATTAATTCATCTATTTCTATTTCTGGATTTTCAATGTAGGCTGTAATTCCATCTACCACTTCAGTAAGATTGTGAGGCGGCATATTAGTGGCCATACCTACTGCAATCCCAGATGCACCATTGACTAATAGTCCTGGAATTCGGGTTGGTAAAACCGTTGGCTCTTGGAGGGTGTCATCAAAATTTAACTTGTGATCTACTGTTTCTTTATCAATGTCCGCAAGCATATCTTCCGATATTTTACGCATTCTGGCTTCCGTATAACGCATTGCTGCAGGACTGTCGCCATCAATCGATCCGAAATTTCCTTGTCCGTCAACTAACATGTATCGCAAGCTCCATTCCTGGGCCATACGAACCATGGCGTCATACACAGAGGTATCTCCATGCGGGTGGTACTTTCCTAAAACTTCTCCAACAATTCTTGCCGATTTTTTATGAGCGGTGTTTGACCTCACACCAAGTTCGTGCATTCCAAACAATACCCTGCGATGAACAGGCTTCAAGCCGTCCCGTACATCAGGAAGTGCCCGAGACACTATAACCGACATCGAATAATCGATGTAGGCCGACTTCATTTCATCTTCAATATTAATGGGGATTAACTTTTCGCCTTCTATCATTTTACACTATATTTTTGTATGTTTTATAACCAAGCCAATATACTACTTTTCAAATTATTATTGAGCGGATTTTTGCGGCTTTTTTAATCAAATTTATCAACAATTTAAAGAAGCGAAATCGTTAATAAATACAGGCCATAAAATTTTGATTTTAATTAGTTTTTACTATCATTTGTATAAATGAAAATAAATGAGGTATAGTTTTTGATTTAATGCCTCTGAATTTGTACTTTTAACCAAAGAACATTTATGGATGATAATTTTTCCCCTCGAGTTAAAGATGTAATTTCTTTTAGCAAAGAAGAAGCGCTACGTCTTGGTCATGATTTTATTGGCACTGAACATCTAATGTTGGGCCTTTTAAGAGATGGCAATGGCAAAGCAATCGATATTTTAAATGCATTGGATATTGACTTAAGTCATTTACGACGCAAAGTAGAAATTCTAAGCCCTGCCAATCCCAGTATCATGGTTTCCTCCAACGAAAAGAAAAATCTTCATTTGACACGACAAGCAGAACGCGCGCTAAAAACAACTTTTTTGGAAGCAAAACTCTTTCAAAGTAAATCTATAAATACAGCACATTTACTTTTATGTGTTTTGAGAAATGAAAACGACCCTACAACGAAACTTTTAAATAAACTAAAAGTGGATTACGAGGGCGTTAAAGAACAATTTAAATATATGATCACAAACGACGACTCATACACTGATAGTACTCCAAAAGCAGAATCTTTTCCGAGTGAAGATCTCCCTAAAGAAGATGACAAAGACAGCTCATTTGGTCAAAGTGGAACTCAAAAAGGGACCAAAAAATCTAAAACACCTGTACTAGATAATTTTGGAAGGGACCTTACAGCCATGGCTGAAGAAGGAAAATTAGATCCTGTTGTAGGACGTGAAAAAGAAATACAACGAGTGTCTCAAATTTTGAGTCGCCGAAAGAAAAACAACCCTTTACTCATTGGCGAACCTGGAGTCGGCAAATCGGCCATAGCAGAAGGTTTAGCCATTCGAATTATTAAACGAAAGGTCTCACGAATCTTATTTAACAAGCGCGTCGTGACTTTAGATCTAGCCAGTATTGTGGCCGGGACAAAATACCGGGGTCAGTTTGAAGAACGCATGAAAGCAGTGATGAATGAACTTGAAAAAAATGATGATATCATTTTATTTATTGACGAGATTCATACCATCGTCGGTGCCGGAGGTGCCACTGGAAGTTTAGATGCTTCTAATATGTTTAAGCCTGCCTTAGCACGTGGCGAATTACAATGTGTTGGAGCAACAACGCTTGATGAATATCGACAACATATCGAAAAAGATGGCGCACTAGAACGTCGTTTTCAAAAGGTCATTGTAGAACCGACAACCGTTGAAGAAACCATTGAGATTTTAAATAATATCAAAAACAAATACGAAGATCATCATAATGTCGATTATACAGATGCCGCTATTGAAGCCTGTGTCAAACTTACAAATCGCTACATGACCGATCGGTTTTTACCTGATAAAGCAATTGATGCATTGGATGAAGCCGGCTCGCGTGTACACATCACAAATATTAATGTGCCAAATCAAATTGTTGAATTAGAAGCAGAACTCGAAGAAGTGAAAGCGACTAAAAATTCGGTCGTTAAAAAACAGAAATATGAAGAAGCGGCGAAACTTAGAGATGACGAAAAACGTTTAGAAAAAAGCCTTGCAGAGGCGCAGGAAAAATGGGAAACCGATTCCAAATTAAACCGTATTGTGGTCACCGAAGAAAACGTGGCAGAAGTAGTGTCTATGATGACCAGTATTCCTGTAAATCGAATTGCACAAAAAGAAAGTAATAAATTATCAAAACTCCCTGAGCTCATTAACGGTAAAGTGATTGGCCAAGACGAGGCAGTTTCAAAGGTTGTGAAAGCGATTCAGAGGAATCGTGCTGGACTTAAAAATCCTAACAAGCCCATTGGGTCATTTATATTTTTAGGGCAAACAGGGGTTGGCAAAACACAACTCGCTAAAGTTCTTGCCAGAGAATTATTTGACAGCGAAGATGCCCTAGTGAGAATTGACATGAGCGAATACATGGAGAAATTTGCAATCTCAAGATTGGTAGGTGCGCCTCCAGGATATGTAGGGTATGAAGAAGGCGGTCAGCTCACCGAAAAAATTCGTCGCAAACCCTATGCCGTTGTTCTTTTAGATGAAATCGAGAAAGCACATCCCGACGTATTTAATATGCTCCTGCAAGTTTTAGATGATGGATTTTTAACAGACAGTTTAGGTCGAAAAATTGATTTCAGCAACACCATTATCATTATGACTTCTAATATTGGTGCTCGAAAACTGAAAGATTTTGGTTCTGGCGTCGGATTTGGAACTTCGGCACAAAAATCGCAAGAAAGTTCAAATGCGAGAAGCGTCATCGAAAACGCTCTAAAAAAAGCATTTGCTCCTGAGTTTCTAAATAGAATTGATGATGTTGTTGTATTTAATAACTTAGAAAAAGAAGATATTGATATTATTATTGATATCGAGCTAGGCCAACTCCTTGAACGTATTTCTGAACTTGGGTATACACTGAAATTAAGTAAAAAAGCAAAAAGTTTTATTGCCGAAAAAGGATTTGACAAACAATATGGCGCACGCCCCCTAAAACGTGCCATTCAAAAATACGTTGAAGATGCTCTCGCCGAAGAAATTATCAAGTCGAATGTACATGAAGGCGACACCATTACGCTAGATATTGGCAAAGACGATTCTAAATTAGAAATCAAAATAACATCGCCCAATAAGGCGAAAGAATCATAAAAAAAATGCCTCACAATGTGGGGCTTTTTTTATGGCTTAATTGAACAAAAGATCATTTTCAAGTTCAAGTGATTGAATAAAATCGACTGCTTTTACAATATCATTATGAAGCATTCTATCTTCTGTGACTTTTGGTATTTTAGATCTAAAACTAGAAATAATCGCTGATAGAAATGGAGATGTTTTTTTGGTTCTAAAAAATAATGCCTGAGAAGCAGTTAGCAACTCAATTGCTAAAATTCGTTCGACATTTTCTAAAATTTGATAGGCTTGCACAGCCGCATTTGCGCCCATACTTACATGGTCTTCTTGCCCATTGGAAGAAACAATAGAATCGACACTGGCGGGTGTCGCTAATTGTTTATTTGTACTCACAATACTCGCAGCGGTATATTGAGGAATCATAAGCCCCGAATTTAAACCCGATTTATCTACTAAAAAAGATGGCAACCCCCTTAAACCTGTGATCAATTGATAAGTTCTTCTCTCCGAAATATTACCCAATTCAGCCATGGCGATTTTTAAGAAATCAAACCCGTATGCTAAAGGTTGTCCATGAAAGTTTCCTCCCGAAATTATCTTATCGTCTTTAGTAAATATATTAGGATTATCAGTGACGGCATTTATTTCAGTTATAAAAGTATGACTCACAAAATTCAAAGTGTCTTTGGTAGCCCCATGAACCTGTGGCATACATCGAAATGAGTACGGATCCTGAACATGTGGTTTTGGCTGCTTCATCAATTCGCTATTTTCTAAAAAACTTAGAATACGGGCCGCCGTTTTTATTTGTCCATTATGAGAACGCACAAGATGTACCAAAGGGTCAAAAGGCTCAATCCGACCATCGTAAGCATCTAATGACAAAGCCCCTATCATATCGGCCATATAGGATAATTTGTGAGATTTCAATAAACAATGTACACCGTAAGCAGTCATAAACTGTGTGCCATTCAGTAAGGCCAAACCTTCCTTCGATTGAAGGGTTATTGGACGCCAATTAAACCCCTCTAAAACTTTAGAAGTAGGCTTTTGAGTGCCTTTATACCAAACCATTCCTTCGCCAAGCAATGGTAATGCCAAATGTGCCAAGGGTGCCAAATCTCCAGAAGCTCCTAAAGAGCCTTGGGTATATATTACTGGTAAAATATCATTGTTATAAAAAGCAACCAATCGGTTAACAGTGGCTAATTGCACTCCACTATGACCATAGCTCAATGATTTTATTTTTAATAAAAGCATCAGCTTTACAATGGGTTTTGGAACCAACTCTCCCATACCACAAGCATGAGACCGGACTAGGTTTTCTTGTAATTTCGTGAGGTTTTCTGATTGAATTCTTACATCACACAAAGCACCAAAGCCGGTATTAATCCCATAAATAGGCTCAGAAGTCGTTGCTATTTTTTGATCTAAATACTCCCGACATTCTTGGATTTTTTGTACAACTTCTGTTGAAAGCTCTATTTTTGTTCCTTCAAAAATAAGAGTTCTAAGATTCGATAAACTTAATGGTTTTAAACTAACAATATGCATTTGATTAGTGTTTGTGTGTTTCAAAATTGAACATTCCACAGTAGAAATGCAAATAATTGTTAATTTATTAATTTATTAAGTGAATTAACTTACTTTTGAAAAATAACTAACCAAATCAAAATATCATGAAATCGTTTTTTACTCTACTTTTATCCATATTGATACTCAGCTCTTGTACAGAAACGCCTAAAAACTACGTGACACTCTCTGGAGAAATCACTAATTTTAATGAGTTTAAAAAAATAACCATTAGCAATAGAGATGGATACAAAAAAGAAATTCAAGTAAATGATGATGGAACTTTTAACGACACGCTTCATATAAAAGAAGGCCTTTTTACCTTTTTTGATGGCAATGAAATGGGAATGATCTATTTAAAAAATAACAACTCAACTTCTTTCACATTAGACACCAAAGCCTTTGACGAAACTTTAAAATTTAAAGGAGACGGAGCCGATAAAAGTAATTTTATAATTACCAATAATCTTTTGCAAGAAAAATACCTTACAGAAGACCTTTTTGAGGGTTCTGAAGCTGAGTTTTCTAGATCATTTAATGATTTAGAAGTTGCCTATAATTCTTTAAAAAATGAGTTTAAACAACTGGATACTGCTTTTTTTGAAGAACAGTCTGAGAATTTAAAATTGATGCGTAAATCGTATTATGACTATTTCCTAGAAAAACAAGGAATGAAAACGTTGTTTCCAAAAGGTATGGCATCTCCTGAATTTTTAAACTACGAAAATCATAAAGGCGGTGTCAGTTCATTAGGCGACTTTAAAGGAAAATTTGTGTATGTTGATGTTTGGGCAACTTGGTGTGGGCCTTGTAAAGTTGAAATTCCATTTTTACAAGAATTAGAATCAAAATACCATGCTAAAAATATTGAGTTTATTAGTATTTCTGTGGACGATGCTCGTCGTAGTGGAACGCTAGAGAAAGCCCATGAAGCTTGGAAAACAATGGTGAGTGAAAAAGAATTATCGGGCGTTCAATTGTTTTCAGGAAATGGATGGAAAGCCGACTTCATACAAGATTATAAAATTAGTGGAATCCCACGATTTATACTGATAGATCCTAATGGGAATATTGTCGACGCTGATGCCCCTCGCCCATCGAGCAAGAATTTAATCTTACTTTTGGACGAACTCGGTATTTAGTCGATTATATAAATTGACTTAGTTGAAGTTCATTAATTCCTTCGTGGGATGCATGAGCAATCGCTTTTCCATTTTTTATCACAATCAATTGTGGAGATTGATGAACAACGCCAAGGCGTTCTGCAATGGCACCAGAAATGTCTCGATGATTTAATAAGTCTAAATAATTGGCGCCAAATTCAGTACCTGAATAGGAAAAATATGCCATAAAATCTGATAGCACAAACCGACTGATACTGCAACGAGTCGAATGCTTAAAAATCAATTGAGGTATTGTATTTGAAGTGCTAATTATAGCTTCCAATTGATCCATGGATTCTAGTTGGGCTCCAGGCCAATTAATCCCTTCGGTTTCAGATTTAAATAATGTATTAAAAATTCCCATCGATATTAATAAGTTTAAGTAGAACGTTTATCTAAAAAAAATGTTCAAATTTGAATTAGCAAAATTATAAAATATATCTGTAAACAGTCTAAAAAAGTAATAAAATCAAAAAAGTATTATCATTTAATATAGATTCGGAGATTAAACCCAAAATTTAATGTAAAAAAATGTAACAAATCTCAATAAACATCGTCTTATAAGTGTTGGTTAGTTAGTTAAAAAGCAGTGCGAATTTTAGAAATAAAAAAAGCATTGCTTTTTTGTATGGAAATACACCGTTACTAAAAAAATATTTTAGAAAAATTACCAATTAAAATTCCGATAAATTATAGACACTTCTAGCAATCGATTAATAATTTGCTTAGTTTTGACCTTCAATGAAAAAGTCCGTTAACATATTAAACAAAAAAGCACGATTTACGTATGATCTATTAGATACATACATCGCTGGTATTGTGTTAACTGGTACCGAAATTAAATCCATTCGTGAGAGTAAAGCATCGATTGCAGAAAGTTTTTGTGAGTTTAATTTACGAGGGGAGCTTTTTGTGATTAATATGACCATTCAAGAATATAATTTTGGAAATCATTACAATCATGCTCCCAAAGCCCAAAGAAAATTATTACTAAATAAGAAAGAACTTAAAAAGCTTGAGAAAGAAGTAAAAAACTCGGGACTAACGATTATTCCTTTAAAACTTTTTATCAATGATAAAGGGTTTGCAAAGCTGAGAATCTCCTTAGCAAAAGGGAAAAAACTCTACGATAAACGGGAAACCATCAAAGACCGTGATAATAAACGTGATTTAGATCGTGTAAAAAAGAATTTTAAGTAATTTTTGTAACATCTCTTTAATAGTATCGTCTACACTCATGTTATCTAAACCTAAAACCTACATGCGTTATTTATTTTTATTCCTTATTTGTTCTCTTTCAGTAAACGCGCAACTCATAGGGACGATCACCGATGTTAAAAACCAACCGATCCCTTACGTTAATATTTACATTGAAAATTCCTATACGGGCACAACTTCTAATGACCAAGGTAATTATGAATTAGCCCTCTCAAAACCTGGAACCTATTCAATTGTTTACCAATTTATTGGGTTTAAAACACAAACTAAAATTATTAAAGTGGAACGGTTTCCACATGAACTAAACATTCAATTAGTGGAAGAATCGATCTCCCTAAATGAAGTGGTCATCACTAGAAATGAAAACCCTGCAAATCGAATTATAAGAGCGTCCATTGCTGCCCGAAAATCGCATTTAAAAACCATCAATTCATATGCTGCCGATTTTTATTCCAAAGGACTCATTCGCATCAAAAATGCGCCCAAAAAATTTATGGGACAAGAGGTGACGTTCGACGTTGAATTAGACTCCACCCGTTCGGGAATTATCTATTTATCGGAAACCATCTCCAAAATAAAGTATCAAAAACCTGATAAATTATCAGAAAATATTATTGCTTCGAAAATAAGTGGCGATTCAAACGGATTTAGCTTTAACACTGCGAGTGATGTTGATTATAATTTTTACAAAAATACGATTGAGATTAATGCAGAAATTGTATCCCCAATTGCTGATTATGCTTTTAACTATTACCGCTATAAACTTGAAGGAGTTTTTTATGACAATCGTGGGAACTTGATTAATAAAATTCAAGTGATTCCACGTCGTGAAAACGATCGAGTATTTTCGGGAATTCTCTATATTGTCGAAGACCAGTGGAGTATCTATGGCCTAGAACTCCAAGTGACTGGCAGCCAAATTCAAACTCCAGCAGCTGATTTAGTGACTATTAAACAAAATTTATCTTATGATGAGAAAACGGATTACTGGGTGGTTCGTTCCCAAACTATTGGTTTTGAATATAAGATTTTAGGATTTGAAGGGGATGGTAATTTTGTAGCGAACTACAGCAATTATGAATTGAATACAAATTTTGATGAGACTGTTTTTACAAATGAAGTTTTGGCATTTGCCCCCAAAGCCAATAAAAAAGATTCTACATATTGGAACACCCTTCGTCCGGTTCCACTCACCCGTGAAGAATTCACTGATTACATTAAAAAAGATAGTGTTCAAACTTTAAAAAAATCCAAAATCTATCGCGATTCGGTAGATACCAAAAACAATACATTTAAGTTTGGTAATTTAATTTCAGGGTACTCATTTGAAAATTCTTTTGAACACAAAGAATTTAGTGTTAGAAGCCCACTAAAAGGGTTCAATTTTAATACGGTTCAAGGATTCAATTCAAACTTAGAGATCGACTACACCAAACGCTACGATGCGTTTAAAAAATACCTCAGGCTTCGAAGTCAAATCAATTACAGTTTTGACACAAAAAAGGTTCGGGGGACGCTAGGATTCCGATATAAATTTAATAATATTAATGATTTAAATGTCGCATTTAATGCTGGGATCAAAGTAAAACAGTTTAATGATCAAGAACCTATTTCGAATTTAATAAATAGCTTAAGTAGCTTGCTTTTTGAAGATAATTACATGAAATTATTTGAAAATAGATTTATAGAAACCCGTTATGGCCAAGAGCTTTTTAATGGTTTCAGAGTAGGCACTTCTATCAGTTTTGAAAACCGAAGGGCGTTGTTAAATGGCACCGATTATACGACTCTAAATCAGGACGACAAATCATACACAAGTAACAATCCAAAAGAGGCCTCAAATTTTGTATTTGCTCCCTTTGAAAATCATAATCTCCTAAAGTTTAAATTCGATGGGGCTATTCGATTTAAACAAAAATACCTGAGCTACCCAGGAAATAAATACACCCTAAATACACATAAATACCCAAAGTTAAATTTTAGTTTTGAAAAAGGAATGGGCGCTACCAATTCCGACTATAATTATGACCATTTTAGTGTTAATTTGTCTCAAAATTTTAGCCTTGAAAATAAAGGTAATTTTAGTTATAATATTTCGGGAGGCACCTTTTTTGAGAACTCCAAATTAGCATTTATGGATTCTAAACATTTTAATGGCAATCAAACCCGTGTGAATTTGAGTGGTAATTATTTGACGTCATTTAAAAACGTGGCGTATTATGATTTTAGTACGTCCGAAAACTATTTAGAATACCATGTGGAGCACGATTTTAATGGCTATATTTTAGGAAAGATACCCTTGATAAATAAACTCAATTACAACTTGATTGTGGGCGTACATGGATTTTCTACAAAGTTTCAAAACCCGTATCAAGAAATGAGCATCGGGATTAATAATATCGGTTGGAAAAAATACCGTTTTTTACGAGTTGACTATGTGCGATCGTATCAATCTGGATTTGTAAACGACGGGGTGTTATTTGGGATTAGTTTCTAGTTTTTATTTTCTAAAAGCGGAACAAACTTAAAATTCCCTAATTCGTGTTTTTCAAATTCTTTAGCGCCTTTTCGGATGTAAAGTGTCATAATTTGATCAACGTCTCCAACAGGGATAACTAAACGGCCTCCAATTTTTAATTGTGCTAATAATGGTTTTGGAACAAAAGGCGCCCCTGCAGTGACGATGATGCTATCAAATGGCGCCTCATCTTTAAGTCCTTTGTAGCCATCTCCAAAAATGAGACGTTTGGCAACATAACCGATTTTAGGTAGGAATTTACTCGTTTTTTTAAAGAGTTCTAGTTGACGCTCAATGCTATACACATGCGCTCCTAACAGACACAACACAGCAGTTTGGTACCCACTTCCTGTGCCAATTTCAAGGATTTTATCAGAGGGCTTAACTTCCAATAACTCGGATTGAAATGCAACAGTATAAGGCTGTGAAATCGTTTGACTGGCAGCAATAGGAAACGCTTTGTCTTGGTACGCATGATCCAAAAAACTGGAGTCCATAAAAAGATGGCGTGGAATCGATCCAATGGCCTCTAAGACCGCTGAATTTGTAATCCCTTTAGTTACCAAAGTTGCCACTAATTGCTTGCGAAGTCCTTTATGTTTAAACGTATCTTTCAAAAAAAATAATTGAGCAGAAGATAAATCTTCTTGTTTAAAAACAAAGATAGGGTAAACTGCTAAATTCTGTAAAAATTTTTAGCTCAATAAATATAAACACTATTTTAAATATTTCAATACAACTTTAAAGGCCAACTATGGGACTTTCAATAATGTCACCTCTTACGATTTCTAATCCGAAGCCTTGTATCAAGTTGTCTTTATTATAAACTCATAATCGATGATCCCGAATGGGATTGACGCTGTTCCAATTGAGCGTATATGATAAGGAGTCGGTACTGACTTTTGTAAGGTTTTTGTGGATGCCTCTATATAAGTCACCAAATGATCGTGATATAGTCGAAACAAACATCGAGATATCTACAAGTGTGGCATCTATTTGTATTCCATATTAAGTGGTTGCTAGTGCTTGAACGGATGCCGTCGCAACAATCATTGAGAGGACTATTAGACTCAGTTTTAAATAGTTGTTTTTCATAGCATTAAGATTTGGTATAATTATAAATTTAGGTTATTTAATTTGTGTATTGTACGACTCATATTCCATCGGTTATCGTCGATTATGTTTCTGCATAATACTCTTCAAAATAAGTACCTGACAATGAATTCTCTAAATATAGGGGTTGGGAAAAACGCATGTAACTTACTAGAGAAAATATACCATATAGTATTCCGTATTTTATCATTGTTTTAATACTAGTAGCGCAACTTTAAATATGTATTTGTACATTTTTTGCATATCGTATGGTTAAATTAGAGCCGTTGAAGTTTAAATCGAAATCCCATCATTACAGAATTTACATTGATTCGATACGACTCATCATTATCAATTTCAGTTTTAAAACTGTTTTTTGAATCGTAACTTATATAAAATGAATTTTCGTTGTTTATAAGAATTTCAAGCGTCAACCCATAATGATAATTCAAAATAAGCTTACTTAACTCATGACCGTCTGTAAGGTCAAAAATTACATTATTATGCGCATTAGATCCAAAAATTAAATAATCAAAAGAACCATGAGTATGTGCCTGTAATTTTAGTCTTGACTTATCTATGAATGAATAATACCCCCCTAATTTCATGGAAGCATACTCTAAATTATACTGAGTGGGTGTGCTGGTTTTTCCACTCACAAAACTGGTATTGATTTTATATTTGTTATAGTTAAGTCCTAAATCCCATTTGAGACGACTGTCTTTCGAAATGTCAAAAATAACGCCACCTCCAAAACCCACTTCCATGGATTGGGAAAACGTATCATCGAGTGTATTCATTCCAAAATCGTTGGTATACTCTTTAAAATAAGCACCTGATAATGAACTTTCTAAATAAACTGTTTGGGAAAAACTCATGTAGCTTACTAAAAAAAATATACTATATGTTGTAATGTTTTTTATCATTGTTTTAATGCTTACCTTTTATTAACTTTTTAAGGAAATCGTTACTTCCACTTGAAATGCGAATGATATAACTTGAATCTTCCAAACGATCCGTAGTCAACGTAATTTGCCCCGAAGGCTCAAACTCCTGATTCAGTACCAAACGCCCTCTAACATCAAAAACTTCTATTTGAACTGGATAAATCGTGGGTTTTGAAAATTTAATATTTACAAAGTCTTTGAATGGATTGGGATAGATCCTCAAATCCATAGTTTCTACAAATTCAACAGTCGTATTGTCTACATTTAATAATTTGACTCGGTTTAAATACCCTTGTTGAACTGTATTATTGGTTGTATTAGAGAGACCAACGGCTCCGTTTTGACCAATACTTTGTTGAATTTTGGTGGTCATTACACGACCGTCAGAAGCAGTATAATTATACGACACCGCACGAGAACCTGCTGTTGTTAATACTGATTTTATAACGGAAGGTGTAGAATTTAATGATTCCTGGCAAACTAAGTCAGTTAATACAAAAAAAAGACAAAACGATATAACATGTGTAAGATTAGATATCATTAATTGATTAAAAATAATTCTTTACAAATATATTGTGATGTATCGCAACTATCTAGTGCCATGTAGCAAACGGCGATGTGACGTAATAAACGGCGATGTGACGTAATAAACGGTATTTACTGTAATGTATTCGTAATATTTATGGATTAATTAATAACAATAAGTACGAGCAAGTCTCTCTAAATTGAATTATTTTTATAAAGTGATGACTCGCATTTAAGAATTATGAAGGTGTATTTTTATTAGATTTAAGAAACATTTTTTTTAATAACTATAAAAAAATCATAGTTTTACATAAAATCAACAAAATGAAATTAAAAGCAGGTGTATTGGGTGCAGGTCATCTCGGTAAAATTCATCTTAAATTACTCCAGCAATCTGAAAAATATGAACTTATAGGTTTTTATGATCCTGATGAGTCTAATGGAAAAAAGGTTGAACATGAGTTTGGGTATCCCTATTTCAGTTCTCTAGAATCGCTAATTGATGTTGTGGATGTTGTAGACATCGTGACGCCTACACTTTCACATTATACATGTGCGATCAAAGCCATTACTAAAGGCAAACATGTATTTATTGAAAAACCTGTGACAAATACCGTCGAAGAAGCCGAACATATTCGTCTTTTAGTATCAGAAAACAACCTAAGAGGCCAAGTTGGGCATGTGGAACGTTTCAATCCTGCATTTATTGCTGTAAAAGATGATATACAATCACCGATGTTTATTGAAACTCATCGTTTGGCCGAATTTAATCCTCGTGGAACTGATGTCCCAGTGGTCTTAGATTTGATGATTCATGATATTGATATTATATTGAGTGTCGTGAAATCTCCCGTAAAAAACATCACTGCAAGTGGTGTCTCTGTCATTAGTGAAACACCTGATATTGCAAATGCACGTATTGAGTTTGAAAATGGATGTGTTGCGAACCTTACCGCAAGTCGCATCTCAATGAAGAATATGCGAAAAAGTCGTTTTTTCCAAAAAGATGCATATATCAGTGTTGACTTTTTAGAAAAACAAGTAGAAGTTGTGAAAATGAAAAATGCCCCAGAAATTCCAGGAGATTTTGATATGGTTCTACAAAATGCAGAAGGACTCAAAAAACAAATCTATTTTGAAAATCCAGAAATTTCACCAAATAATGCGATCTTAGAGGAACTCGAAAGCTTTGCAGATGCAATTAATAACAATACAAAACCAGTCGTCACACTAAGAGACGGGACTGATGCTTTGAGAGTCGCTTATCAAATTATAGATTGTTTTTAAATAAATAGGGATGAAAAATATTGCAGTTATTGGAGCGGGAGCCATGGGAAATGGGATCGCACATACGTTTGCGCAAGCAGGTTATAAGGTACAATTGATCGATGTCAATCAAACGGCATTAACAACGGCCATTGAAACAATTTCAAAAAATTTAGATCGTTTGGTCGCTAAAGAAAAAATAGGGGCATCGGATAAAACAAACACGCTTGCTAACATTTCAACCTTTACCAATATTGAAGAAGGCGTTGAATATGCCAGCTTGGTCGTAGAAGCAGCAACTGAAAATGTGGATTTGAAACTTAAAATTTTCAGACAGTTAGAGGATGCATGCCCAGAAGACACCATTTTAGCAACCAACACCTCTTCTATTTCTATTACACAAATTGCTGCGGTTACTTCAAGACCGGAACGTGTGATTGGGATGCACTTTATGAATCCAGTACCCATTATGAAATTAGTGGAGGTCATTGCTGGCTACAATACGTCAAAAGAAGTGATAAATTTTATCGTTTCACTAACTGAAGAAATTGGTAAAACACCCGTGATTGTAAATGATTACCCTGGATTTGTAGCCAATCGAATTTTGATTCCAATGATCAATGAAGCCATCGAAACGCTTTACTCAGGAGTCGCAGGTGTCAAAGAAATTGATACGGTTATGAAACTTGGAATGGCTCACCCAATGGGACCACTAGAGCTAGCCGATTTTATTGGACTTGATGTTTGTTTATCAATCTTAGAAGTGATGTACGACGGATTTAAAAACTCTAAATATGCACCAAACCCTCTTTTGGTGAATATGGTTCGTGCCGGAAAATATGGTGTAAAAACGGGGGAAGGGTTTTATGATTATTCAACCGAGCGTAAAGCGATCGACGTCGCTCCCCAATTTTCTTAAAATACACCCTAAAACTCCAACTGTAAAAATGGCGAAAATTAACCCCTTTAGAGCGGTTCGTCCTTCAAAAACGAACCTTCAAAATTTTAGTTCAAAATCGTATAAAACGTATTCTCAAATAGAATTAGCAGCTAATTTAAAAAATAATCCGAGATCGTTTTTAAGTATTATTAATTTAAAAAAGAATACCAAGTTTGCTCTCGATATCGCAAAACGTTATGAACTGGTCAAACAGAAATATGAAAATTTCAAAGCCACTAAAGTTCTTATTAAAGACCCCACTCCTGCTTTCTACATTTATGAAACTTTACAAGAAAACGGACTCCGATTTTGTGGTATTTTAGCCACGGCTCATGTAGATGATTATGAAACGAATGTGATTAAAAAGCATGAGGCAACTATTTCGAAACGTGAAAATAAATTTAAAACATATCTCAAAACAGTGCGCTTCAACGCGGCACCAGTACTCCTTACGTATCCAGATGATGAGACTGTTGAGTATGGAATTCAGAAAGCGAAATTAAACGCCGTAGAAATAAATTCTTGGAACTCCGAAAATGAAACTCACAAGCTTTGGCGAATTGATACCAAAAAAGAGGTGAGTTTTATTCAAAAAGCCTTTGGAAACATTGCTAGTTTTTATATTGCTGATGGGCATCATCGCTCTGCATCCTCCGCGCTTTTAGCAAAAGAGCTGAACTCTGAACAAAAGACTCCAACAAACACATCTCATAATCATTTTTTGACCTATTTGATTCCTGAAAGTCAACTTAAAATACAGGATTACAACAGAGTCATTAAAGACTTAAACGGCTTAAGTGTTGATTCGTTTTTAGAAAAAATAAGTCATCGATTTAGAGTAGTAAAAAAAGGAAAAGATGTTTACAAAAGCATCGAAAAAAACGAAATATCAATGTATTTAGGAGGCGAATTTTATTGTTTATCTTTGCGTCAACCAATGGAAAACAGTCAATCTGCGATCCATCAGCTAGATACCTATATTTTACAAACACATCTCTTGGAACCAATTTTAGGAATTACAAACCCTCGAAGCAATAAACGGATTGATTACATCCATGGAATTGATAGTTTAGAACAGATTAAAACCATTGTGGATGACGGGGATCATACCGTTGGATTTGGACTTTTTCCTGTTCAAACACAAGAATTAAAAGCCATTGCAGATGCAGGTGCCGTGATGCCTCCAAAAAGCACCTATATCTATCCGAAACTAAGAAGTGGAATCACTATATACGAGTTTTAATTATGTCTATAAAAACTAATTTATCACAACTACAATCGCAACTTCCGAATCAAGTAACTTTGGTCGCTGTTTCTAAAACAAAACCCGTAGCGGACTTAATGGAAGCCTATGCTGCTGGTCAACGCATTTTTGGCGAAAATAAAATCCAAGAAATGGCCGAAAAACAGCAGCAAATGCCAAAAGACATCCAATGGCATATGATTGGAAATGTGCAACGAAATAAAGTCAAATACATGGCTTCATTTGTAGATTTGATTCATGGAGTTGACTCCCTAAAGTTACTCAATGAAATCAACAAACAAGCCGAAAAAAACGACCGTACCATTTCATGTTTATTACAACTTAAAATTGCAAAAGAAGATACCAAATCTGGAATGACTTTAGAAGATGCGCACTCCATAATTGATTCGGATCATTTTAAGAGTTTAAAAAATATTTCGATTGTTGGCGTGATGGGAATGGCAAGTTTTACAGATAATACAACGCAAATTAAAGAAGAGTTTACAGCTTTGAAAAATACTTTTGAAAGTCTAAAAGAGATCAATCCCGATCTTTTAGAAATCTCCATGGGAATGAGTGGCGATTTTCCATTAGCAATTGAATGTGGAAGTACTATGATTCGTGTGGGAAGTCGTATCTTTGGAGCGAGAAACTACACCAAATAAATCGACATTATTTATACGATAGTAGACATAGAAACCACTGGAGGAAAGTTCAATGAAGAAGGCATTACAGAAATTGCAATCTATAAGTTTGACGGTCATAAAATTGTAGATCAATTTATCAGTCTCGTTAATCCGGAACGGGAAATTCAACCTTTTGTGGTTAACCTCACAGGGATAAACAGTAAAATGCTAAGGTCTGCACCAAAATTTTATGAGGTCGCCAAACGGATTATTGAAATTACCGAAGGCAGTATTTTAGTAGCGCATAACGCTCAATTTGATTATCGAATTTTGAAAACAGAGTTCAGACGTCTCGGATTTGATTTTGAGCGTGAAAATTTGTGCACTGTAGAACTTTCTAAACAATTGATACCAGACCTTCCTTCCTACAGTTTGGGCAAACTGGTACGATCCTTAGGGATTCCTGTTAGTGATCGGCATCGTGCCGCCGGAGATGCCACAGCAACGGTCAAGCTTTTTAAGATGCTACTGGACAAAGATCTTGAAAAAACAATTGTAAAAGCGGCGATACGAATGGATCCAAAGCATCAAATGGAACCTAAATTAATGGATATTATTTCTAAATTACCATCCGTTACAGGCGTTTATTACATCCACAAGGCCGATGGTGAAATTGTGTATATTGGAAAAAGCAAAAATATCAAAAGTCGAATCAATCAGCACTTTACGGGGCAGACTCCAAAATCAAAAAAAATACAACTCGAAGTCGCAGCCGTCACTTATGACGAAACCGGCAGTGAATTGGTCGCACTTTTAAAAGAAAGTGAAGAAATTAAACGCAACAAACCTAAATTTAATCGCGCACTTCGGCGGACTATTTTTACGCATGGATTGTTTAGTTTTAGAGACCAAGAAGGCTATATCAACTTAAAAGTTGAAAAAATAAAAGGCAATCAAAAACCAATCACGACCTTTTCGAATCAAGATAGCGGTAAAAGCTTTTTGAATAAAATTGTGGAAAAATACCAACTCTGTCAAAAATTATGTGGGCTTTATAAAACGGCCAATTCTTGTTTTGGATATGATATCAAAACCTGTGCAGGTGCCTGTATTTCAGAAGAACCCGCCGAAATATATAATAAAAGAGTGCTGAGTCTACTTGAATCCCATAGATTTAAAGATCAAAATATGATTGTGATTGATTATGGTCGGGCTGTTGATGAACGCAGTGCTATTTTGATTGAAAATGGTGTTTTTAAGGGCTATGCCTATTTTAATTTAAACTTCCAAATCCACTCAACTGAAGTCTTAAAATCGATTCTGACTCCAATGGAACACAATAAGGATGCGAAGCATATCATTCAAAGTTTTATGCGCCGTCATAAAAGATTAAAAATAATTAAACTGAAGGACTAAAGTTTTTTAGTATTTTTGAGATATGTCAAAATCAAATCAATCAAGAAGTTGGAGAGAAAAAGTTCATGAAATTATTTATGAAGCTGACACCCCAGCAGGAAAGTTATTTGATATTATTCTATTAATTGTGATTCTTATCAGCATCCTTTTGGTGATGTTAGAAAGCGTCGAAAGTATTGGATCGCGGTATGCAAGCCTTCTTGATATTTCGGAGTGGGTGATCACTATTTTATTCACCCTCGAATATATCGCTCGAATTATATCGGTTAAAAAACCAAAAACATACATCTTTAGTTTTTATGGAATCATCGATCTTTTATCAACCATTCCAAAATACCTTTCCTTATTTATTTTAGGATCGCATTCTTTAATAGCTCTAAGAGCCTTACGCTTATTACGCGTGTTTAGAATTTTAAAACTCACTCGATTCATTGGAGAAAGTGCTAATTTCGGGAAAGCATTAAAACGAAGTCGTGCAAAAATAGCGGTATTTATTTCGTTTGTCATTGTATTATGTATCATTTTAGGAACCATCATGTACCTTATTGAAAGTGATCAAGATAGTGGTTTTACAAGCATTCCAAGAAGTGTGTATTGGGCCATTGTAACGTTGACAACGGTTGGCTATGGCGACATTGCTCCTATCACCGCTTTGGGTCAATTGATTGCCTCATTAATTATGATTTTAGGATATGGCATTATAGCTGTTCCAACGGGGATTGTCACCTCCGAAATGACAAAATCTGATGAGAAACTGATTCCAAATAATACGCAAGCTTGTACAAATTGCAATGAGGCATATCACCAAGATGAGGCTGAATACTGTCATAAATGTGGTCATAAAATTCATGATGCATAAAACACTTATTTCAATTGTTGGCCCTACTGGGATTGGTAAAACTGCGCTTAGTTTAAAATTAGCAACGCATTTTAAAACAGCGATTCTATCCGCAGATTCGCGTCAATTTTATAAAGAAATCCCTATAGGCACTGCCGCACCAACCGGTTCTGAATTAGCCACAGCAGCTCATCATTTTATTCACCATAAATCAATAAAAGACACCTATAGTGTGGGCGCTTTTGAAACAGAAGCACTAGCAAAACTCGAAGAACTTCAGCGAACAAACCCCATTATTATCATGGTTGGAGGTTCTGGATTGTATGTAAATGCAGTTACAAAAGGCTTTGATGAATTTCCTGATATTGCGCCAGAAATCAGAATGCAACTCAATTCTGAACTAGAAACTAACGGGCTCGAGTTTCTTCAAGAAGAATTAAAAGAAATAGATCCGATTAGCTATGCAACCATTGCCCTGAAAAACCCACACCGAGTGATCAGAGCACTTGAAATTTGTAGAGGAACTGGAAACCCCTATTCTAGTTTTTTAAATAAAGACAAACGAAAAAGACCTTTC
The DNA here is from genome assembly GCA_029252265.1 of Flavobacteriaceae bacterium. Taxonomy (GTDB): domain Bacteria; phylum Bacteroidota; class Bacteroidia; order Flavobacteriales; family Flavobacteriaceae; genus Hel1-33-131. Next base: position 5,656 of record JAQXBT010000063.1, on the reverse strand, counting down.
AATACGATTTCGATTGGATTAAAAGCAGAGCGGCCTTTAATTTATGAACGAATTAATCAAAGGGTGGATCAAATGCTAGAAAATGGGTTGCTTGAAGAAGCTAAATCTGTATTTGAACATAGAGATTTAAATGCACTCAATACAGTGGGATACAAAGAGTTATTTCACTATTTTGATGGAGAATGGACGCTGGATTTTGCGGTTTCAGAAATCAAAAAAAACACAAGACGATTTGCCAAAAGACAGATGACATGGTTTCAAAAAGATCCTGAAACCGCTTGGTTTGAATATGACACAAATCTAGAAGATATCGTAAATCATTTAAATACAGTTATAAAAAAAACCAGCGAATAGCTGGTTTTTAAATAGTTATTTATTCACCACGAGTCGAAAACCTTCGCCATGAATATTTAAGATTTCTACTTTTGGATCTAACTTTAAATATTTTCTTAATTTGGCAATATAAACGTCCATACTTCGAGAGGTAAAATAATTGTCATCTCTCCATATTTTTGTGAGTGCAATTTCTCTCGGCATTAAATCATTTTCATGTAAAATCAACAACCGAAGTAATTCATTTTCTTTTGGCGATAACTTAGCGGGTTTATCACCCTTGTGACTTAAAAAACGAAGCTTCGAATTAAGGCTAAATTCGCCGATAGTAAACTCAAACTGTTTGCTATCCGCTAGGGTATCAACAGTTTTGCGCTGAATAATGGCTTTGATTTTCATTAGCAATACTTCGCTATCAAATGGTTTATTCAAATAGTCATCTGCTCCCACTTTATATCCTTTCAAAACATCTTCCTTAAGCGCTTTAGCGGTGAGGAAAATAATAGGAATTTCTGTGTTTTTTTCACGGATTTCTTTGGCAAGCGTAAACCCATCTTTATATGGCATCATTACATCCAAAATACACAAATGGTAGTCTGTTTTTTTAAATTTCTCGTAGCCTTCCATTCCATTCTTGGCGTGTGTTACTTCGTAGCCATTGATTGACAAATACTCTTTTAATACCGTTCCAAAATTTGGGTCATCTTCTACTAGTAATATTTTTTTTAAACTTTCTTCCATGATATTAAGCTATTAATGGTAATTTTATAATAAAAGTACTTCCTCTGCCTTTTTCACTATCGACAGAAACAATTCCTTGGTGATTTTCTACAATACGTTTCACATTTGTTAAGCCAAGCCCATGCCCTTTAACATTATGAACATCGCCTGTATATTCTCTATAAAACTCTTCAAATATACGTTTTTGTACGGCTTTATTCATACCCTTTCCTTGATCTTTAATCCTTAGAATAATATTGTTACCTACATTTTCTGTATACACATCAATTTTGGGAGCATCGTCAGAATATTTTATGGCATTGTCCAAAACATTAACAATTACATTTGTAAAATAGGTTTCATTGGCTAGGATCGAGGATTTAGGAGCATTAAAATGAGTGCTGATATAGCCATTTCGATCTTCTACGATAAGCTCTACATGCGTAATTGCATCTTCGATTAGATCGTGTAACTTAAGTCGTTCTTTACTAATATTGAGTTGCTTTTTTTGAAGTTGAGAAATTCGTAAAACATTTTCAACTTGGGCATTCATACGTTTGTTTTCTTCTTTAATCATTCGAAGATAGCGTTTAACTTTTTCTTGATCATTGATGATTTTGGGGTTTTTAATCGCATCTAAAGCAAGATTAATCGTCGCAATAGGGGTTTTAAATTCATGCGTCATATTGTTGATGAAATCTGATTTCATTTGAGATATTTTACGCTGTTTGATTAATTGATACAATGCGCTTGTGTACGCAATAATTATAATTAGGGTGAATAAGACCGATAAAAGGGTGACCCCAATAATGGAGGAAATGATGAATTTTTTTCGTTCTGGGAAATTAATATAAAGTTTAAAATCACTCTCATTATTATCATCTAAAAAAATGGGAGCCCCTATGGTTGGGATCAATGTTTGTACGAAATTTTGAGATTGAATTTTGGTTCCAAGGTCATGATGAAAAATGGCAAATTCAAACTCAATATCAATATTGTTTTCTGCTAATTTATTACTCAACAATTTCTGGATATCTTCGACCGTAACGCGTTGATGAATGGGCGTATTTTTAATTTCAGAGTTGTATTGAGATTCAAAAGTGGCCTTTTGTAATTTGTCCATATTAAGAACTTTCTCGATAGATTGCTCGGTCGTAGAAATCAAATCACCTCCCAAGACATTGTTATCATAAATTTTGGTAGTTGTTTTTCCTCTAAAATTACTCAAGCCCAAACTATCGATATTAAGATCGATAAGGGAAGGAACTTTAAAATTTTCTTCGAGGATACCTGTATTATAAATAATAATTTGATTGGTGGTATTGTCCTGCTTATAAACGGTAATATTTCGGATCGCAGTGGTATCAGGCTCTTTGCCGTCTGAAATGATTTTATTGAGTGCTTTGACATATTTTTTGTACTCAGTGTCAGCCACTTGATTCGTAGTATACGTCAATGCTTTTTTTACGTTGAAAGTGAATTGTTCTTCTTTTGTTTCTAGCGCATTATTAATGTAATACGCTTGAACAAAAATAATTCCGATAAGTGATAAACTCATCAAAATAACCAATAAGGCGAATAATCGTTTATTCATTATTCAAAATTAAGACTTTAATTGATGTTAAAATTGGTTTTAACCTTAGCTTAACACAAATGTTAAATTTTTACGAATTCTTGATTTTATTCAAAATTTCTTTGTGAATATTTTGAACATTTATTTCTGTTTCTAAAAGTGATTTATTGTGAATCACAAAATCAGATTGACTCATTTTATGAGACTCTGGCAGTTGATTATCAATAATAGACTCGATGTCCTTTTTCGTTTTTTGATCTCTATTGGTTACCCGCTGGATACGCGTTTCTGTGGGTGCCGTTACGGTGAGAATAAAATCAAATTGCTTTTCAGATTTCGTCTCAAAGAGAATTGCCACTTCTTTGATGACATACGGGGCGTCTTGATTAGTCACCCAACGTTCAAAATGAGCGGCTACTTTTGGATGAACAATCGCATTAATTTTCATCAATAACGATTTGTCATTAAAGACTTTAGAGGCAATAAAAGTTCTATTTAGCTGACCATCTACATAACACGATTCGCCTAACAACTGAATTAATTCTCGTTGAATCATTTCAGAATTCTGCATCAAGGTTTTGGCTTCTTCGTCCGCAATATAAATTGGAACTCCCAATGTTTCAAATAGCCGAGCCACTGTAGTTTTTCCACTACCAATACCACCCGTAAGTCCTACAATTTTAGTCATTCTTAGGAGTTATTACATATTCTAACTGCGTTACTTTTAGTTTGGCCGTTTTTATGTTAATGGGTTGGTTTACTAAAACAGGATTCAAATAATTATTGTCAATATTCAAGGAGTTAAAATCACATTCCACAGAAAAATCACCCGCATCGATACTGTTATACGCCTTTAAAGTTGCATAAAAAATAACGGGGATTTCTTTAGGGAAAAAGTTAATATTAACGGCTTCGGGAACGTTGATAATGGTAACAGGGACATTGACGCTACCTTCGGTGAATTTTGAAACCTCAGCGCTTATAGAAACTGTCTGATGGGAATATTTTAGTTGATTTGATTTGATGGGTAGATCCAAGTTGACGTCCTGATCAATATTGGAATTCACAGCATCTAAATTTAGGAGTTTTGTACGAACTGTTATCATTGATTTTAAGATTGATTCAGGTCCAATAACAGTGATTGAATCGGGCACGGCTCGATACGAATTAACCAAATCATAGCCCACTGCAAAGCTTGTGTTTATCAAAACCGTGACGGGTATTTTTTTAATAAATTGATGGTCATAGGGAAATAAAACGGTATCTGGGTTAATAGCCTTTACCGTAATTTTCGCATCAAAATGATTAATAATTTTTTCTAGCTGATTTCGTTCCGTCCAATAATAATGAGTTTTATCTTTATTTAATTGTGAAAAATCAACATCGATTACAGGCTCCGAAATATAATATTTCAAAAGCTCAAATCCGCGTCCTGAAAGTGTGACATTTATGGCTTTTGATCTCTTAGACACAATCAGTTCATTGGATTCGATCTGCGTTGGTTGCAATTCAAATTGAAGCGTTTGCGTATACGTATTTGATAGTTTTGAGAGTAATGAGATCAAAAACGACAAGGATAAAAATAAGACAAAAACATTCAAACGTTTGCCTTGTATTATATTAGATTTTATGTTTTTAATTTTTTTTATCATTGTGCTCTGAAAAATAAATTAGGAAATAAGAGCGTCTCATCTTTCGTAGAAAGCCCCAGTTTTAGAGTCGCCTTTAGAAAGCCAAACCCATATCCAAAAAACTGAATACAAATAGCGGGAAGTACTAAAAAAGCTACAATGATATTGCTTGAGTTGCGAAAGGCACCGATCATAGCTGCTAAAAAATACAATCCATAAATGATTAAAAACTCATAAAACCCAACACAGGCCACTAGGCTACTTATCACAAAACCTAGCGTAAACACTGTTGGAAACCAATAGGTCAAACGTTTGGATTGTGGGTGCCATTTATTAAGGATGGGGCGGGCTTGTCCAAATTTATGGACTTGTGTATAAAAACTTTCTAATGAAATGCGGCGCTTATGAAATACAAAAGCTTCAGGGATAAGATGTAACTGGTAACCCATTTCTTTGAGTCGAATGGACAAATCGGGATCTTCTCCTGGGTGTATCCGTCCAAACCCACCGGTAGCTTGAAAGGCTTCTTTAGAAATCCCCATATTAAAACTTCGGGGTTCATAATTATCGACCGATATTTTTCCGCCACGAATACCGCCAGTGGTCATATAAGACGTCATCGAAAAATTAATTGCTTTTTGGAGGTCTGTAAAAGTATCTTTGGCAGCATCTGGCCCTCCAAACCCATCAACATAGCAGGTGTTTAGTTTGGAAAGAACGGCTTCCAAATAAGGCGGTGGCAGAATACAATCAGAATCTAAAATAATAAAATAACGGCCTTTGGCACGTTCCATACCGTAGTTTCTGGAATGTCCAGGCCCAGTATTTTCTTTGGCGTAATAACTAATTTTGAGAGCGTCTTGAAACTGATCGACAATGCGTTTTGCGTCTAAAGTAGAACCATCTTCAATGATGACAATTTCAAACGTCTTAGGCGATTCTAAAGCACAAAAGCTTTCGAGAAGTTCTCTAATTTCTTCTGGACGGTTAAAAACAGGGATGATAAACGAAAAATCACTTGCAATCATAGTGACAAAGTTACACAAAGTGATTGAATTGTAGTGAGTTGATGTGGTATAAAAAAACCCATAGTAAAACTATGGGTTTAATATATATATTACTAGTAGTCAATTAGCTACTCATCTTCTGTAAAGGTATCCATCACAGCATCACTAACACCCATATTACTAAAACCACCATCATTGAACAAGTTCTGAAGGGTTACACGTTTGGTTAAATCGCTAAATAGAGATACGGTATAATTGGCACAATCCAAAGCAGTTGCATTTCCTAAAGGCGACATTTTATCAGCATAAGCAATAAAGCCATCAAATCCTTTCACTCCTTTACCAGCAGTGGTGGGCGTTGGCGATTGTGAGATGGTATTAACACGAACGTT
>JAQXBT010000041.1 GCA_029252265.1 Flavobacteriaceae bacterium | reverse complement strand
CCAATATAGAAGCCTTCAACACTAGAAGAAAGTTACCATACACAAAAAAAGAATACTCAGAAGCCGAGGGATGTACCGCCGATGCAATGAGATATTGGAATGAGTGCCTTCCAAATGCCGATCCGTATTCCAAAAAAGAATATTCAGAAGCCGAGGGGTGCACCGCCGATGCTATGAGGTATTGGAATTTAGTTTTTCCAAACGCCAAACCGTTTCTAGAGTCCGAAATTATAGCAACTAACTCATGAATAAGCAGATGTTAAAGTGAGTATTTGAAAATGGACAGCAACGGCCGTTTCACTTTGCGGGATGCCATGTAGAAAGGCTAAAGTCGCACTATGTTGAGGCGGATTTAACTAAAATAAAAAATCCACACCTTTATGAGATGTGGGTTTTACTTCCGTATGATGGAAATAAACTTAAAGTATTTTATTTATCAGTAATTAAATACCTGTTTTATTTCCCCCAAAAGAAGTGAGTCGTGACTAATTTAACTCTATTCTACGGATACACTAAAGGTAGCGGAAATATCTGTTTCTCCACCTGCATCTTCAAGACCTGTATTTGGTTTCGTAGGCTCATGACGCAATGTAAATGTTAATGTCCCAGAACTAGCAGCTCCTGCGACGAGTGTAAACTCAGTTCCCAATTTATTTCCATTTGTATCAAGGTTTTCATTGCTAATAGTGATGTCTAAGTCACCCCCTGATGTATGGAAAAATTGGTGCTCTAAGTTTTCCTCTTCAACTTCTTCCGTAATGTCTTCAGCCGGATCTACAGTTTCGTTAAGTAACACAATACGACCACTGTATGTGACGCCAGCGGCTAAATCACCAGTAGTGATGACAGGAGCATCTGATCCATCTCCATCCAAGTCACGGCTCTGTAAGGTAATCGCTGTGCCACCGTCATTTGGGACGAGTGTAACCGTTAGTGTGGTGATCACTTCTTCTTCGTTGACGGGGGCAGGAGCATCATCTTTTGAGCATCCGATAAATAATGTACTTACAAATAATGCGGCAGTTAAAAATTTCATTTTTTTCATGTTTTTGTTGTTTTAAATTAATAATTGATTTTAAGATTAAGTGAAAAATTTCTCCCCAAATCATCGGCATAAAAACGCAAACGATTCAGGTAGTTTCGATACGAAGTATTCAATAGGTTTGTAATTGTAAATCCTACTGTAAATTTCGATTTTTGATTTATATTAAGATCTATACTCGAACTAAAATTGAGTAAGTGGTAAGCATCCGGAGAAGTACTGAAATCAACAATCTGGGATCGCTCAGTTTCTGGATTGAACACTTCAAAATTAGTATCGGGATAGTTGTTTTGTTTAAAATGATACGCGCTTTGCAAAGCCAAGCGAATGTTATTAAATTTGGCATTTTGATAGACAATCTGATTGCTTAGGTTGGCCGGAGGCATACCAATTAAAGGCGCGTCATTGGTACGGTCATTTCCTTTGATCAAAGAGAACTGTGTATTCAAACGATAGTTTTTAGCAAATTTATAGGATGCATCCATATCGATACCCAACAATTGTGCATTCGTTTGGCGGTATTCCCACACTTGAAAATTTCCTCGTATCGTTTGTTGAGTTCCTACAGGTTCATTAACGATAAAGTCAGAAATGGTATTAATGTAGGGGTTTATTTGAAAACTGAATACAGCATTAGCCTTCTGAAATGTCAAGGAAACTTTATGACTTATTTCTGAATTGAAGCGTAAATCTCCTAGTTCGATTCGGGAGGCCGAGTGGTGCAAACCTTCACTAAACAGTTCAGAAGAATTTGGGGCTCGAGATGCAATGGAATAGTTGAAAAATAATTTAGAATTTTTTCCAAATGCGTAGCTTGCTCCCAAGGTTCCAGAACCATTATTAAAACTTAGTTCTGGATTGGTTAAAATTTGATTCTCCAATTCTTCAAGCACAATTTCAGAAAATAGCTGGTCATAATTACGTGATTCCCAAAAGGAGGTTCTATAAAATTTAAAAACATCCATAAAGGAGTAATCAAAACGGCCCCCGGCTTCCAAAAGCCATTGGTCATTTAATTGGTAGTCCATTACAAAATACATTCCTAAGTCGTACATCTGAAAATCAGGGATCAACCGTCTCACACCCGTATCGGGATTTGCAACGTTTTTTTGATACTTCGCCATGAGCCCTGTTTTTAATACAATTTTATCAGACAAAGGCGCATCTAGATCAAGCAAAACAGTATGCGTATCTAATTGTAGATCTGATGAAGGCTTGTTTTTATCATCACCACGCCTGATATCGTACTCCAAGCGATTATTTCTTTGAAAATCATATTGCAAGCTCAGTTTCCCAAAGTCATCAAATTTTTTAAATCCTTTTATAGTGGCCAAATGATGGGTGACATCTTGCTTGGGTGCATCGTTAGTGTATGAAAAATCGTTTATAATTAAGGGAATAGGGCTTTCTAAGGCTCTAATTTGATCTTGAGCTCCGCCTAAATGAGACGCTGCTAAAATGCCGATCTCGTTCTTAAAGATTGAATAATAGGCCTCTATCCCATAGTCAAAACGGTTAAAACCTACTTTTACCGAAGCATTTCTTTCAAAAACACCTGTATTGCTCAACACATAGTCGGGAGTTTCAAAATCACCAAACTTTTTTAAGGTTCCTTGTAATGATGAATACCACCCGTTTTGATAACTTTTGGTCAATTGTGAGCTTAGTGATAAACCACGTCCATTACTGGCTGTAGTCATTAAAGTTTTACCATACAAGCTATCTTTTACAGGGACTTTTGAAGCTTCAGCGATAATAACGCCTCCGACCGCATCTCCACTAAACTGAAGGGCACTAGCCCCTTTTATGACCGTAAGGTTGCTCACTGTATTTATATCGATGTTTGGCGCGTGTTCTGCACCCCATTCTTGGTCTTCCATCCGCACGCCATTATTGATGATAACGACACGACTGCTGTGAAGTCCGTTAACCATTGGCTTTACAACCGTGTTTCCAGTATTTAGAGAAGAGACCCCACTCAAATTTTTTAAAACATCCCCGAGTGAACCACTACTAAAACGTTCCAATTCGTCTTTGTTTATCGTACTTTCAAGAATTGTTTTGGTTTTGTCAGTATAGGCTTTTCCTTCAATCGTAATTTGATTGAGTTCTTCTATATGATGTTCCAATTTAAAGACCTTCGTGGTATCTCCAGAAACTTTAACTGTAAATCCTTTTGTGAGACAGTAGGGATGTGAAACCTGTAAATAATAGGTGTCATTACATAGGTTTGAAAATACAAACGTTCCGTCATCACCTGTTTGAACAGCTTGTTCAGAATCTGCAATAATAACGGTCACTCCGATTAGCAATTGGCCATCGTGAATGTCGGTTACTATCCCTGAAAGTGAGTGGTCACAATTTTGTGACATCGTTGAAATACTGCTGATTAGCAGTACCAATAATGCATAGATGCGCATATAAATTCTTAATTAATTAAACGTGTCTGTTTGAAAATTAAGAAAAAACTGGGGGGCCGCGAAGCTGTTTATTGGTTAAGGTAGAGAAGTATAACTGTGTTGGTGTGTAGTTTGTACTCACCTTTACAGAAATTTGTATTAAAAGTAAATCCGGATATTTAACAATATCATAGCTGAGAGATGTTAAGTTAAAAGCACAAACTTCACAAACTTTTTCAGATTTATGTATATGAGTACTCTGGTCATTGCAAGCAATACCTTCGTGCCCTTCAATCATATGGACAAACTGAATTGCAGACGGGAGCATTACTGCTAATAAAAGCAATACTGCGACTACATTTTTTCCAATTTGATTTTTTAAATACATTTTAAACTAAATACAGGCCACGAAATTAATGAATATTTTTAATAAAATTCTGTTTTAGAATGATTTTTAAAATAAAGCGTTGTAAAATGTCTTGTACTAAAGTTGAATTTTTGATCCGCGACGTTTTTTAAATCAGATCCGAGGGAACATAAATAAAGAATACATACGTGTCTCAACGTCAGAGACTTTAGCTTTAGATTTACTTTTAATAAAAAAGAATGGAGTGAACTTTAGCCTTTCGTTTAATGTTTTAAATATATTTGATAAAAAAACCAATAAAAATGATCGCATCTTCTTTTAATTTACCAAACGGGTCTGTTTTAAAAAATAGAATTGCAAAGTCTGCAATGAGTGAAAATTTTGGGACACGACATCACGCACCAAGTAAAGGACTAATACATGCGTATCGAGTTTGGGCCAAAGGAAATCCTGGATTGCTTATTACTGGAAATGTGATGGTAGATTCTTTGGCATTGGGTGAGGCGCGAAATGTTGTTGTTGAAGATTATAAAGATTTTGAGCTGTTAAAAGAATGGGCCAAATCTGTGGAAGGTACAGGAGTACACATATGGCCTCAAATAAACCATCCAGGGAGGCAAGCATTTGCGGCAATTAATAGAGAAATCGTAGCACCTTCTGCAATACCGCTAAAAATGGGCAGTGCCTCTAAAATGTTTAAAGTACCAACCGCATTGACAGAAGACGCCATTTGGGACATCATAAAACGCTTTGGAACTACCGCAAGAATCCTAAAAGAAGCGGGGTTTACAGGCTGTCAAATTCATGGGGCTCACGGGTACTTAGTCAGTCAATTTTTGTCTCCTATTAGCAATGTTCGAACGGATCAATGGGGCGGTTCTCTATCCAATAGAGCCCGTTTTGTTTTAGAGATTTATCGAGAAATCCGGTCTCAAGTAGGAGCAGATTATCCAATAGGCATCAAGATTAATTCTGCAGATTTTCAACGCGGCGGATTTACAGAAGAAGCATCTATGGAAGTGATTCGCCTCCTAGGCAATGAAGGGATCGATTTGATTGAAATTTCTGGCGGCACTTATGAAAAGCCCGCTATGATTCAGGGAGATCGTAAAAAAAGTACCATGGCGCGGGAAGCATACTTTTTAGATTATATTGAAAAAGCACGAAAATTGATTAAAACACCCTTGCTACTCACAGGCGGTTTTCGTTCTGTTTCAGTTATGGAAAAAGCTTTGGAAGATGGGCATTTGGATATCGTTGGTTTAGCAAGACCTTTTTGCTTGTATCCGAACTTAGCAAATCAAATTTTTGACGGGTCCGTAAAACGTTTTGAAGCTCCGGTCCCCCAAATAGGTGTTAAATTTTTAGATCAACTTGGGGGGGTAGAATTACCTTGGTATGAACTTCAAATTCAACGTATTGGAAAAGGGAAGTCTCCCAAAACCAACCTACCAGGAATTTTGGCTTTCTGGTTTAGCCTGAAGAGTTTGTTTGTTAAATCGTTTTGGAAAAATAAATAACTCT
>JAQXBT010000018.1 GCA_029252265.1 Flavobacteriaceae bacterium | reverse complement strand
GTAACAACGCATGGTCCAACTTCTAATACGGTACATGGCATGTTTTTACCATTCGCGTCGAAGATGCTGGTCATTCCGATTTTTTTTCCTATTAACCCAGACATATTTATTTATTTATTAATTAACTCTTTTTATTCCAAAACAAAGGGTCAAAATACATTTCAACCCTGAATTGTATTTTTTCCGTTTTTCCCTCGCACTAAGCTTGGGACATGTAAATCCCTGATTGTCAGAGACTATATCAATTAACACAGTGTTATCCTATGTTTTTCGAGCTGCAAATTTAGATAAATTTAATCTATCCACCTAAATTATTTAGAAATTATTTTAAATACGCCTATACTATCTTCTGTTTTGAGAATACAGATATAAAATGTGTTTGAGAGTATTGATTGATTTAGGGATAGCACTTCGTTAGATTCAATCCGATGATTTGGTATATCTATAGCTGTTTCCCTGTTAAATCAAAAAGGTAAATGTCCGTTATTTTTGGAGCCTTTGAAATATTTGTTATTTGAAGCTGCTGATTATTGATCAAAACTTTAAAGGACGTTGATAAATTTGAGATTGAAGCGGACTCAAGTCCAAATACACTTTCTACGAGATGATTAATGTAATAGTCTTGTACTTTTTGTATCCAAAAATGATCATCTGTCAGGGTTGCACCAGGGTATTCTGCATCTCCAATTCCGTCCGCACTATCACCTACGCCTGCTCCCATCAATACTAGTTTTACACCACTGTCATTCAGTTCTGTGAAATGATTTCCAAAAGTAACATGTTTATTGGTTGCGTTTGAAATTAGCTTTGGATCGTTGTGTTTGTTTTCTGAAAAATAGTCAAATCTTGCCTGATCATTTGAAAAATCTACCTCATCTCCAAAGAAAAAAGGAGAGGCTGAGTCTTCAGAATGTTTTGACGTATTTAACAATGGCACAAAATTAGTTTCAGTGTATTCGTTAATTGTTGTAGAATTATTGATATGCCCTACAGTAATTTGCCACAAAATAACATGCGTATCTGATTCTTCTGACAAGGTTTTTACAAACTCATAATAATTGAGCCAGTGATCATTATTCCAAAACCAAGTGTAAGATGATGGGTCGGCAGGATCACTTGCATTGCTATACCCTAAAGCATCGAGCCCATATTTATCTATCGAAATAAAATCTGCATTTGAGCTCATAATTCCCATTGTATTTCCATATTGATAAATATCAATGGCGGTTTGTTTTATTTTTTGGAGCTGTGTTTCAAAATCTCCACCACCTACTCCACCAATATTGTCTGTTTCTCTAATGATGCCACGAATTCCTGCAACATTTGGTTTTGCCCATAAATTGAGTTGCCATCCAAATTCTAAATTCAAATTATCTTCAATTCGTTTTTTATCTATCTCTGAATTGATGCGTTCTACAAGTGTCTTGAGTGTTCCTGCGTTTGCTCCTATTGAAGTTGCACTGACGGCTGTTGATAAGGTTGGTAGCTCGGCGTTTTGTTGCATATATCCTAAAAAATCAGGTTCAAAAATAACTCCAAAAAACTCATCTTCAACGATGTCTTTTACTTGGTTTAAAAACAATTCTAAGTTTTCAAAATAAGCCGTCATGTATTCTGGGCTTTGGATATGCTCTAGGTTTGTGGTATAGGATTCGCCACCATCTGGAATGTTGTAAAATATAAAAAAAGGAATGAGTCCCATTTTTAAACTATTTCGAGCAAACTTAATAACTCTGTCGGGTTGCCATGTATTCCAACCAATTAAAGGGCCCCCATTGATATAAGTGTAACGGACGTCCATTCGGTTGTTCAGTAATAAATTTTCGTTATTTATGCCTTCATTGAAAAAATTAACATCATCCGGGATGTCTTCTGAGACAGAACCTATTGAAATATAAGTAGGATATCTAGGGACTGTCCCATCTGCATTATCAATTCTGAGTCCCACATAGTATTTTTCTCCATCATCAGTAGTAATTACCAACCCTGTTCTACCAGGGTTATTAGAATTAACGGTTAGATTCGTAGCAGAAAAAGAAAACGTGGTAAGCGATAAGTTACGAGATTTCACACTTGTGATTGTTTTGTCAAAGGTGAATTCTTTGGAAACGCCTTCTAAGCTTTTCAATTGAAAAGGTAAGTCATCAAACGTCAATGATTCTTTAGAAGGATCTATAATGAAATATGAAAACTTTAAACTTTGAGAGGTTCCTAAAACATCTGTAGCCACAATTTCTAATTCATTTTCTCCGTAGGATGTTGGCAGCCAGTTAGTGGTGTAAGCTGTCACATCTGAAGAAACGGTAATTGTATTGGATGAATTTGCCGTCAAATCCTTAAATAGAATTGTTTGAATGGCTTCTTGTGTGGATGTTACTTCAAAAGAAACAGCCAGTGCAGAGAAATTTAGTTGATAGAAGGACTTAGAAACTTCTTGTCGGCTGGAATACCAACATCGGTAAGATATACATCCACTAATTCATCGAGAACTTGATTTCTCCCAGATGGACTGTGTAATGGATCATTTAAATTGTCCCCACCAAATAAAGGAGCATTGTAACATGTTTTATCATTCCAATTACCTCCAAAATCATAGCCGAAAAAGGAAACGAAATCACAGAAATCCATAATGTTTTCGGTCATCCCATTAGAAGCTTCATTTGCTGGCCCTATAAATTGACCTGCTGCGTTTGCAACATTATTTCCCATCGAGATAGAAACTTCCTTCTCGGTCATTCCTGCGGCATCAAAACCTTCTCTGACTGCTTTTAATAAATATACAAAGTTTTTATGATCATCATCCGTATGAGGCTGTTTAGGGATGAGTCTGTCATTTACAAATTCATTTCCATCTGTCCCTCCAACAATCGGAAATTCCCAATCAAAATCAAATCCATCAATCCATGGATACTCCATCAAAAACTCAACCATACTTTGTGTAAACGTAGTTCTTGCATTTGCGCTAGCTGCGATCGCTGGAAAATCTTGAGACCTCGTCCATCCTCCTACTGAAATTAGAACTTTAAGATGTGGAAAGTTTTGTTTTAATAATTTTAACTCACCGATATTTCCCTTTCCTTTGGTTGGTTGATCGGTAAGTAAACCACTTTCGTTGTGTTCGTAGTCTGCATATTCATCCAAACTTTGTAAAGAAGCAGTATCATTATCGCTATCATACACAGGATTATAAAAGGCATATAACAGGTGTGTAAGCTTATCTGCTTCAATTTCTAAAACATTGTAATCACGAGTGTAAATAGCCCATTGCGCATAATAGCCAATAACTTTGTTGGAATGTTGCGGTTGTTGGGAATAAATTAAATTGATAAAAGTAAAAAATACTAGTAGAAGCTTGGGGGCTTTAAGAGTCATAGGTTTCAGGGTTGAGTTAAAATTACATACAATATTTATATTAATTTTTAGGTTATGAAAAAAAATATACAAACAACTAAATTTCACTCATGAACAACAAAATAAACCACTAACTCATAACTAGCAGACATGATTTCCTCAGTAGGATGAAACCCTTTAGTTTACTTTTATGTTGAGTGCTCTCCTCTATTCCTTAACTCGGTCTTTATATATCTAATGATTAAATATGCATAATGTGATAAAAGTAAAAAAAAATCCTTAACGTAAAACGAAAAGGATCTTTTTTTTAAATATATTCAATTAAATAAATTACACTTTAATCTCTACTTCTACACCACTCGGTAATTCTAGCTTCATCAAAGCATCAATTGTTTTTGACGATGAACTATAGATGTCTAATAGTCTCTTGTAAGAGCTTAATTGAAATTGTTCTCTCGATTTTTTATTAACGTGAGGAGAACGTAATACAGTAAACAGTTTTTTGTGCGTTGGTAATGGAATTGGTCCGGTTACGATAGCACCTGTACTTTTTACGGTTTTTACAATCTTATCAGCAGACTTGTCTACTAAGTTATGATCGTAAGACTTTAATTTTATTCTGATTTTTTGACTCATGTTCTTAACTTTTAAGAT
>JAQXBT010000015.1 GCA_029252265.1 Flavobacteriaceae bacterium | reverse complement strand
GATGGGAAGCCTTTTGTAATAAAGGCTGCTATAAAAGGGTGTGTGTTTAAAGTCACTTTTTTATAGCCTTTTTTCATAATTTGATCCAGCTGGTGATTAATTTTATCAATCAAAACAATCGGAGCTTCAACTTCAGCGCCATTAGACCCATTCGGATTAGCTTCCTTGGTCTTAATGTTCATTTCTGGTCGAACACGTTGTCTTGTAATTTGAATTAACCCAAACTTGCTTGGAGGTAATATTTTATGTTTGGCTCTATCGTCTTTCATCTCATCTCTAAGATGATCAAAGAGTTTCTTTCGATTCTCAGCCTTGTTCATATCAATAAAATCTACAACGATAATTCCGCCCATATCACGCAATCTAAATTGGCGTGCGAGTTCGGTTGCCGCAAGAATATTGACTTCTAAAGCAGTCGCTTCTTGATTCCTTTCTTTACTAGAACGATTTCCACTATTGACATCCACCACATGAAGTGCTTCTGTGTGTTCTATAATTAAATAGGCCCCACGAGCCATTGATACGGTTTTACCAAAAGAAGTTTTAATTTGTCTTTCGATCCCAAATTTTTCAAAAATGGGTGTTTTAGGATTGTGATAATTCACAATATCCTTTTTGTGAGGTGCAATTTCATGAACATACTCTTTAATTTGATTAAAAAGCAAATCGTCATCGACCGTGATGCCTGTAAAGGTATCATTGAAAATATCTCTAAGAATAGAGGACGCTTTGTTCATTTCACCGAGTACTTTACTTGGTGTATGAGCGCGAGGAATTGCTTTACAAATAGACTCCCATTTTTTGTATAAATTTTGAAGATCTTTATCGAGTTCTGCGACTTTCTTATCGGTTGCAACAGTTCTTATAATGACTCCAAATCCTTTGGGAGTAATACTTCTTACTAGGCGTTTTAAGCGTTCTTTTTCGGCTCTACTTTCAATTTTTTGAGAAATTGAGATGCGATCTGAAAAAGGAACGAGTACCAAATAACGGCCAGCAAGAGAGATTTCGGAGCTGATTCTTGGCCCCTTTGTTGAGATTGGTTCTTTTGCAATCTGAACCAAAATAGATTGGTTTGACTTTATAATATCGTCAATACTTCCATCTTTCTTTATGTCTTCTTCAAAAGTGAAGTTTTTTAAAGAGTAATCTTTTACTTTACCTGTGCTTACACGTTTCATGAATTTCATAAGAGTTGGAAGCTTTGGCCCTAAATCATGGTAATGCAAAAATGCATCTTTATGATACCCTACATTAACAAATGCAGCGTTGAGACCAGGAACAGATTTTCTTACTTTGGCTAAAAACACATCGCCAACAGAAAATTTGCTATTATCTTCGTCATTTTGAAATTCAATTAGTTTTCCATCTTTTAATAAGGCAAAATCAACGTTATCTGAATTGGATCGAATTATTAATTCTTTATTCATATGTGTTAATTTAATCCATACACGAATGTACAGATGGATTATAAAATATTTTTCTTGATTCATTCCCATAGATAGCTACAGGAGTATAATCTTAAATATGAAACCAAAAGGTTTATACTAAGATTTGACAGGATTTAATACGTTAAATTCATGTATTCAGCAAGGTGTAACCGAATTTTAGCACGAATTTGATATCAAAGAACATTTCCGAGGAAAATCGAAAAAGTAGCATATGCTACTTTTTCAAATTACTTCTTCTTGTGACGGTTAGCTCTACGTCTTTTTTTACGCTTATGCGTTGCTACCTTATGTCTTTTACGTTTTTTACCACTTGGCATAAATGTACTTTTTTAAAATTAGTTTATATTTAGTTTACTTTAACCTTAGACTTCACGCCTTCTACAAATACTTTAGAAGGTTTAAAAGCGGGTATATTGTGTGCGGGTATTTTGATTGAAGTGTTTTTAGAAATATTTCTACCGATTTTTTCGGCTCTCGTTTTAATAATAAAACTACCAAATCCTCTAAGGTAAACATTTTCGCCAGTCTCTAACGATCCTTTAACTTCGCTCATAAAAGATTCAACAGTTGCTAATACATCTCCTTTTTCAATTCCTAAATCGTTGGAAATTTTAGCTACAATTTCAGCTTTAGTCATTTTTATATTGTTTAAATTAATATTTTTTCAATAGGGTTGCAAATATATGTATTTTATATTCAATATTTCAAGCCTAAAGAATTAAAATTAAATATATTAAAAGATTATTTTTGCTACTCAACCAATTTCAAAATGAGTTTTCATTCAATATTAACTAACTGGTATTCAATACATAAAAGAAAATTGCCTTGGCGAACCTCTAAAAACCCCTATAATATCTGGTTATCAGAAATTATTTTACAACAAACACAAGTCAAACAAGGACTCCCCTATTATGAAGCATTTTTAGCAAATTATCCTTCTGTTCAGGAGCTTGCAAATGCCTCTGAAACAGAAATCTTGAATCTTTGGCAAGGCCTTGGCTATTATTCACGCGCAAGAAATCTGCACTTTACAGCCAAACATATTACTGAAAACTTAAAGGGCGTTTTTCCAAAAAACTACAACTCTCTACTCAACCTAAAAGGGGTTGGCGATTATACCGCGAGTGCCATCGCTTCTATTTGCTATGAAGAATCGGTTGCTGTTGTTGACGGCAATGTATACCGTGTTTTGGCTCGTTATTTTGGCATTGACACTCCCATTAATAGTACTGAAGGCATCAAGCTATTTAAATCTCTGGCGCAGTCGTTATTACCACCCACACATTTGGGCGATTATAACCAAGCCATTATGGAATTTGGGTCGCGTCAGTGCAAACCACAATCTCCCAACTGTAATGAGTGCCCGTTGATAGCTTCCTGTAGTGCCTATGCAACTGGATCGATTAAGGATTTACCGGTAAAACTCAAAAAAACAAAGGTTTCTAAGAAGTATTTTAACTTTCTAGTGATGAATTCCGATGACCAGAAAACGGTTTTAGAACAACGTACCGAGAAAGGAATTTGGCAGCAACTGTACCAGTTTCCACTCATTGAAACTCCATCGTCAGTGTCTGAAGACGCGTTCTTGAAACACCCAGAATTGGCTGATAAATTGGAGGTCTCTCACAAAAAAATAATACTTTATAATACGACTGATATTATTCACAAACTATCCCATCAGGAACTCCATATTAAATTTTGGATCATCAACACCACTAAATCTACTGAAAATGCCATAAATTGGTCTGATATTAAAACACTTCCTGTGCCAATTGTTATCGATCGGTTTATAAATAATTTTCAACTTTAAGCACGAGCATTTGTAATTTTTAGATATCTTTATATCATTAATTTAAACTTAACTTATTCTATCTAACATTCGCTATTATGTCTGGAACCTTAAATAAAGTAATGCTCATTGGACACCTTGGAGATGCTATAAAAATGCATTATTTTGATGATAAAAATTGTATTGGCCGTTTTCCGTTGGCCACCAATGAAACCTACACAAATAAGCAAACAAATGAAAAAGTTACAAACACAGAATGGCACAATATTGTAGTGCGAAACAAAGCTGCCGAAATTTGTGAGAAATACCTTAACAAAGGAGACAAGGTTTATATTGAAGGACGTTTAAAGACTCGGAAATGGCAGGACGACAAAGGCAACGACCGGTATTCTACCGAAATTCAATGTGTTGATTTTACCTTTTTAACTACCAAAAATGACGCTGCAAAACCAGGAGCAACCACAGCAGACTCCCCCCCTAAATCTAACCCCGAAAAGCCTGAAGGAATTCAGGAACAACCCAACGACCTTCCATTTTAATTGTTCCACTAAAATTTTATAATTGGACCCTGAACCCTTTAGTTTATTACCTGATTTCGATTCTACGCTTCTCACTGGCAGCATAGCTCTTGCTATACTTTTGCTTGCGTCTGCCCTAATTTCTGGTGCTGAAGTAGCTCTTTTTTCACTGACACAAAAAGATTTAGACGAGGCTAAAGAAACAAAATCAAAATCATTTGAGATTATTATTGAGCTTCTAAAACGACCAAAAAAATTACTAGCCTCTATTCTGGTTGCAAATAATTTTATAAATATTGCCATCGTCATTTTGTTTGCGTCACTGAGTGAAAAACTATTTGATGGGATTGATTCGGAATTAAACTTAGGATTTTTTAAAATTGACATAGTATTTTTTATTGAAGTTATATTAATCACCTTTTTGATTTTAATGATTGGTGAGATTTTACCCAAAGTATATGCCAATCGAAACAATCTAAAGTTTTCAAAATTTATGGCCTATCCTTTAAAGGTTTTAGATGTGATTATTTCGCCGATTAGCATCCCGATGCAAAAAGTAACTTTAGGCATTCATAAAAAATTGGGGAAACAAAAATCAAGTTTAAATGTTGATTATTTATCCCAAGCCCTTGAGTTAGCTAGTGAGGAAGACACCACTCAAGAAGAACAAAAAATACTACAAGGCATTGTATCCTTTGGCAACACAGACACCAAGCAGGTTATGCGTCCTCGAATTGACATCTTTGCCCTAGACCAGTCGATCGAATATTCAAAAATAATTCCAGAAATTATAAAACATGGATACTCTCGAATCCCTGTGTATAATGAAAGTATTGATGCGGTTGTTGGGATCTTATATGTAAAAGATTTATTACCTCATCTTCAAAAAAAACAATTTGATTGGACAACTTTATTAAGAGCGCCCTTTTTTGTGCCAGAAAATAAAAAACTCGACGACCTCATGGTCGAATTTCAAGAGAAAAAAATTCACTTAGCAATCGTAGTCGATGAATACGGTGGCACTTCAGGAGTGGTCTCACTAGAAGATGTCATTGAAGAAATTGTAGGAGATATTAGTGATGAATTTGATGATGATGATTTAATATACTCAAAGTTGGATGCCTATAATTATGTTTTTGAAGGTAAAACTACTCTAAAAGATTTTTATAGAATTATCAAGCTAGACGATGAATCTGTTTTTGAAGATGAAAAAGGCGAAGCAGAAACCTTAGCCGGATTTGTGCTTGAAATTTCAAAAAGTTTCCCAAAAGTAAACAGTGAAATTAAATTTAAAACATACACTTTTACTGTAGAGGTGCTTAGTAATAAACGGATCAAACAACTAAAAGTTAATCTTAAACAATAATGAAACCATTTGCTGTTCTTTTATGTTTATTTATGTGTTTCTCTTGTGATGAAATAATGGTTCCAAAACCAAAAGCATTTTTGAGCTTGGAGTATCCAAAAGCTTCCTATTCTGAAAGTCAACTAAATTTACCATTTGAGATCGAAACAAACAAACTCGCTCAAGTGTCAATCTCTAAGAAAAACAATATGCCTCAGGGGGTTATTCTTCGGTACCCAACATTAAAGGCCTCTGTTTTTATCAATTATAAAAAAGTAGACGATAATGTCGAAAAATACATATCTGACGCGAGAAAAATGACTCAAAAACACGTACAAGTAGCGGATGAAATCTCAGAACGCAAATATGAAAACGCGGCGCAGAACTTGCATGGAATGTTTTTTGAACTTAAAGGAAATGTGGCGTCACAATCTCAGTTTTATGTAACCGACAGTACACGGCATTTTGTGTCAGGAGCACTTTATTTTGAAACAAAGCCCAACTATGATTCCATACTTCCAGCCGTCAATTATATCCAAAAAGATTTAAAACACTTGATGGAAAGTTTTCGTTGGAGATAAAAATTTATGACTCAGAATCTGAACTCAACGCGTTCCATCCTTGAGCAGTGATCGGAATTTTGGTTTCGCCACGTGTGACCAAGTTCATTCCAGTACTTGAATCTGTCATGTATCCAATAATAGTTAAGTTTGGATTGGCTTTAATTTTTGGAAAATCTTCTTGAGAAATAGTCATTAAAAGTTCATAGTCCTCTCCACCATTTAGTGCAACGGTTGTGCTGTCCATATTAAATTCTTCACAAGTTGAAATGACTTGTGGGTCTAACGGAATTTTATCTTCATAGAGGTCACATCCTACTTTACTTTGTTTACATAAATGAATAATTTCAGAAGATAAACCATCGCTCACATCAATCATAGACGTTGGTACAACTTTAAGATCTTTAAGAAGTTTCACGATGTCCTTTCGAGCTTCGGGCTTCAATTGACGTTCGATAATGTATGTATACCCATCCAAATCCGGTTGACTGTTAGGGTTGACTTTAAACACTTCTTTTTCACGCTCCAAAACCTGTAATCCTAAATAAGCACCTCCTAGATCTCCACTCACAACCAGCAAATCGTTTGGTTTTGCTCCACTTCGTTTTACAACCGTCTCTAAATCTACTTCACCAAGAGCGGTCACAGAAATCATTAACCCTGTCGTAGAAGAGGTCGTGTCGCCTCCAACAACATCCACACCATACACCTCAGCAGCTTTATGAATTCCTTCGTATAAAGCTTCGAGTGCTTCGAGTGAAAACCGATTGGAAACTGCTATCGAAACCGTTATTTGAGTTGCATTTGCATTCATCGCATACACATCCGATAAATTGACCATCACTGCTTTATACCCCAAATGCTTTAGAGGCATATAACTTAAATCGAAATGAACGCCTTCCACTAACAAATCCGTTGTAAGTACCACCGATTTGTTTTTAAAATCTAATATGGCTGCGTCATCGCCAATCCCCTTAATAGTAGAACTGTTTTTGTCGGAAAATTGTTTGGTTAAATGGTCTATTAATCCAAATTCACCTAAACTACTTAAGGCTGTTTTTTCTTGGTTTTTATCTTCAATCATACTGCAAAAATAAGACGCTTTTGGTAGATTTCATGTAGAAAAGAGACATAATTAAACTCATTTTGGTTCTTGTATAATTTTTTGATGTAAATTACATCCGCGAATTCACTGTAAATTTAAGATTATGAAAGTTGTTTTTTTAAAAATAGTATGTCTTTTTATAAGTATCGGAATTTCCGTGTCCTGTGCGGATGAAGCAACGGACTCTAACTCTGAACAACGATTTATACCCACATCCCCTTGCGAAAACGGAATGGCAGGCGACTACCCTTGTGGTGGTTATGACTTAATGAGCCATCTGTCATTACAAGAACTAACCGATAGTGGAAGCGCAGAAGATCTAATCGCGAACGATTCATGGGGTTGGACCGACCCAAGTACCAATAAAGAATATGCGTTAGTTGGACTGACTTCTCACACTGCTTTTGTAGACATTAGTAATCCTGTAGTTCCCATACTTGTTGGCGTCTTACCAACCGCTACCGTAAACAGTTCATGGAGAGATATTAAAGTATACCAAAATCATGCCTTCATCGTTAGTGAAGCTTCTGGACACGGCATGCAAGTTTTTGACCTCACTCGCTTGAGAGCTGTTTCAACCCCTCCCGAAACCTTTACTGCTGATACCCATTTTACAGATTTTGGAAGGGCTCACAACATTGTTATTAACGAAACGTCTGGTTATGCCTATATCGTTGGAACATCCCGGACTGGCACCTATGCTGGAGGCGCCTTATTTGTAAACATTCAAAACCCTACCATGCCTATTTCTGAAGGCGGATTTGGAGCTGGAGGCTATTCTCATGACGCACAAGTCATTACTTATACAGGACCAGATTCTGACTATGTTGGAAAAGAAATATTAGTAGGTAGTAATGAGAACGAAATTGTAATTGCAGATATTACAGATAAATCGAATCCAATCATTATATCAACTATTGGCTATTCAAATATTGGCTACACGCACCAAGGTTGGTTTACCGAAGATTTTAACTATTTTATTGTGGGAGATGAATTTGATGAACGAGATTTTGGAAACAACACAAAAACTCTAGTATTTGATTTTAAAGACCTTGATAATCCGTCTTTTAGCTTTAATTATTTTGGCCCAACCGCAGCCATTGACCACAATGGTTATACAAAAGGAGATAAGTACTATTTAGCAAACTACAGAGCTGGTGTTCGGATTATTGACATCTCTCAAATTGAATCACAAACTTTCACTGAGATTGGATATTTTGACACCTACCCAGAAAGTGACACTGCCGCATTTGATGGCGTTTGGAATGTATACCCTTATTTTGCAAGTGAAAACATAGTCATTAGTGATATTAATAGAGGTTTATTTATAATTCGAAGAAGTGACTTTTAATTTTATACTTTATGCGCTCTGAGTTTAATTTGTTTTTATTTCAATTAAGTATCTTATTAATTACAAGTTGCTCTAATGACAGTGGTCCTGAAACGCCTCAAAAAACAACTTTAGAAACTGATTTTGTATTAACTCTAGGCGGGTCAAAAAATGAAAGTGCGCAAGCGGTCAATAAAACAAACGACGGCGGATATGCTGTTTTAGGATACACCCAAAGCATGAACGGTGATGTTACAAGTAAGCTCAATGAATCTTATGACTATTGGCTCTTAAAATTTAACGAGGCTAATACGTTAGAGTGGCAAAAAACATATGGAGGAAGTGAGGACGATCGAGGATCTGATTTAATTCAAACTTCCGATGGTGGTTATGCGGTTATTGGAAAAAGCAAAAGTAGTGACGGGGACGTTTCAGAGAATTTGGGCTACGAAGATTTTTGGATCACAAAGCTAGATGCGAGCGGATCGATTTCCTGGGAATATGCTTATGGATTTGCAGGGAGTGACACTCCATACTCTATTATTCAAACCAATGACAATGGCTATTTACTGACTGGAGTCTTGGATGTATCTGCATCAAACGGTCAAGGCGATAGAAAAGCTAATACAGCTCGCAGACATGCAGGCGGCGACTACTGGGTGATTAAATTAAACGCAAACGGCTTCAAGCAATGGAGCAACTACTATGGCGGGACGTTTACGGATACGGCCTATGACGCAATTCAAACAGAAGATAGTGGCTATATAATTGTAGGCTCTTCTGACAGTGCTGATGTCGATATTTCAAATAATCACGGAGGCTATGATTTTTGGGTGATTAAAATTTCAAATACTGGAGAATTGATTTGGGAAAAATCGTTTGGAGGGAGTGAAACTGATGAAGCCCGAGCCATTAGCCAAACATCCGACGGAAACTATTTGGTTGTTGGAGATACTAGAAGTGATGATTTTGACGTTTCTAAAAACAATGGAGCCGCTGATTTATGGGTGATTAAAATAACCCCAGAAGGAACGGTACTTTGGGAAAAAACACTAGGTGGCACTAGTTTTGATGTAGGCAGGTCCATTTCAAAAACAGAAGATAACGGATTTTTAATTTCTGGAAGTTCAAGAAGTACCGATGGAAACCTCACTAATAATAGTGGGCAAAATGATGCATGGGTATTAAAAATCGACCGTAGTGGAGGTTTAGACTGGCAAAAAACAATTGGAGGAAGTGAAATAGATTTCTTTTATGACACTGTTGAATTAAATAATCAAACGATCGTAGCTGTTGGAGATTCCTCTAGCTCAAATGAAAATAATTTAGAAAATAAAGGATTTACAGACCTCTTGATACTTAAATTAAAATGAAACGAACCTATACTTTATTAACTATAAGCCTCTTCCTTCTGATTAGTTGTAGAGACGACGACTCTATCGACTCACGGACACCAGTCAATGCAACTTTCAACTTTTCTCATCACTGGGACGACACTCCAGTTACTAATTCCGATTTTAATGATTTAAAATTCACAAATGCGCATGGAGAACTTTTGAGCATAGAACGCTTACGCTATCTAATTTCTTATGTTGTCTTTACAGAAACCAGTGGTCATACGATTTTATTGGACGGCTATAACCTCGTAGATGTGACCAATCAAACAAACCTATCTTATACACCAACGAATAAAATTCTTACGGGTACTTATCGTAATGTTTCTTTTGTGTTTGGGTTTAATAATGAAAAAAACAAAGAGGGTGCTTACCCCGACCTAAATACGGCATCCTGGAATGTTCCTGTGATGCTAGGGGGCGGATATCATTACATGCAATTAGACGGTAAGTTTAAAAATAATGATAATCAAACACAAGGCTATAACTACCATGCAATCAGAGCAAATAATAATGCTGGAGAAAACCCAACATTTCCAAAAGATACTTATATTCAGGTTGATTTAGGAGAGATTACTATAAATACGGACGTGGTATTTCACATTTCAATGAATATTGCAGAATGGTTTAAAAACCCCAATAACTGGGATCTAAACGAATATAATCAAATGCTAATGCCAAATTCAACTGCGCAAATTTTGATACATGAAAACGGACAAAACGTATTTTCTTTAGAAGACATTAATTAACAATAAATGAATTACACAAAGTCATATTCTATCTTTTTTTTACTGGCCTTGTGTATTATTTCGTGCAGTGATGCACCCACAGACTCCTATGTGAATACGCCAACAGCGAGTCCACTGCAAATCCCTCAACTTTTTAAAGACCTTATTCTTGACCCCGTTATTCCTTTTGATAATCCTCAAACACAAGAAGGCGTATTGCTAGGGAAAAAATTGTTTTTCGACCCCATTTTATCCGCAGACAATACCCAAGCCTGTGCCAATTGTCACGATCCTAACAACGCTTTTACAGATAGCACCCGATTTAGTGATGGAATTGATGGCCTTTTTGGTCACAGAAATTCAATGCCATTATTCAATTTAGCATGGAATTATGAAGATCGATTTTTTTGGGATGGTCGTGAATCAGGACTTGAAAAACAGGCCTTTGAACCCGTCACTAATCCTATCGAAATGCACACCACTTGGCCAGAAGTTTCTAAAAAACTACAACAACACCTTGAGTATCCTCAGCTTTTTGATAATGCATTTGGAAACATCCCAATAGACTCTGTATTAGTTTCAAAGGCCATCGCTCAATTTGAAAGAACTCTTATCTCAGCAAACTCAAAATTTGACAAGTATTTATTAGGAACTGCAACCCTAAGTCCTGAAGAAATCGATGGTTTTAACATTTTTATGGACGAATCTAAAGGCGATTGTTTTCATTGTCACGGGAGTGAAAACAACCCACTTTGGACCGATAATAAATTTCACAATAACGGATTAGATTCAAATATTACAGATCGAGGATTTGGTCGTGTCACTGGAGATCCAGCCGATAATGGGAAATTCAAATCTCCGTCCTTAAGAAATTTAGCCTTTACGGGACCTTATATGCATGATGGCCGCTTTGCAACCCTTGACGCAGTGATAAATCATTATAGCGAAGGACTTCAAAACTCACCTACAATTGACCCCTTGATGAAAAAAGTGCAACAAGGAGGTGTACAACTCAGCTCTGAAGAAAAAGCCAACCTTAAGGCCTTTCTTTTAACTTTATCTGACGAGGACTTCATTAGTAATCCGAGCTTTTCTAACCCATAGGAAAATCCTATAAACCCATCTATTAATATAATGTTAGGATGTATGGAAATCCCCTCTATATGTTGTATATTTGTGCCCTATTTAGAAAGTATCTATATAAGCATTATGATAAAAGTATCTGAAACAGCAAAAAGTAAAGTCTTGCAATTAATGCAAGATGACGGATTTGACCCGACCAATGATTATGTACGAGTTGGCGTGAAAAGCGGAGGTTGCTCGGGGTTATCTTATGATTTGAAGTTTGATAAATCTCAGATTGAAGGCGATAAACTATTTGAAGACAACGGCGTTAAAATCGTCGTCGACACAAAAAGTTTTTTATACCTCATTGGTACGACCTTAGAATATTCGGGCGGGCTGAACGGTGCTGGTTTTGTGTTTAATAACCCCAATGCAAATCGTACATGTGGGTGTGGAGAATCTTTTTCTTTATAGTAAAATTTAATAAATCGTATGAGTAAGTACACAGAAGATGATTTAAGAGAAGAATTAAAAACCAAAGAGTATGAATATGGTTTTTATACAGATATAGATTCTGAGACGTTTCCTATTGGCCTTGACGAATCCATCGTGCGAGCCATTTCTAAAAAGAAAGAGGAACCGGAGTGGATGACCCAATGGCGCTTGGAGGCTTTTAAAGTTTGGAAAGCAATGGAAGAACCAGAATGGGCAAACGTAACGTATCAAAAACCTGATTTTCAAGCGATTGCATACTACTCAGCCCCTACATCTATAGACCCTAACAAAACACTAGACGATGTCGATCCCGACTTACTCGCCATGTATAAAAAATTAGGAATCTCAGTCGATGAACAAAAAATGATGAACAATGTCGCAATGGATATTGTTGTTGATTCGGTTTCGGTTGCGACCACCTTCAAAAAGACGTTAAGCGAAAAGGGAATCATTTTTATGAGTATCTCTGAAGCCATCAAAGAACATCCTGAACTCGTCAAAAAATACATAGGAACAGTAGTCCCAACAACCGATAATTATTATGCAGCCCTAAATAGTGCTGTATTTAGTGATGGTAGTTTTTGCTACATTCCTAAGGGCGTTAGATGTCCAATGGAACTCTCTACCTATTTTAGAATTAATCAGGCAGGAACAGGTCAATTTGAACGCACCCTTTTAATTGCTGATGAAGAAAGTTATGTGAGTTATTTAGAAGGCTGTACAGCTCCTAGTAGAGACGAAAACCAACTACACGCGGCTGTTGTTGAGCTAATTGCTTTAGACAGATCAGAAATAAAATATTCAACGGTTCAAAACTGGTACCCTGGAAATGCCGAAGGCAAAGGCGGAGTTTATAATTTTGTAACCAAACGTGGGATCTGTGAAAAAGACGCCAAAATTTCTTGGACACAAGTAGAAACTGGAAGTGCAGTTACTTGGAAATATCCTTCATGTATACTAAAGGGCGATAATTCGGTCGGTGAATTTTACTCGATTGCAGTCACCAATAATTATCAGCAAGCGGATACTGGTACCAAAATGATTCACTTAGGGAAAAACACAAAATCAACAATTATTAGTAAAGGGATTTCTGCAGGGAAATCGCAAAACAGTTATCGAGGATTGGTTCAAGTAAGTTCAAGAGCAGAAAACGCTCGAAATTTCTCGCAATGTGACAGTTTACTAATGGGAGATGAATGTGGCGCACACACATTTCCATACATCGAAGTCAAAAATAAAACAGCTCAAATAGAGCATGAAGCCACCACTAGTAAAATTGGGGAAGACCAAATATTTTACTGCAATCAAAGAGGAATTGAAACAGAAAAAGCCATTGCATTAATTGTAAACGGTTTTAGTAAAGACGTTTTAAACAAACTCCCAATGGAATTTGCTGTAGAAGCTCAAAAGTTATTAGAAATAAGCCTCGAAGGTTCTGTAGGATAAACTTTAAAAAAATGAAACATTTATTAGTATTCGTTTTTGTAGCATCCATTTTAAGTTGCAAAAACAACCCGAAAAACTCAAATGAAATCTCTGGTGACTTAACAACCATCAAAGGCAATTATATCTTTTTTGAAGATGCGGCAGTATTGCAAAATGATTCCGAAATTTATGGAGTGATCTTAAATGATCTCGCTAAAGAATTAAATGAAAAGGCAGCGCCACTTAAAACATCCGATACCGACATGGTAAGTGTTGAAGTAAGAGGGGTTTTATCTACAAAAGAAGATCCCAAGATTTTATGGGAAAATAAAATAGAAATTGTTGAAATTATCAGCATTTCTGCAGGAAAAGAAACTGAGAATATTATAAAATTAGGCACAGAATAACTATGTTAAAAATCACCGATTTACATGCAAATATTGACGGCAAGTCAATTCTTAAAGGCATCAATCTAGAAATAAAACCAGGAGAAGTTCACGCAATAATGGGACCCAATGGTTCTGGAAAAAGTACCTTAGCTTCTGTCATAGCTGGAAAAGAAGAATACGAAGTTGAAAAAGGACAAATTATTTTTGAAAGCCAAGACATTGACGAACTTTCGGTCGAAGAACGCGCGCATGAAGGAATCTTTTTATCCTTTCAATACCCCGTAGAAATTCCAGGAGTCACCGTCACAAACTTCATGAAAACTTCACTAAACGAAATGCGTAAAGCAAAAGGTTTAGAGGACATGCCAGCAAAAGAAATGCTTCAAAAGATTCGTGAAAAATCTGAATTACTTGAAATCGATCGTAAATTTTTATCTCGATCCTTAAATCAAGGGTTTTCTGGAGGTGAGAAAAAAAGAAATGAAATTTTTCAAATTGCCATGTTAGAACCCAAGCTAGCCATTCTTGATGAAACCGATTCTGGACTTGATATTGATGCGCTTCGGATTGTGGCCAATGGCGTCAACAAGCTAAAAACAAATGACAATGCCGTGGTTGTAATTACACATTACCAACGACTTCTCGATTATATCGTACCCGATTTTGTGCATGTACTTCACAATGGAAAAATTGTAAAATCAGGAACCAAAGAACTCGCCTTTGAATTAGAAGAAAAAGGCTACGACTGGATCAAACAAGAAGCTGAAAATTAAAAGAACACATTGCCTTTATGGAACTTAAAGAAAAATTAGTATCCTCTTTTATTGCTTTTGAAAATCAAATTTCATTAGACAACACTTTTGTACACGATATGCGTACAGAAGCGATCAAACGCTTTGAACTGGTAGGTTTTCCAGCCAAAAAAGACGAGGCATGGAAATACACTTCTTTAAGAAAAGTCTTAAAAGAAGATTTTAGTGTATTTGCAAAAACAGAATTTGCAGTTGAATATAAAGATGTACAGCCGTATTTTATTCATGATATTGACAGCTACAAAATTGTATTTGTCGATGGCAAATACGCATCTCACCTTTCTGAAACCACGCATGAAGGCATCGATATTTGTTTAATGTCAGCTGCTTTGAGCAAGCCAAAATATCAGTTAGTTATTGAAAATTATTTCAATAAAATCGCTCAAAAAGATAGCTTAACGTCATTGAACACCGCGTTTTCAAATGAAGGGGCTTACATCCATATCACTAAAAATAAATTGGTTGAAAAACCCATCCAAATTATTCATTTTTCTACGGGGAATGAAGCAGCTCTTTTGCTTCAACCTAGAAACTTAATTGTTGTGGATGAAAATGCGCATGTTCAGATCATAGAGCGGCACCAGAGTCTCACAGACAACCCAACCTTGACCAATAGTGTAACCGAAATTTTCGCAGCTAAACGAGGGGTTGTCGATTATTATAAAGTTCAAAATGATAAAGAAAATGCATCGCTAATAGATAGCACTTTTATAGACCAAAAGAGAGAGAGTCATGTGTCGGTTCACACCTTTAGTTTTGGAGGAAAATTAACCCGAAATAATTTAAACTTCTATCAAAACGGGGAGCATATTGACTCTACCTTAAATGGGGTCACCATTATTGGAAACAAACAACATGTCGACCACAATACGTTGGTACATCATATTGAACCAAATTGTGAAAGCCATCAAGATTATAAAGGTATTTTTGGAGACAGCTCAATTGGAGTTTTTAATGGGAAGGTGTTGGTTAATAAAAAAGCTCAAAAAACCAATGCATTTCAGGCGAATAATAACTTGCTTATAAGCGACAAAGCAAGTATCAACACAAAACCCCAATTGGAAATTTTTGCAGATGATGTAAAATGCTCACACGGATGTACAATTGGACAGTTAGATGAAAACGCACTGTTTTATTTACGTGCTAGAGGAATTCCTGAAAAAGAAGCCAAAGCACTTTTAATGTATGCCTTTGCAAATAACGTTTTGGAAAGTGTAAAAATTCCACAACTTAAAAATAGAATTAATTCATTAATCGCTAAAAAATTAGGGGTTAATATCGGATTTGATTTATAATGAACGACCAAAATTCAAATACACTATTTGATGTTGAAACGATTCGAAACGATTTTCCAATCCTTTCCAGAACCGTCAACGGAAAACCATTGATTTATTTGGACAATGCGGCAACTTCACAAACGCCTCAACAAGTCATAGACGTCATTATCGATTATTATTCAAATTACAATTCAAACATTCACAGAGGCGTCCACACTTTAAGTCAGGAAGCCACCGATAAATACGAAAACGCACGCCACACCATTCAAAAGCATTTTAATGCAACGCATGCACACGAAATTATTTTCACATCTGGAACAACCCACAGTATTAATTTAGTGGCAAATGGGTTTGCTTCTTTTTTAACAGAAAACGACACCATTCTGGTATCGGCGCTTGAGCATCACAGTAATATTGTGCCATGGCAAATGTTGTGCGAAAAAACCAAGGCAAGCTTAAAAGTGATTCCAATGACTTCAGAGGGTTCGCTGGACATGAATGCCTATGACGAACTCTTACTTTTAAACCCAAAATTGGTGTTTGTCAACCATATTTCCAATGCACTAGGAACGATTAATCCTATTGAGGAAATGATTGAGAAAGCCCATAAAGTAGGCGCTGCCATTTTAATAGATGGGGCACAAGCCTGTCCACATATCAAACCAGATGTTCAAGCCTTGGATGTTGATTTTTATGTGACTTCAGGGCACAAAATGTGTGGCCCAACAGGTGTTGGAATGCTGTATGCTAAAGAATCATGGTTACATAAACTACCTCCTTATCAGGGTGGAGGCGAAATGATTTCCGAAGTAACTTTCGAAAAAACGACCTATGCAGGACTGCCTCATAAATTTGAAGCAGGGACGCCTAATATTTGTGGCGGTATTGCTTTTGGCGCTGCGATCGACTATATGAATGGGATCGGATTTGACGCGATTGCATCGTATGAACATGAGCTATTGGAATATGCCACTGAACAACTAAATGCGATCGAAGGCATGCGAATTTATGGTCCAAAAACGAATAAAACTTCTGTCATTTCATTTAATATAGACGGTGTTCATGCCTATGATATTGGAACTATTATAGACAAACTAGGAATTGCCATTCGCACGGGTCAACATTGTGCACAACCTATTATGGACTACTTTGAAGTTTCAGGAACCGCAAGAGCTTCGTTTTGTTTTTATAATACTAAAGAGGAAATAGACACTTTTGTGGAAGCGCTTAAAAAGGCGGCGATGATGCTACGTTAGTTTAGATTTTAGTACATTAAAAAACTTCTTATTCATAATTTAAACGCCTATGAAACCCATTCTCATTTGTTTTACATTGATTGTTTTGTTGACGGGCTGTCATTCAAAAAAAAATGCTCGGATCCAAAACAGCGAAAAAAAATCAATACAAAATGAAATTGAGCTTTTATATGGCGCTCATACCCGGGGCTATTTTTTAGAGATTAGTGTCAATAAAAATCGTTTAACAGAATTCAAAGATTATGAAAAGTTAAATGCTATTTCAAAAGATTTAAAGGACGGCGAATGGAATAAATGCATGAAATTGTTGGATCAAATTAATCTAACGAGTTTACCAACACTAAAATCGCCAACCAATTATAGACAATACGACGGAGCGGCTTTTGCACAATTAACGATTATCAAAAAAGGAGATACGATTCAATCCAACAATTTTGACCATAAATATCCTCCATCTGAAATAAAAGCGTTAGTAGAACACCTATTATCTATTCAAGAAAATTAAAAATTCCAATTTAAGAATTGTATTTTTGCAATATGAATATTAAAACGATAAAAGACGAATTGATTGACGAGTTTTCCATGTTTGACGATTGGATGGAACGTTATGAATACATGATCGAACTAGGGAAATCATTACCCATCATAGATTCGGAATTTAAAACAGATGACAATATTATCAAAGGCTGTCAGAGTAAAGTATGGCTTCATGCCGATCTAGAAAATGATAAAGTGGTATATTCTGCCGATAGCGATGCCATTATAACAAAAGGCATAGTGGCCATTTTGATTCGGGTGTTTTCGAACCAAAATCCCGAAACGATCTTAAAAACAAATACGGATTTTATCGATGAGATTGGTCTTAAAGAGCACTTATCCCCTACCCGAGCCAACGGATTGGTGAGTATGATAAAACAAATAAAAATGTATGCACTTGCATATCAAACACAAATAGGATTATGAGTACCGAAAAAATTGACGTAAATGCTTTAGGAGAAAAAATAGTTCGTGTCATAAAAACCATTTTTGATCCAGAAATTCCCGTAGATATTTATGAGTTAGGTCTAATTTATGACGTATTTGTAAATGAAGATTATGAAGTGAAAATTCTAATGACGTTAACGACCCCAAACTGTCCTGTGGCTGAAACCCTTCCACTGGAAGTAGAAGAGAAAATTAAATCAATAGATGCGGTGAAAGATGCAGAAGTCGAAATTACTTTTGACCCCCCATGGACCCAAGATTTGATGAGTGAAGAAGCCAAACTAGAACTTGGAATGCTTTAAAATAATGAGTGGAGAAATTGTAAATCGCGTTGCAAAAAGTGCTCTAATGACAATTGATTTAGAGGATTATTACCCAAAGGGTGAAAGAGTTTATCTGGACATCAAAGATTGGCTCTATGAAGGCTTAGTACTTCGTGAAAAAGAATTTAGAGCGTTTGTCATTGCCCAGGACTGGTCCATCTACAAAAATCAATTCGTTGCACTTCATTGCACAACCGACGCCATCATCCCTGGATGGGCGTATATGTTGGTAAGAATCAAATTATCAGGGATTGCACAACAGGTTGTTGTTGGCGACTTAGAAGCCTTAGAAACCTCACTATATCAGCCAATTATAAATGATTTAGAACTTTCTTTTTATAAAGACAAACCAGTCATTATTAAAGGCTGTTCAAATAAACCCGTTCCACAAAATGCGTATCTCTTTTTGATAGACCGACTACAACCAATTGCAAAATCAATTATGTATGGCGAAGCCTGTTCTTCAGTTCCGCTTTATAAGAGAACATAAAGTCAATAAAGATCGTTCCTTTTTGATCTATTTATTTTCATATATTTGCATCTAATTTTTTAAACCCCAAACCTACAATCACATGAAAAAAACAATTTTACTAGTAGCTCTTATTTTACAGTTCCAAAGTATTTATGCCCAAGATCCAACAGATGTTGAGACTCCCACTCCTGTTTGGACCAAAGGAGGAACCTTTACTTTTTTAGTAAATCAATCAACCTTTGAAAACTGGATAGCTGGAGGCGTGAGTAATGTTTCTGGAGCTATTGGCGTCAACTACGACTACAATTACCTCAAAGAGGACTGGTCTTGGGATAATAAAATCATAGCCGCTTTTGGCATTACTAAAATTAAAGACCAAGACATTCAAAAATCGGATGATCGATTGGAATGGAATTCTGTTTTAGGAAAAAAAGCAAAAGGGTATTGGTTTTATTCTGCGTTCCTCAACTTTAAAACCCAGTTTACAGATGATTTAGACAGTGACACCGAAGGACCCACTAAGTTTTTATCTCCAGGTTATTTACAACTTGGACCTGGAATGTTATGGAAAAAAAGTGAAAATCTAAGAGTCAATATTGCGCCAGCAACTTCTAAATTAATTTTTGTCGATAAAGATCTTACCTTACCTGAAGCTGCTTATTTTGGAGTCGATGAAGGAAAAAGTACACGGTATGAGTTTGGAGCATCCGTTGGAGCATACTACAAACTTGATTTGATGAAAAATGTTTCAATGGAAAATATTCTAAACCTTTATTCAGATTATCTAGACGATCCACAAAACGTAGATGTTGATTATACGATGAATTTGGTCATGAATATTAATAAATATATTTCAACAACGTTAGCATATCAAACCATTTATGACGACAATGCTTATAGAGGTTTACAAACGCGTCAAGTCATCGGGCTTGGTATCAATTATAATTTCTAAGAGAAAATACTCCTAAAAAAATCCCGCAGTTGCGGGATTTTTTTTATTCAATAGTCTCCTCATAATCTGGATACAAAAACTGATTATAAGGAAAGCGTTTCACATGAATTTCACGAACTGTATCGTAAACTCGTTTTTTAAAATCTTCTAAATTCTCTTTATTGAGGGCGGAGATGAATAAGGAGTTTTTGCCAATTTTGGACATCCAAGTCGACTTCCATTCTTCCAAAGAATAGTGTGCCTCTGTACGAACGGCAATCAAATCGGTCTCATCAAAGGGCTCCGCTTCATACGCATCAATCTTATTAAAAACCATCAATGTTGGCTTGTCTAACGCATTAATTTCTCCTAAAATAAGGTTTACAGATTCTATATGCTCCTCAAAACCCGGGTGAGAAATATCAACCACATGGAGTAAGAGATCCGATTCTCTAACCTCATCTAAGGTACTTTTAAAGGAGTCTACAAGTTGAGTTGGAAGCTTTCTGATAAACCCAACCGTATCACTCATCAAAAAGGGTAGGTTTTTAACCACCACTTTTCGGACGGTAGTGTCTAACGTTGCAAATAATTTATTTTCTGCAAATACATCCGATTTGCTTATCACGTTCATTAATGTCGATTTCCCAACATTGGTATAGCCAACCAGAGCCACACGAACCATGGCACCACGATTGCTTCGTTGAACGGACATTTGCTTATCAATTTTTTTAATCTTTGCCTTTAATAAGGTTATTTTTTCTCTTACAATACGTCGATCTGTTTCAATTTCGGTTTCCCCGGGTCCACGCATTCCAATACCCCCCTTTTGGCGCTCGAGGTGCGTCCACATTCCTTTTAATCGTGGCAATAAATATTCACATTGAGCCAATTCGACTTGGGTACGAGCATAACTTGTTTGTGCTCTTTGGGCAAAAATGTCAAGTATAAGATTGGTGCGATCCAGGACTTTACAGTTTAATATTTTACTGATGTTTCGTTCTTGAGCAGACGACAATTCGTCGTCAAAAATAGCGGTCCCCACTTTATGTTCCTCAATAAAATGGCGTAGCTCTTCCATTTTCCCAGTTCCAATAAATGTTTTGGGATTGGGTCTTTCCATTTTTTGGGTAAAGCGTTTGAGGACGTCTCCACCTGCAGTATAGGTGAGAAATTCGAGCTCCTCTAAGTATTCTTTAGATTTAGTTTCATCTTGTGACTTAGTAATCACCCCGATTAAAACTGCTTTTTCTAAATCAATATCTTTTTTCTCTATCATATAAATGTATTGGTCAAAGGTAAAGTTTTAAAAGGACTGATATTCATAGATGATGGGAATATTTTTTAAAAAAAATAGAAGAATTTAAAGGGTTTGAAGTAGTAATATTGAAAGACATATAATCCCAACAGGCAATACCAAAAGAATAAACATCGAATACCCTAAATCTTTTTTATTGGTGAGTTTTGCGTTTAAAATACGCCGCTTACGACCGCTATAATTCACCCAATTTTTGAAGTGAATAAAAAGTGCCATCAAACAAAAAAGGACCACCGAGTTTGTGCTTGACATCACCACGACCTTCATTTGTTCTAAAAACTTAGTAAAAAAAATTCCACCTAACAACAGCAGTGCAATCTGAAGTATTGAAACATAGTACAGCGCTATCGAATTTGCCTTTTGTTTGTAACGCGCCTTAAAATGATTAAAAACGGTGAGATAAAGTTGGTTAAAAAAGTTCATTCTGGAAATATAGAAAAAATTAAGGTTCTAGCATTCGTTCTGAACTAGTATTTAGAAGTTATCTACTTCATTGTATTTAATATTTACTTACAGGTTGTTTATTTCGTCTTCGGTGTATTGCTCGGCTTCGGGTAAACATCCGTTCCAAATAACGAAATCTTTGAAGTCTTTGCCACTACAACCACATTTATCACTGTATTCCTGTTTTGTGAATTGCTCGGCTTCGGGTAAAATCCTATTCCACAATATCAACTCTAGAGGGGTGCAACCTTCGAAATCGTATATTCTTTTTTGGTGTAGGCTTCCATGCTGTTTAAACAAAAGTTCCAATATCTTATATCTTCGTGGTCAAAACCTTTGGCGGCGGCGTGCTGCTGTTTGGTGTAGGGCGGAAATAAACCCTCTTTTATGGCTTTGCGATTTGCGTCTGTAATTTGTTTGGCTGTTTGGGTTTTCATAATTTTAGATAAATATTACTGTTAATGGCTAAATATAATAACTTCATTTTTAATGACTTAGGTGTTGTTTTATGCTTTGTAATATTTAATTGAATATTTTTAGTGTTCTAAAAATGCTTTTAAAGCATCATTTGATCCTTTGAAGGTTTTTTTTAAATATTTTAAATATACCGTTATGAGCAAAAAACACACCAAAGCTTATTTGAAAAAGATGGTCTCTAAACAATTAAAGAATTTAAACGCAATGCGAATTTAAATAAGACCATTGCAATTCAAAATGATTTAATCCAGGATATTAAGAAAACACTCCGTGAAGAAATCGATTAATTTAAGGAGTCACAAATTATATATTCAACACGAAGAAAGTCAAAACCGCAACTATTGGGAGTGGTGGTAAGATTAAGCTCTGATGAGCTAAGTCCACAAATGGCGATAAAAAGCCTGTTAAACCTATAACGAACATCGCATGGCGTTCATATTGACATCATCGGTGGTGTTTAATGCCAGCACTAAACGACTTCCATCATAGGTTTTCGAAATAATTCCGGCGACCGTGCCATTTCCAGTGGGTAACAATTCATTTTTAAAACTAGAAAAAGAACTCGTTTCGAGATCAAAAGTTGAATAGGTTGTTCCGGAGCAAGTTTGTATGGTTCGACTCGTATCGTAGTTTTCAGAGGGATTAAAATAGCGTTCTCCATTGAGGTTCTCTTCAAATTCGGCATTTTCAATTTGTACAAATATCCCAATATGATCTTTAGATAGTTGCGATATCTGAACCGCTAAGGGTATGAGATCGTAAGTATCTGAGGATCTAAATACAGACGCATTTATTTGATTTTCGGACAGGGATGTAACCGTGGTGCCGTATTGATTCGTTTCCGTTCCGCCTCCTATGGTAATCACCATATTTCCAAGACGTTCTTCGCCGATGTATAATCCGTTTGGG
>JAQXBT010000075.1 GCA_029252265.1 Flavobacteriaceae bacterium | reverse complement strand
TTATAAGAACTTTACTAATTAACTACCGTTTTTTAGCGGCTGCAAACATACAACCTTTTTTATCTTTAATACCCTTTATTTTTAACGTTTTTTTGTTTATTTTTTTATACCCTGTTTTATAACCTGAATCACAAGACATTACAAACTTAAATTTATAAGAAAAAAGTCTTAGCTTTAAATATTAAAACTTTTTGACGTTAGTTATTAGGGGACTTATTTGACGATTATTCTTTTAACAACACTACGAACCCCATCAGAAATATTTAAAAAATACATGCCAGGAGACACATTTGCTAGTGTCACTGTTTTGAAACGCTGTGCTTCATTTGTACATTCTTTGTCATAAATCGCTCTTCCATGGAGATCATAGACTAAAACGTTTACATTATTATTAAATAATGTAGGTAGTTTAAATCCAAACTGGCCATTGGACGGATTAGGTACTACCACGAAATTGTCTATTGATTGCTCAGAAAGAGCAAGACTTGCTCCTATTGTAAAATTCATGTCTGAGATGTCATAAAAAATATTATCGGCTGCTTCAACCATAATTCTCGCCGTGGTCGTTTGATGATCGGGAATCGAAATAGCTTGAGTGCCATCATTTGGTGTATTACCTGACAATAGGATTGGATAGGTCATTCCGCCATCTATAGATAATTTAATCTGTACTGTTTGACAATTAATAGTTACATTGTCTGTTTGTCCAACGTTCCAAGTAACTGTTTCTGTAGAAGCTACATTCCAAGTGACAGCCGTATTAGGAGCCGTCATCACAAATGGGTCCGAATCTTCTACAGTAACGTTCATTAAATCGGAACTGGTCTGACTAATACCAATTGAAAAGCCACTTCCATTATCTCTTACTATGAATGAAAACTGCATCTGTCGCGCTACTGAAGGGGTCACCTCCCAAGTCGGGGTTAGATTATTAGCAACAACGTCACTAATTTGTGGCATCCATCTATTTGGAGATGCAGTTGGTAATTTTGCTCTATATAAAGGACCAACAGTCCAGCTTGATTGTGGAGCTCCAGAACTCGGTCCTATCTCAATATCGTTTTGAGACCAGTTATACGTGAGCGATTCTACCCCATCTGGATCTATAGCACTGCCCCTAAGAATAAAGGGAGTCGACTTCGGAATTGTGTAGTCGGAACCTGCATCGGCAACTGGTGCTTGATTTATTAGTTCTGTTTCTTGGGCACAGGCGCTACTTGTACCAGACTGCACATTATTTTGTATGTCTCTTATATTCACATAATTAAAATGAGCATCCGTATTATTTTGTACATTCGTTTCACAAACACCAGCATACCCCATAATGGAACTCCCTGAGCCAGGCTCAACTGTAGTGCTTCCATTGCTATCTCGAAAGCAAAAATTCATCGTATGACGCCCGCCGAATTGATGCCCCATTTCATGACTCACATAATCAATATCAAAAGCATCTCCGGTAGGATTTAAACTACCAGTCCAGCCCCTTCCTTTTATTCCATCCGTGCAAACACAGCCAATACAACCCGCATTTCCACCACCAGAAATATTAAAATTATGACCAATATCGTAGTAATCACTTCCAATGGTCGTGTCTATTTCAGTTTGGGTAGCATAATGATACTCATTATCCCAAGGGTCGGTTGCTGCATCCAAATATATGATATCATCATTGTTAGCTACAAATTGGAGTGTGATCGCTAAATCCCTTTCATAGATTTCATTTACTCTATTTATTGTAATGGCCATTTGTGCCTGAACATTGGCTTTTTGTTCTGATTCACTCCCAGAACCTGCAAAAATAGAACTGTATTCGCCCGTTGAGGATAGTGCCAATCGGTAGGTCCTTAATTTTTGATCATTGGTGTCTACTAAATCAAGCTTAGTGTTGGCTCGTTGAGATACTGAATTGATCTCAGAGTCGGTAGAGCATTCAAAATTTCCATAATCTGTATCAAGAGATCCTTTGTTATAAATAATATAATTTTTGCGATCCGACGTGTATGGATCAATAAAAGAAGTGCCATCGATGCCAGATAATTTCATCGCATGCAACCCAAACTGGGTCACACTAAATCGCATGGTTGCTGTAGGATCGTCAATACCAATGGCTTTATACGTTTTAATTTGTGGGTATTTGGCTGCAAGTGTTGGATGCATAATTGGCGATTCTGTAATACTGAATCGTTGAAACGACCCGTCAGAAATGGGGAATTCTACAACCACCGGAGCATTGAGGGCATTTGAATTTTTCAAAGGAGCCAAATCCAAAACCTCTGAAAACTTAGCCCTGTTTAAATGGAATACCTTAAAAGAGTTTGGCATCGAAGTTCTTTGAAGTATTTCTGTTTCAGAAAATCTCGAGCTCGTTGTTTTTCCCCAATATTGATTTTGTGAAAACAAAGTGGCTCCGCAACATAAAAACAGCATTAACAATAGTTCTTTGGTATAGTGAGTTTTCATAAGATTGAATTATTGTTTAATATTTTAGTAAAAATATTAAACAATATTGTATTTTATTTTCAATAAAGACATAAAAAAAATTAAAAAAATTAAATGCTATTGTCAGAGTAAAAAGGACACCCTATATTTGCCTCTTATTATAAAAAGAATATGATTCACATTACGTTACCTGATGGAAGTATAAGGTCTTATGAAGAAAACCTTACAGTATTGGACGTCGCTAAGGATATTAGTGAAGGGTTCGCACGAAATGTTATTTCGGCAAAGTTTAACGAGGTCACCGTTGAAACGTCTACCCTATTAACGACCGACGGAAGTCTTACCTTATTTACATGGAATGATGTTGCAGGAAAAAAAGCATTCTGGCATTCGTCCTCTCACATACTTGCGCAGGCTTTAGAAGAATTATTTCCAGGAGTAAAACTATCTATTGGGCCAGCCATCGAAAATGGGTTTTATTATGATGTCGATTTGGGAGATCAAGTGATCTCCGATAAAGACTTCAAACGTATTGAAGATAAAATGATTGAGATTGCACGTGGCAAACATGAG
Source organism: Flavobacteriaceae bacterium (assembly GCA_029252265.1). Lineage (GTDB taxonomy): Bacteria > Bacteroidota > Bacteroidia > Flavobacteriales > Flavobacteriaceae > Hel1-33-131. The sequence continues at coordinate 2,216 of JAQXBT010000075.1, read as the reverse complement.
TTCTCTATAAAATCAGTTTCAAAGGCGGATGCCCTTACAAAGTACAAAAACGAAGAAAACACATATAAGGTTGAGCTGATTGAAAACCTTACGGACGGAGAGATTACGTTTTGTGATCACGCCTCTTTTACGGATTTGTGTAGAGGTGGCCACATCCCAAACACGGGAATTGTGAAAGCAGTAAAAATTTTGAGTGTCGCTGGGGCTTACTGGCGAGGGGATGAAAACAACACACAATTGACCAGAGTGTACGGCATTTCATTTCCTAAACAAAAAGAACTCACAGAATATTTAGCTCTGTTGGAAGAAGCTAAAAAAAGAGACCATCGAAAATTAGGGAAACAACTCGAATTGTTCACGTTTTCAAAAAAAGTGGGACAAGGACTACCATTGTGGTTGCCAAAAGGCGCCGCCTTGCGATCGCGTTTGGAAGACTTTTTAAAGAAAGCACAACAAAAAGCGGGTTATGAAATGGTAATCACCCCTCATATTGGTCAAAAAGAATTGTATGTCACTTCGGGTCATTATGAAAAATATGGAGCCGATAGTTTTCAAAGCATCAAAACGCCAAAAGACGATGAGGAGTTTTTATTGAAACCGATGAATTGCCCTCACCATTGTGAGATCTATAATGCCAAACCATTTAGTTATAAAGAGTTACCAAAACGATACGCCGAATTTGGAACTGTGTATCGGTACGAGCAAAGTGGCGAACTACATGGCTTGACAAGAGTTCGTGGTTTTACACAGGATGATGCTCATATATTTTGTATGCCGGACCAATTAGATCAAGAATTTCAAGATGTCATCGATCTTGTGCTTTATGTATTTAGTGCCTTAGGGTTTGAAAATTTTTCTACTCAAGTTTCTGTTCGAGATCCAGAGAATTTAGAAAAGTATATTGGAGATTCTGACGTTTGGGATAAAGCGGAACAAGCAATTATCAATGCTGCAAAAGCCAAAGGCTTGGATTATATTATAGAAACAGGCGAAGCTGCGTTTTATGGACCTAAATTAGACTTCATGGTTAAAGATGCGATTGGAAGACAATGGCAACTTGGAACAATTCAAGTGGATTACAACCTCCCTGAACGGTTCGATTTAACCTATAAAGGCGCTGATAATGAACTCCATAGACCCGTTATGATTCACCGTGCCCCTTTTGGAAGTATGGAGCGATTTGTGGCTATATTAATTGAGCATACGGGTGGGAATTTCCCGCTTTGGTTGATGCCAGAACAAGTTATTATCCTCTCAATTAGTGAGAAATATGAAAAATACGCCCGAAAAGTTTTAAATTCGCTAGAAAATAACGAAATTCGCGCCCTGGTTGATAACAGAAGTGAAACAATGGGTAAGAAAATTCGGGACGCAGAAATGCAGAAAGTCCCTTATATGATCATCGTTGGAGAGCAAGAAGAAATCGACGGTACGATAAGTGTTAGAAAGCATGGTGGTGAAGATTTAGGCACGATTAGTGTGGAAGCTTTTTCAACACTTATAAAAGAAGAAATAAAAAAAACATTAAAAGAATTTTAAGTTTAACTAAAATATAAAGCCATAGCAATACGTAGAAGAAGAGACAGAGGTCCTCTAAGAATTATTAAAGAAGATCAACACAAGATCAACAGAAAAATCACTGCATTAGAGTTAAGACTCGTTGGTGATAATGTTGAAGTTGGTGTTTACAGTTTATCTCAAGCCCTAGCAATCGCTAGAGAGCAAGAGGTTGATTTGGTTGAAATTTCACCAAACGCTGTTCCTCCTGTATGTAAGGTCATGGATTACAAAAAGTTTCTTTACGAACAAAAGAAGCGTGATAAAGCTATCAAATCAAAAGCCACTAAAGTAGTGGTGAAAGAGATTCGTTTTGGACCACAAACCGATGATCATGATTATGCTTTTAAGAGAAAACACGCTGAAAAGTTTTTAAAAGAAGGTGCTAAATTGAAAGCTTTTGTATTTTTCAAAGGACGTTCGATTATTTATCAAGAACAAGGTCAAATTCTATTGTTGCGTTTAGCGCAAGATTTAGAAGACTTAGGAAAGGTAGAGCAAATGCCAAAATTAGAAGGGAAACGTATGATTATGTTCATATCCCCAAAGAAAGTAAAATAAGCGAAGCAACTAAATAAAAGGAGAAAATGCCTAAAATGAAAACCAAGTCTAGTGCCAAGAAACGTTTTAAAGTAACGGGTACTGGAAAAATCAAAAGA
>JAQXBT010000003.1 GCA_029252265.1 Flavobacteriaceae bacterium | reverse complement strand
AGTTAGATATTAGTTTACTGTAATTTTACAGTGGCGTGCATGTATGCGTTGGTTTTAAAACTGAATGATGAATCCATTATGCATTCGATGACATCATAAATAATGACAAACAAAAAGTTCTGTTATCCCGACATATATAGCGGTTAACACATGGGTCGAAAAATAGATCCGTCAGCTTTGGGTTGTAAGTGACTGTCTATGATTGTTTTTTAGTTTTTAATTATTTTCTTAAATAATAATTCGCTGTTGGTTTGAATTTGCAAAAGGTAAAGTCCGTTTTCAAAATCACTTAAATCCAATTCTACGTTTTGATTATTATATTTATAGGTGTCAAATAATTTTCCATTAAGACTCCAAAGTTTGAGACTCGAAATTTTTCCTTTCGAAATTTTTATTTTTAATTTATCCGAAACGGGATTTGGAGAGAGGCTTACAAAGGATTCAAACTGTACAGAATTTACCGATAAATTATCAGTCGTATCATTTACTGCGACCCAGCTACTTGCCAAGCTATTGTCTAAATCCACACTCACAAGTTTCAGAAACGACCCAGCGCCATCGGCGTCCACTGGCCATGGCAATACATCATTATAGGTCACTTCATCAATAATATTTCCATAAGCGTCTCTTAGTATTAAATCTTCACCATCATTAGAAAGGCTTCTCGAAAACTCCCCAAAAGGTTCAAAACCATAGCGATCATTAAAAGAGTCACTTTCATTTGATAAAAAGATAGCAGTTTCTCCAGAAAGGGTTTGACCGTCTGCAAACTGATAGACGAATCCCAAACCGCCAAAATAAATCCCTGTTAAATCAATAGTCGAGGTGCTGTTATTTTTAATTTCAATAAATTCAAAATCACTTGAATCCAAACTTGCATCTACCAAAGGATTATAATTTATTTTAGAAATCACCAAGGGTGGGGTTGTGACATTATCACACAAATTTGTATCTGTTAACTGACTCGACATCCATTCGATTCGATCGGAAATAAATGTTTTCATTTCTGAAATCTGATCTACAAACTCACCTGTTGTACCAGACATTGTTTCCTGTCGTTCGACAGCTTCCGAAATGAGCGTAGTGGTAACATCAATAAATGCAAAAATTTCGATTGAATTCAAAGGCATTCCCAACGCTGTAAGTTCTTGCCAACGCTTCGTCAAATAGCACTTAAATACCGCATCATCAAAGAGGTCTTTCCAGAATTTAGGCCCCTCATTTCCGTCATCATCAAATTGCCAAATATCGGTATGGCTCCTGTCGAGCCCCCAAAAAAACAAATCATTACCAAAAGTTAGATTAAAATCCCAAATGGGTCCTGCTCTTAGTTTTCCATTACGATCTTTATGAAAAAACGTACTGAACTCATATCCATCTGCATTGGATGCAAGCTCATTGAGTATCATAAAATCTATAAACGATGGGATATCAATCGTGGAAGGATACCCGTTTGAAATGGAACTATTGCTTGGAGTCGCTATCTTTTCTTGAAGTATTTCAAATTCATTCTTTATATACTCATGTTGTTCTGACTGAACGGTTGTTGGCTTGGGATGTTCATGAATAAAATTACTTTGATACCCTCCATAATTATCCATAGACCAAGCAGCAAAATCCGACCCTTCTGTTTTATCAGTTTTGGTCACATACCCACCCGTGAGTTTCGGGAACGTTAGATCGGTTTCTTTAATTTTATTAATATCAATTCGATTGTTATCTGCTTTTAATTTTTCTTGCAATACATAAATACCTCTAAAATCACCATTTAACACCACTTCACAATAACGACCTCTGGACGCATAATTACCTGTAAAGTTTGAAAGTTTATAACTGATAAAATCTCTCATATATGAGTCATCATAAGCAAGGCCATTTAAAATCCAGTCATTTTCCTTCGGCATGTCTAAAAGCGATACATTATTTTTGGCCCCAAGTTCGTCATAGGGCGTAAAAGCATATTGTTTTTTATCTAATAGACTTGATGAAGATCCGCGATATTCAATTTTAATAGCACCGTCATAGTCAAGAGTTGAGGCATCACTAGCGTCTGAAAGATAATTTCGCACCCCTTCACCTCTGTAAATAATTTTCATCGTAGCATCAATCTTAGGTTCGTTAGGAATTTGTTGACCTTGATCTGTAACAATTATGACAATTGGTAAATTGGAAGACTCAAAATTTACAGTCACTGGAACATCGGGCGCCACAAACCAGTCGGGTGGCGTACTGTAATTATAATCTGTAGTATTAATTCCTAAGGATAATACAGGGATTGCAGTCAAATCGGACGAGACAAACGACTGGTTATGCACTTGCACCGCTAGGGTGTTGGTACCTGTTGTCAGAAGCGATGGATCTACACCAAAACGTTCTGGCGCAAAACCTTGATACAATATGGCTTCATGATTCCCATCACTGGCTTGATTAAAATCGGGAACGCCCCCTGAAACCAGGTTTCTTGCAATCTCTTGTCCATTCAAATAGGCTACAAAACCATCATCATAATCAATATCTAATACCAAAAACTCCACTGCTGTAGCATCCGTGATTTCAAAGGTTTTACGGACATAAACAGACATTGTAGGGGATATAACCGTGGCATCATCTTCATCTCCATAACCAAAACCAGAAGGACCTGTACTCCAACTGGATGAATCAAATCCTAATTGATTCCAAGAGGCATTTGGTTGTGACGTGGGTACGAGGTAATTCCATTGGTTTCCTGGTAAAACGACACTTTCCCAGTGATCAACTTGAGCAGATGTAAAAAATGGAAAAAGAATAAAAACTAAATTTAGATAACGCATTATAAAATTAATTGGTTAATTTTTCACGTAAAAATAGCTTATTTGAGACAAAGTTAAAAACCTGAAAACTAAAATAATTATAAACGGGTCTAGCATTGTATTCTATGACATGGAGGGAACTAACTGGAGGTTTAAACACTTAAAGGTTTTAGCAAAGGATGCCTTATAAATAACTTAGAATATATGAAGCAATTAATGTGCTCATTTTTGATTTCAATGTTATTATTAAAAAGCTAATTTTATTGCTTTTTTGAAAAATAAGGATTTTAAGACTCGTTCCCCCGCTACTGCCAGCCTCTTTTGGTCGTGCCTGTATGAAAAATACGCATAGAAACGCATAAAAATTATTCTGTTAAAATCACCTAACTCTTTGCATATCCGTGATTTTTTTATACATTTAACTCAGGTTAAGACCCCAAAGTCAAAATCTTCACAACCAATGGATTCAATAGTTAGATATTAGTTTACTGTAATTATTACAGTGGCGTGCATGTATGCGTTGGTTTCAAAACCGAATGATGAATTCATTATGCATTCGATGACATCATAAATAATGACAAACAAAAAGTTGTGTTATCCCGACATATATAGCGGTTAACACAAGCTTTTGTTGGGATATAACTAGTTGTAAGTAATTTCAGAAAAAACCGAAAAACCGAAAAACAATAAAAAATCAAATATGAAAAAACTATTTTATTTACTAATTGCAGTTGCTTTTTTAGCTTGTACCAATGATGAAGACAATAATAACAATCAAGAAACTACAGCACCAGTAATCACTCTTGTAGGTGAAAATCCACAAATAATAATTAAAAATCAAAGTTATGTAGAATTAGGTGCAACAGCTATAGATAATGTAGATGGAGATATTTCTAATACTATTCAGATTTCATCTTCGGTAAACACAATAACAACCCATTTCCTCCAATCCAAAGACGATTAGATTGGTCAAATTGCATGATCACTTTAGTTAAATTTAAGAAATTAAAATCCTGATCCTCATTTAATAAATCAATTTTTTTTTGCTCAATAACTTGCAAGTTATCGTCGAGCTTTATGGATAAAAGTTGTAACTTATTACTAAGAACCCATAGAGTGTTATTGGCATCTTCAATCATATCTATCATATACCCAGTCTCAAAAAAAGAGTCTATAATTGACGTTGGCTGCATCGTAACATCAAAATTATTCTGGCTATTTTTTACATATGTTTTGAATAACTTCACAGGACTTTCAGGAGTATAAAACCAGTGCCCCGATTGCGTAGATTTAATTATTTTTTCTGGCATCGCTTTAACGTCCTTTGGAGCTTGGAGTATTTTACAGGAACCTAAATTCCCCAAAGAATCGACATCAAACACCGTCAGTCCTGTTGTAGAATTAAAGAAAAATGAGCCTTGATCAGATTGATAAAGGTTATTATCTAGATCATTAAAATATTCAATAGTTGGTGGGTCATTAAAAAAGTGCGTAACTTTAAAGGTTATGGCATCAATCCGATTTAAACCTGAAGTGGTTCCAGCCCAAATATTATGGTCGGAATCTTCAAAAAGACTTTTTATGATATTACTATTTAATCCATAGTCAGAACTAGAGTATTTAAAATACTGCATCGAATAGCCATCATATTTATTGATTCCGTCGTAGGAACCAATCCATAAAAACCCATTATCATCTTGAACGATGCTATGAACCGTGTTTTGAGACAAACCCTCAGGTCCAGAAATTTGAGTCAATCGAAATTGCCCAACTACTGTTTGAAAACAGATGAGCGAAAAACAAACAAAAAGAATAAACTTTTTAGAACAATTGATAACCATATAGTTTTAATAGATAGGGGGCTAAACATCAAATTACTCCTATGAATGTAAGAAATTTATTTTAAATACTTAGTTAGTAGATTTTTATTGTTTTAAAACAGGGATGTCCACGTATTGTTTCAAACCTTAAAAAATAGGAGTTTATAACCTAATTTTAACCAGGTTCTTTATGGGGCTCGTGTGCTGTACTAGAGTTCGTAGTCATATATTCGCATAAAAAAAAGGAAACTTGAAATATCAAGTTTCCTTTTTAAAAATAAAACGACGTTTTATTTTTTAATAATTCTTTTAGTCATTTGCCCTAATTTAGATTGAATATTTAATAAATATAATCCAGAATTAAGTTTATTAACATCTAATGAAGGAGCATTAGAGACAGTCTTAACCAATCGACCTGAGAGGTCATATAAACTTAAGTTAGTAACAGGAAGTCCATTAAACGTTTCCACTTCAATTAGATTTGTAACGGGGTTATTTTTTATTGCAAATTGATCTTTTGAAAATTCAGTGGTACTATAAGATGCATTGGTTAAAATATAGATGTAATCAATATCAAACGTTTCATCACAATTGGCAGAATAGTCGGTGCCTTTAAACGTTAAGCGCTCTATTTTAGCGGCAGTGTATGTGGTAGGTATATCTACATTTCTTATATTAAAATCTGTTTCAGAGGCTTCAACTCCTGGAATGACTAAATTTACAACTCCTGTAGTGTTATCTTCACCTATGGGATGCAGAGCGATTTTATAAGCCGCTTTGGTTGAGTTATTTTTCATTCGCACTCTAATTCCAGCATAATCACTGGTTGTTAAAGCTAAATTATCTGGAGATCTAAAAGCGGGAGATTTACAAGGATTTGTACCTCCGGTATTAGTAACTGTTACGGTTAAATATGTAGCATTGGTTGCCAATGCTACTTGACCAGCCGCAGAAAAACCATTTTTAACATTCATAAATTCATACTCGATGTCCGTTTGTGCAAAATTAATTGTAATAAATAATAAAAATGAGGGTACTAATAAGTAGATTTTTTTCATAATAGATAAAATTTAAGGGTTATACCAAAATTAAAAATATTTTGTAGAATCCTAAGGGGATAATGGTTACAAAAAAGGGAGATATGAATTATTGAAACTATTAAAACAAACAGAAACCATCGTGAAACGACCTTTAAGGCTTAAAATTACTTAAAGTAATTACGACTATTTTAAACATTTATTTTTGGATCACTTTATAGAAAGTTGATTAAAATCGGGAACGCCTTTTGATACCCGATTTCTGGCCACCTCTTGCCCGTTTTAGTAAGTTACAAAACCAACATGATAATCTGTATCTAAAAAAGCGGATTCCACAACTAAAGCTTCTGTAATTTGAATGTATTTTAAAACAAAAAAAGGTCCACAATTGTAGACCTTTTTTTAATAAAATTTAAGTATGACTTACTTTAGTACAATCTTAAACATTCTAGAATTATTTTTATTGTTAATGACTTTAACAAAATAAACTCCTGTTTGATACGATGACAAGCTTATTTGACGCTCAGTAGATTCAAATAACTTTCTGCTATTTATATCATAAACTTCTAGGCGTTTTAGGTTGTCTATCTTCACATAAACCATGTCAAAAGTTGGATTTGGATAGAGTTTTACATTCTCCATCTTACTCAAATCATCCAATCCTAAAGTAGGAATGACATTGACCGTTCTAGAGACCTGAATGGCTGCATTTCCTTCTGCATCTGTAACATTGTAATAAAGAGGATAAATATCTTCAATTGATGTATCTACAGACCCTGTAAGCACTATGGATCCAGAAATATCATTCCCAAGATAATCCGTGGCTACGGCTCCTAGTTCCACGTACTCAGTACCAATTTCTAAAGTCATCTCAGCAGCTCCGTTAAGGACTAGAGTTGGAATAAAGAAAGCTTGTGGTCTTACATATACTATTCTTTCAACTTGAATCGCTTCTGTTCCATTCGCATCAGTGACATCGTAGGTGACTGTATAGTCCCCTTCAACAGAAGTATCAACGTTCGTGGCGTCGATCACAATAGCAGATGTTAAATCAACACCTTCTGAATCTTCAGCAGTTGCATTTTCTTCAACATAGTCAGTACCTACGAGAAGGTATACTTCTGCATCACCAACTAATGTAATTTCTGGACGCACATAAACCGTATTATCAACCACTGAAACGGTTCTAATAACCTGATCTGCAATGTTACCTTCTGCATCGGTTACATTATAATACAGTGCATACGTTCCTACTGTTGTTGTATCCAATGTTCCCGTCACTACAATAGCGTCTGATATATAAGCTCCTAGATAGTTTGTTGCAATCGCACCTGGATCATTAAAATCTACATTAATATCTAATTGTAAAGGATTACTTCCTAATAGATTAATTACTGGCTTGTAAAACGATGCTGGTTTTACATACACTCTTCTAATAACTTGTTCAGCAACATTTCCTGCGCTGTCAGTAACATTATAAGTAACATTATAAACACCTTCAACAGAAGTAATCACGTTGGTGTTGTCAGTAACAATATCAGCTGTTATATCAACTCCAGTATAATCAACTGCGGTCGCGCCTTCTTCTGTATAAGTTTCATCTAGTAATAAATATACATTTGCATCTCCGATAAGTGTAATTATTGGTACAAAATAAGAATCAATAATATCATTAAAATAAGGATATCCTCCGTTTAGTTCAGCGTTAATTCCCCAAATGGTTGACGAAGAAATATTGGTGCTTATGTCCCATAATGCAGCTTCATAAATTGTGGATACTGTCATCTCTGTAGTGGTTTTACCAACCGCATTGACTAGCGCAAGTCGTGGATTGCTATCCGTGTAATCACTAGGCCCTACGGCGTCTAATGACACAAAGTCGGTATCGTAAAACACATTGTCCGCTACAAATACCTCTGATTCATTATTTGAAGT
>JAQXBT010000079.1 GCA_029252265.1 Flavobacteriaceae bacterium | reverse complement strand
GTCAGCTTTACAATGTAAATTCCTGTATTAAGCGTAGAAATATTTATACGCTTGTTTGATACCGTTGTATTGATCACTTGTTTTCCAAGAATGTCAAATATAGCGGCTTGCATTGCTCCAGATCCAGTTGAAGTGATGTTTACAAAATCACTCTTAGTTGGGTTTGGGTAAAGGTTGAAATCAGTAGCAGCAGAAAAATTATTTGAAGACAAAGTCTCATTAAATGTTTGTGAAATAGTTAAATTGTCAATTAGAATAGATTCATTCAAGCTTGAATCCGATTGTCTTAGAGCAAACTGAGTAACGGTTGTTCCTGGATCAGTACCATCGAGGCCTAAAATAGAAGTATCTGTAGAAGCTGTTGCATCTATCCATAGTTCAGAAGTGTTACTTTCTTGATTAAATCTAACAGTTGCTCTGTAGGTTGTACCATAAGAAAGATCTGTAGCCCATACTTCATCAGCCGTACTTGCCTCTGTTGAGATTCCAATAGTAAAATCACCTCCGTTGAGAGCTTCAGCGACATCAAGTCTTGCTCTGTAATTAAAGTCATCATCTTTTAATACTACAAAATATTCGAAATCATCACCAGTAATGATTCCACCAGGGTCAACCACTGTAAAATCTAAGGCATAAAACACATCTCCTGTCCCAGAGCCGAATGTAATGTTTACGTCTTCACTTGGTGTTCCATGCTGTATTACAGCTTGTCCAGAGGAAACGAGTAAGTCGCCAGGAGTTCCTGAAAAGCTGTTCCATGAAGGAATATCTGAAAGAGAACCATCAGGGTATTCAAAATCTTCTATTATTGGAAGTGTTTGAGTTTGGTAAGTATTAAACGTAGAAATTGCAGTTACTGGCGTTGCAAGTGCTGCATGACTATTATCTACAAGTTCCACAGTTATGCTGTGAGATCCAAAAGACAATCCAGTTAATGCAATAGGGTCAGTGTCATATTTCATAACAGCGTCGCCACCATCAACTGAATAATGTATGTGTCCATCAGCAGTACCATCAGCAACATCAAAATTTTGAACACTTAAAGTGACATCAACATCTTGACCTTCAATCCAGTTACCATTTCCAGGGGATAAAATTGATAAAGAAGGGCTTGCTACGGATTCTTTAAATACTGAAAAGTCATCATAATAAACGATTGCACCTGAGTAAGTTCTGACTTCAAAATAAAAGGCATCTGCTGTTGCAGGAGCAGTTATAGTTGTTGTGTATTGTGTCCATGCATTGTTATTGGTGGGTAAATAAGAATTATTTGGGCCCTTTAAAACATCTTCATTATCAGTTAAATTACCGCTTGGTGCTTTCCAGTTACACCAAATTCTTGCATCGCTTCCGTCTCCTGATTCAACTTTATACCAAAGTGAAATCGTGTAAGACGCACCAGGAACAATTCCAGTCACTGTTTGTGCAATATCTTTTGTGCCTCCAGTATGCTTTGCAGAAGTAGCACCGTCGTGAAACTCTACTGTTTCTTGTTCAGTGTTTTCTGCTTTAGAATAACTCGTTGGAGTGGTAGCATCGTCCCAAGCTTCAAAACCGCCATTGAGCAAGAGTTCTTGCCCAAAAGACAAAGTCGTAATTGTCAGTGATAAAAGTAATACGTAAATTTTTTTCATAATTATTGGTTTAATTTTGTTTACCCAAATGTATGAAATATTAAGCAGATATTAAATTATTTTTTACTTACTTATGAAGTAACTGTCAACAATTTATGAGATTCTGGGTTCGTTATATTAACATTACGAAGTTGTTACTAAATAGTTATTAAATTTATATGTTTCGTTACAGGATTTAATTTTTCTATCTTTATGAACTAATTAGATACATTATAATGAGCAACGAATCCATTAAAATTTTGTTGGTTGATGACGAGCCAGACATCTTAGAAATTCTGAGTTATAATCTTTTGGCAGAAGGCTACACTGTTTTAACCGCTGCAAATGGTTTAGAAGCCGTGAAACAAGCCAAAAAAAACCAACCTCACTTAATTATTATGGATGTGATGATGCCCGAAATGGATGGCATCGAAGCGTGCGAGCAAATCCGAACCATTCCCGAAATAAAAGAGACCATCATTACTTTTCTAACCGCGCGTGGGGAAGATTATTCTCAAGTCGCTGGTTTTGAAGCGGGTGCCGATGATTACATCACAAAACCCATCAAGCCCAAAGTATTGGTGAGTAAAATTAAGTCATTATTAAGAAGACGCCATGGCACAACACCTGTTGAAAATTCGGATATCATAACGCTTGGTGACCTCACAATTGATAGAGAAGCCTATAAAATCATACACAAAGACGTCGAAATTGTCTTGCCACGAAAAGAGTTTGAATTGCTGTCGTTACTCGCCTCTAAGCCTGGGAAAGTATTTAAAAGAGATGAAATTCTCGATAAAGTCTGGGGAAATGAAGTCGTAGTAGGCGGCAGAACCATTGATGTGCACATCCGAAAACTACGTGAAAAAATTGGAGATGATTCCTTTAAAACAATCAAAGGCGTAGGGTATAAGTTTCAATTCTGATGACTAAAAATTCGCATAAATTCTCGATGGTTACCGCCTTATTCATCACAGGGATACATACATTTTTGTTGAGCATTTTTCTATATATGTTCTATGAAATTGATTTATCCTTTCTTTTCTACTGGTTTATTAGTTCTTATATTTTTACCTTTTTCATCCTTCATTTACGACTTGAAACCTTTGTCTTTAATAGTATTAAAAGCATCTATAGAGACCTTACACTTTTAGAATCAGCCTCTTTTAACCAAAGTCCAATCACCACCGATATGGCCAGTTTATCGAAGGAAATTGATTCCTATGCAAAAAACAAAAAATTAGAATTAGAAGCTTTAAAAATTCGAGAGGAATATCGAAAAGAGTTTATAGGCAATGTCTCTCATGAACTCAAAACCCCTCTTTTTACAGTTCAAGGCTATATTTCGACCTTAATAGAAGGCGCTGCCGACGATCCAAAAATAAGAGATAAATATCTAAAACGTGCCGATAAAGGCGTCGATCGCTTGATCTATATTGTAAAAGATTTAGACATGATCACCAAGCTCGAAGTGGGAGATGCAAATCTGACAGTTGAAACGTTTAATATTCTTGAAACCATCACCAATGTGTTTGATTTGCTCGAGATTAAAGCAGAGAAAAAAAACATCTCCTTATTATTAGATAAAGACTATCCAGCCCCAGTGATGGTGCATGCCGATCGCGATCGTATTCAGCAAGTGCTTTCCAATCTGGTGGTCAACTCTATAAAATATGGACATCAAAATGGCACCACCGAAGTTAGTGTAGAAGTTTTGAATTCGGAAAAAATGATTGTTCGCGTAACCGATAATGGGGAAGGGGTTGAAGCCAAGCATTTGACGCGTTTGTTTGAACGATTTTATCGAGTCGATAAAAGTGGCTCCAGAGAAGAAGGGGGTTCCGGTCTTGGCTTGTCGATTGTGAAACATATCATCGAAGCACACGACGAAAAAATCTATGTCGAAAGTAAATTTGGGATTGGGAGTGAATTTTCTTTCACACTTCAAAAACAAAACCAATAATCCAGCGTTCTTTTCCGTATTTTTGACAAAAATTAATTCAAGTGGGCAGTAAAAATAAACTCAAACGATTCAACGAAAACGACACCTTTTACAATGTGTTTCAACCCAAACGCGAAGAATTGGTCGATGCAGAATATCCTTTAAAAGGGCAATGGAATGAGCAGTTTTTTAAAAACAAAAACCCATTAGTTTTAGAATTGGGATGTGGGAAAGGTGAGTACACTGTTGGCCTAGCCGAGCGGTATCCAAACAAAAATTTTATCGGCATTGATATCAAAGGCGCTCGATTTTGGAGAGGGGCTAAGACCGCCATTGAAAACGAACTTCCCAATGTGGCTTTTATTCGTGCCCAAATAGAACTCGTTGAAAACCTGTTTGCCACCAATGAAATTGATGAAATATGGATTACATTTCCAGATCCTCAAATAAAATACAAGCGGACCAAACACCGAATGACCAATGATTTGTTTTTGAAACGCTACAAAAACATTCTAAACGATGCTGGCATTGTACATCTGAAAACTGACAGCGAATTTATGCATGGCTATACCTTAGGGCTTTTGCATGGTCAGGGGCATGAAGTGCACTATGCCAACCACGATGTGTACCGTCAGGAAGGAAGTCCCGAAGAAGTAACAGCCATTCAAACCTTTTATGAAAATCAGTATTTAGCGACTCAAAAAGCAATTACGTATATTAGATTCAAAATTAATTAAAGCGTGTCGATTTCAATTGTATTTATTTTGGGCTTATGCATCGCCTTTATTGGGGTCATTCCACCTGGAATGCTCAATATGACGGCGGCTAAAATCAGTCTAAAAGAAGGCCATACCAGAGGCTTTGTCTTTTCAATCGGCGTTTGTTTGATTGTGGGCGTTCAAACCTATTTAGCAGCTATTTTTGCAAAGTACTTGAGTCAACATCCCGATGTGATCGATATATTAAAGCGTGTTGCATTGGTTCTTTTTGTTTTAATCTCAATTTACTTTTTTCTCGTCGCTAAAAGCGAGGATAATATCCATGAAATGGGGGCTTCAAAAAGTAAAAAAAGTCGTTTTTTTCAGGGATTATTGATGTCCGCTTTAAATGTTTTTCCGATTCCTTACCAAGCCTATATGGTGACGACCTTGGTGTCGTATCAATGGCTTTCTTTAGATAACATATCGATTTCTACCTATGTAGCCGGGGCCATGACGGGCACCTTTATCACCCTTTATATTTATATTTTGTTTTTTGACAAAATTAAAAATTCTAAAATATCATCTCAAAAATGGATGAATTATAGCATAGGAATTATTACAGCGGTGATTGCGATCACTACGTTGATAAATATTCTAAAAACCCCATAGTTTGTATGTCAAAGGCGCCTCATTTTTTTGATAAATGCTACGACGTTGCTCGTCAAATTCCAGTAGGTCGTGTGACTAGTTATGGTGCTATTGCCACCTATCTAGGTGCAGCTCGGAGTGCTCGAATGGTTGGCTATGCCATGACGGCCTCTCACGGCAAAGACGTTCCAGCACACCGCGTGGTAAATCGCAAAGGACTGCTCACAGGGAAGCATCATTTTGAGGGAACAAACCTTATGCAACAGTTGTTAGAAAACGAAGGAGTAGAGGTCGTCAAGAACCAAATTCAACAATTTGATACTGTGTTTTGGGACCCCGCCAAAGAACTCTAATCCTTAAGAGCATCATTTCCTGTAATCCTCTTCTGTTTTAAAACATTTCACTGTATATTTGTACTTTAGAATCCATCTAAATTAGAGACTTTGAAATTTAACAAACAAGACATAGAGCAAGCGCTCAAAACGATAACAGTACCAGGTGAAGGTCAGAATATGATTGAAAGCCAGGCAGTCAAAAATATAATGGTTTTTGCCGATGAGGTGATTATTGATATCACCATTAGCAATCCAACTCTACAGGCCAAAAAACGAACGGAAGTAGACATCCTCAAAACAATTCATGAGTTGGTCTATGCCAAAGCTAAGGTGCAGGTCAACGTAAAAGTGGAAGCCCCAGCACAACCTAAAAATGAAATCAAAGGGAAGTCAATACCTGGGATTCAAAACATAATAGCGGTTGCTTCAGGCAAAGGGGGGGTTGGTAAATCGACTGTTACCTCTAACCTTGCGGTTACACTTTCCAAAATGGGCTTCAAAGTTGGGATCTTAGATGCAGATATTTATGGGCCATCTATTCCCATTATGTTTGATGTTCAAAACGAAAAACCATTGGCAGTCAATGTAGATGGAAAATCTAAAATGAAACCTGTTGAAAATTACGGCGTTAAAATTCTATCCATCGGATTTTTCACCAAACCCGATCAAGCGGTGGTTTGGAGAGGCCCCATGGCTTCCAAAGCATTAAATCAAATGATTTTTGATGCTGCTTGGGGTGATTTAGATTTTCTTCTTATCGATTTACCTCCAGGAACCGGAGATATCCATCTGAGTATCATGCAGTCCTTACCAATTACGGGCGCGGTCGTGGTGAGTACCCCACAAACGGTGGCACTTGCCGATGCTCGAAAAGGCGTTGCTATGTTTCAACAAGAAAGTATTAATGTGCCTGTTTTAGGGATCATTGAAAATATGGCCTATTTTACGCCTGAAGAATTACCTGATAACAAATATTTTATATTTGGCAAACAAGGTGCTAAGCATTTAGCAGACGATTTAAACATTCCTTTTTTAGGTGAAATTCCTTTAGTTCAGAGTGTACGAGAAGCAGGCGATTTTGGACGTCCCGCCGCCATGCAAACATCCACCCCAGTTGAAGACGCCTTTAATAAAATCACTCAAAATGTAGCGCAAGAAGTCGTCCGTAGAAATACGGCATTACCTCCGACAGATGCAATTAAAATAACCACCATGGCAGGGTGTTCTGCGGTAAAAAAATAAAGCATATGAGTTCAGAAAACCTTAGATTAAACGTTGAAAAAGCATTGAATGAAATCCGCCCATTTTTACAAAATGATGGGGGCGATATCAATTTAATTGCCATCGAAAATGACGAAATAGTCAAAGTGCAATTAGTGGGAGCTTGTTCATCGTGTAGTGTCAATCAAATGACGCTTAAATCGGGAGTCGAAATGACGATCAAAAAACATGCGCCTCAAATACAATCGGTTATAAATATTGAAGCCTAAAATGATTACGACTGATATCTTAATTATTGGAGCGGGTCCAACTGGGTTATTTACAGTTTTTGAAGCGGGCCTTCTAAAATTAAAGTGCCATTTAATTGATGCCTTGCCACAAGCAGGCGGTCAATGTTCGGAACTATACCCCAAAAAACCAATTTACGATATTCCAGCCTATCCTGAAATCCTTGCTGGAGATTTGACCGAAAAATTATTGGAACAATCCAAGCAATTTGAGCCTGGATTTACTTTAGGAGAACGCGCCGAAACCATCGAAAAACAAGCCGATGGTTCTTTTGTTGTCACTACCAACAAAGGCACGCAACACAAAGCACCCGTGGTGGCCATTGCTGGAGGACTTGGCAGTTTTGAGCCTCGAAAACCACTCCTTGAAAATATTGAGTTTTATGAAGATAAAGGGGTAGCCTATATGGTTAAAGACCCCGAAGTATATCGAAATAAAAAAGTAGTGATTTCTGGCGGAGGCGATTCTGCATTGGATTGGGCTATTTTTTTGAGTGACGTTGCGAGTGAAGTCACTTTAATCCACCGTCGAAACGAGTTTCGTGGTGCTTTGGATTCTGTAGATAAAGTTCAAGAATTAAAAAATAAAGGACTCATCACCCTGATTACGCCTGCGGAAGTCACAGGATTGATTGGTGAGACACAACTCCAAGCGATTGAGGTGACCAAAGCCGGAGAATCGCCTGTAACCATTGAAACAGATTGCTTTATACCGCTATTTGGATTGTCTCCAAAACTGGGGCCGATTGCTCAATGGGGATTAGAAATTGAAAAAAATGCCATTAAAGTCAATAATGCGTTGGACTATCAAACCAATATTCCAGGCATCTTTGCAATTGGTGATGTGAATACCTACCCAGGAAAACTAAAACTGATTCTCTGCGGATTTCATGAAGCGACCCTTATGTGTCAAGCGGCATATCAAATTATTAACCCCGGAAAACGCTACGTACTAAAGTATACAACCGTAAGTGGCATTGACGGTTTTGACGGCACTCGTAAAGAGGCGCCCAAAGCCGTTGTAAAATCAATTAATTAATGGATCAAGATGTACAAATAAAAATCACGGATCGTGATGGGAAATTACACGAAATAGCAGCTCCAACGGATATGGCCTTGAACATCATGGAGGTAGTTCGGTTGTATGAACTAGCCCCTGAAGGCACCATTGGAATTTGTGGCGGTATGGCCATGTGTGCTTCCTGCCAATGTTATGTCTTAACGAAGCACCCGCTACGTGAAATGCAAGATGAAGAAGAAGCGATGCTAAGTGAAGCTTTTAATGTCAAACCCAACAGTCGTTTGGGATGTCAAATTCAAATTACTCCCGAAATGGAAGGGCTTGAAATTGAACTAGCACCAGAAGACTAGTTATTGATACGCGTTTAAATTTACGGGTCCTTCGAGTGTAGTTTTTATAATTTGTAAAATACCTTCTTTATTGGCCGAAACATGCCACTTGATCAGGCTAATCGTACCCTTTTGAATTTCGAGTCCTGTAATACTTCTTGGGTGCACACAACTACCATCATTAAAAAACGGAATGTTTCCAGGTTGCGGAAATCGCGGTCGGTGGGTATGTCCAGTAATGGTGAACGTATTATTATTTTCAGAAATCCATTTTTTGGCGCGTCGTTCTATTTTGATTAATTCTTTGTGATTTTTCGCAGGACTGGTCGGGTCAGAAACCCCCATAAGATTCAGTGGTTTCCACAAAAATCGAACTAAAAACCGACTCCATCTCCAAAAAATATAGTTCCACCAATCGGCTTGATGTCCATGGGTTAAAAATAGAATTTGCTTGGTGGTTCTATGTTCTAACCGAACACTTTCATGGTATTCAATTCCTGGAAATAAATCGACTTTCTCCCCCGTTTCCTTATCAAAATAGGATGATAAATTTTTTTTGATGTACGTTGGGTTTTTATAAACCATGTCATGATTTCCCCAAATCATGTGCAGCCGCTTGGCGTCATGAAATTTTTTCAATAAAAGATAAACGTCTTTGTGTGCATGAAAGATAGCATCAAACTTTTGAGTTTCCCAAAGCTCATCGCCATCACCTAATTCACAATAGCAAAATCCAGCCTCTAAATAATGGGTTAGGGCGTGTACATACACATCTCTGTCGTGTGCAAAATCGTCTGCAAAACTATTGTCCCCACGGTGGCAATCGCTAAATAAAATAAATTTGCTGTCATCATCAAACGGGATGATTTTTGCAGTGTTGTAGGCTTTATCTAATCGGTGTTTTGTGGACATTGAGAATTTGGGGTTACTCAAGTTACTTAAATGCGTTTAAACCAGTGATGTCAAATCCGGTAATTAATAAATGGATGTCGTGTGTGCCTTCGTATGTAATCACACTTTCTAAGTTCATGGCATGGCGCATGATGCTGTATTCGCCACTAATGCCCATACCACCTAATATTTGTCGGGCTTCACGTGCAATTTTTATCGCCATATCAACATTATTTCGTTTGGCCATTGATATTTGCGCGGTCGTTGCGCGGTCCTCATTTCTTAAAACTCCCAAGCGCCATGTTAATAATTGGGCTTTGGTGATTTCGGTAATCATTTCCGAAAGTTTCTTTTGTTGTAATTGAAATTGACCAATTGGTTTGCCAAATTGAATGCGTTCTTTGCTATATCTTAGAGCCGTATCATAACAATCCATCGCGGCACCAATGGCACCCCATGCAATTCCATAACGTGCGGAATCTAAGCAGCCTAATGGTGCGCCAAGTCCAGATTTGTTAGGGAGTAAATTTTCTTTTGGAATTTTAACATTATCAAAAATAAGTTCGCCAGTAGAGCTTGCACGTAACGACCATTTGTTATGTGTTTCAGGGGTTGTAAACCCTTCCATGCCACGTTCTACAATGAGTCCGTGAATTCGGCCTTCTTCATTTTTGGCCCACACGACGGCCAGTTGTGCAATTGGGGAATTTGAGATCCACATTTTAGCACCATTTAATAGATAATGGTCGCCCATATCCTTAAAATTTGTAGTCATACCACCTGGGTTACTCCCATGGTCGGGTTCAGTCAGTCCAAAACAACCAATCCATTCGCCACTCGCGAGTTTTGGTAAATATTTTTGGCGTTGTGCTTCATTTCCATACTTCCAAATTGGATACATCACTAAGGAGGATTGTACCGAAGCCGTACTTCGAACGCCCGAATCGCCACGTTCAATTTCTTGCATAATTAATCCATAGGATATTTGATCCAATCCTGCGCCACCATATTCGACGGGGATGTACGGGCCAAAGGCGCCAATTTCTGCCAAGCCTCCAATAATTTGAGTTGGAAATTCGGCCTTTTGTGCATAGTCTTCTATAATTGGAGACACATCTCTTTTAACCCAATCCCGTGCAGCACTTCTGACGAGTTTGTGTTCTTCAGATAATAAATCATCTAAATTGTAATAATCGGGTGCTTCAAATAAATCTGCTTTCATCGTTCTTTTTTGGGTTTAATTCAATTTTATTCAAAATAAATGAGAATTACATACCATTTAGACAAATTTACTTATTCCGCTTGATAATTTTACAATTTTAAATAAAAATCTTTCGTCAGCGATGTATATTCTTGTGTGTACTGGTGGCGTGCGATTTCAATGGTGAGTTCGCTCCGTTCAATTGCCTTTTCTTGAAACGTAAAACGCATCAAACTTCGTTTTATAGGACTCGATTTTTGGCCTCTTATATGTAAGACATGACTCGGGTAGAGTTGCTCTTTTTTTGCCAGCTCGATAAACGAAGATTCTTCGCTAAACGGAACGATCACATTAAATTGACCCGTTTGTGAAAGTAGTTTTGAAACCGATTTCAGCAATTCATGGAAGGGCATCGCATCTTCAAAGCGCGCTCGATTTCGTTCGTTGTTATCTGTTTTATAGGAGTCGGTATAAAAAGGCGGATTCGAAATGATGAGTTCATAGGTGTCCTCGATTTCATCTGTAAATTCTTCCAAAGACGCATGGTAGCAAAACAACCGATCGCCCCAATCCGATGCTTCAAAATTATGAACACATTGCTCATAGGCGGCATCGTCAAGTTCAATGGCATCAATTAGTTCGGCTGAGCTTCGTTGGGCCATCATGAGTGCCAAAATTCCAGTGCCTGCTCCAATATCTAAGATTGAGTTGGGATGCGATTCTAAATTTGCCCAAGCACCTAATAATACGGCATCGGTTCCAATTTTCATCGCACAGCGATCTTGCGCAACGCTAAAGTGTTTAAATCGAAAAGGTTTCGACATTACTCTAAATATAATTCGATCAAACCAGGCGGGGTATTGACCGTGATTGTTTTGGTCGCGCGATCTAATTTTGTTATAAAATCGTCATTCATAGGAATCAGGATTTCAATCCCATCACGGTCCACCTCAAACAAGGCTTGAGAAGTGGAGTCATTCACCCCTTTCACAGTGCCTACAGGGCCAAAATTTTCATCGTTGAGTTGAAAGCCTATAATTTCATGAAAATAAAACTTCGTGCCTTCAAGTTTTGGAAGTAAATCTAAAGGTAAGTAGAGGTGGCATTTCATCAACGCATCGGCATCGGCTTCGTTGGTGACATCATCAAACTTGAGTCGGAGTAAATCCGATTTATGTAATTGCGATTTTTCAATAAAAAAAGGAATCAACGTACCATTGACTTCAATAAAAATGGCATCTAAGTTTTCATAGATGTCTGGTTGATCGGTGTCTAGTTTCGCCAAAAGTTCCCCTTTGAAACTATATTTTTTCACGATTTTCCCTAAATAAAAACAGTCTTCTTTTGTCATGATTCAATTCAAGTTTTCGTTATGGATGTTTCATAAAAAAAACCTGACAAAAAGTGCCAGGTTTTAAAGGTATAAAAAAAGTTTATTTTTTTTATTTTTCTTCCGCAGCTGGTGCTTCCGGAGTTGCTTCTTCAGCAGGAGCCGCTTCTTCAACAGCAGGTGCTGCTTCTTCCGCTACAACTTCCGTTGCTGCTTCTTCAACAATAGGAGCTGCTTCTTCAATTACTTCTTCTACAACAGGTGCAGCAGCAGCAATACGAGCTTCATTGGTTGCTTTTTCAGCTTCAAATATTTTAATAGCTTCAGCATCTTTAGCTTTTTCTAAATCACTTTTCTTAGCGTCTACTTTGTTGGTTTTATCTTCTAACCAAGCTTGAAACTTCGCTTCTGCTTGTTCTTCCGTTAAAGCGCCTTTACGAACTCCACCAACTAGGTGATTTTTCAACATGACCCCTTTGTAAGATAAAATTGACTTAGCAGTATCAGTAGGTTGTGCTCCATTTTGAAGCCATTTTACAGTACCATCTACATTTAGTTCAATTTGTGCAGGGTTGAAGTTTGGATTGTAAGTTCCTAATTTTTCAAGGTATTTACCATCTCTTTTTGATCGTGCATCAGCGGCAACGATCCAGTAAAAAGGTTTTCCTTTTTTACCGTGTCTTTGTAATCTAATTTTTACTGGCATAATAATTAATTTGTGAGGTTCTCGACCTCGGTTATTAATGAGAGCGCAAATATAGGATATTTTTCG
>JAQXBT010000057.1 GCA_029252265.1 Flavobacteriaceae bacterium | reverse complement strand
GGGTTCACCACAATGTCGATGCTCGATGTTACTGCACATTGACCTGCATCTGGAGTAAAAGTATAAGTGGTTGTTGTGGTGTTATCCAAAGAGGGCGACCAAGTTCCAATAATGCCATTATTCGATGTGGTAAGTAGTTCACTTAAAGCGTCTCCGGAACAGATAGCTGGAATTTGTGTGAACGTTGGTACTGTATCTGAATTCACCTCAATAGTCATATTTACAGTCTCAGCACATTGGCCTGCATCTGGAGTAAAAGTATACGTGGTGGTTGTGGTGTTATCCAAAGAGGGCGACCAAGTTCCAGTAATGCCATTATTCGATGTGGTAACTAGTTCACTTAAAGCGTCTCTAGGACAAATCTCTGAAACTTGCGTGAATGTGGGCTGAGTATTTTGATTCACGGTAATATTAGTGCTTTCAGAACAGCCGAAGCCTGAAGTATTGAAATGAGTATAAGTTACGGGAACAATAGTTCCGCCTAACCCTGACGGATTGAAGCTAGCTGTTCCGTCACCATTATCAGCGATACCACTACCAGTCCAAGTACCAAGACTATCGGTTGGGGTACCTGTGAGAGTAATGCTACTGCTACTTTCACATACTGGTTCATACGAACCAGTATCAATATTTGCATTGTCAAAAGAAAAACAAGCACTGTCAAAATTAGAGTGGTTTCCCATACTGATTTGAAATCGATACTTGCCTGTCGATAATGAAGCACTTCCAGAAGCTAAATACCATACATTAGCAGTAGATGGCATGTTTAACTGGTTAGAACTTGCAACGATGTCCGTTGTATTATCGCTATTAACGCGTCTTATATCAATTTTTCCTGAAGAAGACTGGCCATCACGAACGGAAAAATAACCAGAAAAGAACACTTGTGTATTGCACTCAAAGTCAAATTCCTGATAAAAATCTGCTGCCCCATTGGTAATATCTAAATATTGTATGCCGTCCTGTGCATTTATTGGGCCACCAGTACCTGTAACGCCATTCGATTTTACAACATTTGGAGCTGATCCCACTCCATTCCAACCATTTATCGGCCATTGCTGAATATTATTTCCAATTCTAGTTTGTTCAGGTATTTCAAAAGAGGGATTAATTAGTTGATTTCCTGAAGCGCCTTGACAAGCTGTTTGTGACGGTAAGTTTGAATTTATTTTTACCTTCACTGTTGCAAATAATCCAACCGCTGGTTTAAGCTTGCTTGAAGAAATAGTAGTGTCTAATGCTGAATACGAAGCTTCCGTAACTCCATTTTTGTTTTGTTTTGTTAAAACACTTAAAGGTTCTATAGCTTTAAAATGGGGTGTAGCTTTTTTTTCGAATGCTGAATAGAAAAGTTCTTGAGCTTTTGGATGCATTGTAAAAAGCAACATCATACAAGCCCAATATAAGTTATTTTCACTTAATAATATTTTCATAAAAATGGAAGAATTTTTAGTGCTTTTTGTATTCAAATTGAACTTTTTCACCCAAAACTTAAGAGTGATTTTTAATAATTTAGTTTAAAGTTTTGATTTTTTTTTCTAGCTTTCAAAGTGCTGCTTTTTGTTGTTTTTCGTTAAAAGAGATGGGATTACTACCAATGTTGCAGTTTCGTTAGCGCATATGACTTGGCTATTTACTGTTATGATTGGGTGAAAATCATTTGTTTGAGCTGCTATTTTAATACTACTTATCAAAAAAGATATTAAAATAACTAGTGTTTTAATTTTCATTAAAATAAATATAAAAGTATTGACTTCTAAGGCAGTATGACTAACCTAAAAAAATACTCAACGTTTTGTGTAGGGGTAATTTACTTGTGTAAAAGTCATCTATCTTATAATCAATAAATTGATTTTTATCTAGAAAGCTTGTGTAGGTAAGCAGTTTGCAATTTACGAAAGAATATTTAGAATTCTAATAAAAATATTAGAAGAACAACTTTTAACCGATCAAAAATCTACTTCAAAAATGATTTATTTAGAATACTCACAAATATAATTTTAGAAAAATTAGAACGAAGTGTTTATACTCGAAGAAGAAAATTAGTAAATTGTACAAATAAAGATAGTAAAACTCCTCAACTTATTGAAAATTTACATGATGAGATTTTACAAAGTGGAGTCGCCGAGATTAACCTACGGTTTTTCTCTTGAGTCCCGTCCCGTAAATGCAGTGCACTGTTCTTTCAGACCAGGCGCCTCAAAACAAAAAAACTTACACAAGCAAGCTTGGTAAGTTTTTTCAATTTTAATTTGCAGTCGCACTGCGCTCGATCGTGGAGGCAAAGGGGGTGAAATTGAACTATTTTGTGGGGCATTTATATAAAATAAAAAAAACCAAAAGCATAAAAAGGTTACATTTCTTAAGTTGTCTTTTTGTATCTTTAAAAAATTAACCAATTTAATACATTATGAAAAAAATATTCACACTTTTAATATTAATTGTCTCATTTAGTATGAATGCACAATTAGGCCCTGTAAATGAAGGCGATAATACAGGACAAAGACTATCTACTTCAAATGCTGACAATCACGGAGATATTGGTAATAATGCAGTAGACTTAAGTTATTCAAACACTACTGCTCTTTCTGGAGCAACTGGTGCTTCTTCAGTTGCCTTGGGAGAAAACACTACAGCTAGTGCTACGTTTTCAACTGCTCTAGGAGTTGGTACGCAAGCCAACGGTCAAGGTTCTACTGCGCTTGGTAGTGGTACAATTGCAGGAGGTCTTTATGCTACTGCTATTGGTTTTGAAACCTCAGCAAGTGGACCTTATTCTACAGCAATGGGATATAAAACAAAAGCAAGTGGATCAAATAGTATTGCACTTATTGAATATTCAGAGGCTTCTGGTTATGACGCCTTTGCCGCTGGAGATTATGCTTTGGCAACTGGAAATTATGCAATTGCCATGGGTAATTCTCCAAAAGCATCTGGAAGTTATTCTGTTGCTATTGGAAGTTCGGCTGTCGCAGATGCTGACAACACTTTTTCAATAGGTAGTGACACAGAAGCTAGTGGTATAAACGCTTTAGCTATGGGGAATTATTCTGTAGCAAGTGGTGATAGTTCAATTGCTATTGGAGATTCTTCTAAAGCTTCAGGAAAAAGATCTTTTGCTATAGGAAATCAATTTGAGACCAGCGTTACAACTCCAGAATACAACAACGAAGCAGCTGGGGAAAACTCCTTTGTTATTGGAAACAACAATAGCACAACAGGATTAAAATCTTTTAGTATTGGTACCGATAATTTATCAACGGGAACTTCTTCTGTTGCACTTGGTGAAAATAATATAGCCTCAGGAAATTTTTCACAAGCCATAGGATTGTTTAACCAATCCACTGCGTATTCAAGTTTTGCTATTGGAAATAACACTTTGGCAGACGGCTACACTACATTTGCTATTGGATCTGCAAACACTGCTGATTCTACTGCCGATGCTGATAATTGGAGCTTGGACAATAGAGCTTTTGTTATTGGAAATGGAGCTTATAACACTGCTTCAGCAACTCTTAATAGATCAGATGCCTTAACGGTATTGTTTGATGGAACTACTACTATTGCAGGGGATTTAAATATTAATTCAGACATGCGCCTCAAAGCAAATATCATTTCTCTAGGAAATACGTTATCTAAATTGTTACAAATAGACGGAAAGACTTACACAATGAAGAAAGACGTGAATAACAAAAAGAAAATCGGACTGTTGGCTCAAGATATTGAAAAGGTGTTTCCTGAACTGGTGTCAGAAGCCAACGACATCAAATCGGTAAACTATCAAGGACTTGTGCCTATACTTATTAATGCGCTTAAAGAACAACAATTAGATATTGACAGACTTAAAGCACAAGAAAAAAGACTAGAAAAATTAGAGCAAATTATTTCTAAAATGAATAAATAGTAAAAATAAAATATTGTTTTATTAAAAAACCTTTTCAGAAATGAAAAGGTTTTTTTTTGTAGTTCAGCGATCACTTACTATTAACTTTATTTAGTTGATATACTTTGCTTTTATTCGGATGTCATTTTCTTTGAACGAACCTGAACCAAAATTTTCAAAACAAAGTACAGTGAGACTAGTATTAGGAAGCATTTTTATAACTTCTCTAAAATCTTGATTAATTTTTGATAAATTTTCAAAAAAGGTAGCTTGTATTTTTTCAAGATCTAGTAATTCGGTTGTTTCTCCTTTCTGAACTTCTAGTGAAATAATTAATTTTTTAGTCCCTTCCTTGTCTTCATTTATAGAAAGGTTGTAAGAGTTAACAATTTCAGATAGTTCAGGAATTGAATAAATAACTTCATTAATATCCGTTGGGCTTATGTTTGCTCCAAAAAACGACACTGTCATGTCTGCTCTTCCGTAGTGTAATAATAATGGTAAATCTGTTTGAGGTTTTGCTAATATGTCAAGGCTAATATTCAAACTTTTTAAAATCGAGTAGAGGTCTTTAAGAGATAATGTATGGCCTCTATCATGTATATTGTACCTGATTTTAGGAGCTATATAATCAGGACGACCGATCGTAACAATTAATTCTCCAATATCAGAGGACTCAATTAAAAAGTCTGTTGGATTATACTGAAAAATCATTGGAAGTGCACCAGTGTGTTTTAATATTTTTGATTGTAATGATTGATTTGAACGCAATAATTTTCTCAGGCTTATTGTAAAATCATTTTCTGCTGAAATATTTAACTCTAAATCCGATGCTCCCAAAGAGCTATAAACTTTCTTAATTCCTTTCTGAAATAGATAATCCCGCATTCCTTCTGACATTGATTCCCCTCCAAAAATAAAGGCAATGTTAAATTTATCCCATTCTATTTCTGAAGTATCAACCAAATATTTTAGAAAGGGAGGGTAGCCCATTATTACATAATTATGATTTTTCCCAAATTGTTTAAGGGTGTTTTCAATTTTTTCTTTCTCAGGTCCCAAAGATTTTAGTTTTGAAAAAGAGACACAACTCATAGTCACATTGACTCCAGTAGCCCAAGGGCCTAATGCAAATGCATTAATGACAAAGAGAGGCTCTTTACCCACTAAGGTTCGCATTCCAAACTCAATCATTTTGGCATTTCGTTTCCTTTCTTTCAAGCCCCGAACCCAGTTGGTTGCTGTGCCACTGCTTCCCGAGGATTCATCAATAATTATATTTTTAGTTGGAATTTTCCCTGCTACACATCTAGCATCAATAGAAAATTTTTTAATATAATTTTCTTTATCAATTTCTGGAATTTCATGTATGTTGGGTACCAGTCCGCTAAACGAAGGTTTCGAAAAATTATGGGCTTTTAAAAATGATTTGTAAGCGGGTACTCTTTTTTTTGCTTTGATAAACTCTGAATACGCCCGCGCTTTACTATTAAATGTCCTAATTTTATTAATTCCTGGAATGTATATAAGTCTTATTGTAAAATTTGACAGCATTAACAGTTTTCGAAAGAATTCAATTAGCCAAGCGTAGATTAATATAATTAAGTGCCTCATGCTTTGATTACTATTTGATTTGTACTTAGTCTAAAACTTCTTGTAGGAATTTTGCTATACCCAGCACGAAAAATCATCCATATTTTCTTGGAATTTTCTGGAGTGGTCAATTTATCAATGATTTTCTTATTGGCATTTGCGTTAGTAATTAACGACCCAAATGGGTGAATGTAGGCGCTTTCGTCGGTCATTATTAGCCAATTTCTAGCAAACATTCTTCCAGATTGAATCCAATCTGCGGAGTTATTAAATTGGCCTCCAAACCAACATATAGTACTAGTCCCCTTAAAAGTTGACATATAATATTTTTTCAATAATTTTTTACGAAATCCTTTGGTCCATCTGTTGTGGTTTCTAAAAATAGATTTTGTTAATCCACCTGAAAACCCCATACACTTTGTCCATAGGCCATCTTTATGAGTTTTAGCCTCTTTTTTATTGTATCGAAATAACCTGTCAAGTTCATCCCTAGTTGGCTTTGAAGCTAAATCTTCAAATAAGGTTTCTTCATTTAAGTTTACTACAAAATCGACGATCTCTTTATCTTTTGAGTAAAAAAAATCTTGCCCAAATTTTCGAGCTTCTTTTTCCAAACGTTGAAGGGTATTTTTATTAAGACCATCGCCATTATAATCCGTGCGAGATGTTCTTCTTTCAAAAATTAATGCTTTATTAAGCTCTTCTTTTTCTTGTGTTGAAACCAGTCTAAGCGTTGCAAACAGTGTAGTTTTAGTTGATTGAGTTGAAACGGGGTTATGTATTTGATCTACTATTACTTTATATCCAAACGGCGCTGCGGCGATTGAAAGATGTTCAATAAATACTCCTAAAGCTACAGTTGTAAATATGGATTCTGGATCTTCTACTGGAAGGAGTCGTTCAGGATTGTAAAAAAGTTCTGCTTTGTTTTCTGAAATTATTTTCAATTGATGAGGTTGCAGGTTGTGAATGGTTGGAGCCCAACGCGCAACTTCTATCAGTTCTCTCCAGCCAGGAGGAGCTGAAGAAGTTATTTTAGTTAATGACCACATCTGTTGAAACGGGCTAGATAATACAATAAAGTATAATCCATTCATTGTTTTTTTTATGAATTCTCGTCTCGAATTAATTAGTTCTAATTTTTGTAGTTGTTTGTTTTTGTAAAATAATAATTTATATACAAAAATGGAAACAATTTTTAAAAAATATCAGTACGTTTTCTCTTTTCTTGAAGAAGTATAGGGATTGAAGTCGAACTATTTTGGGGAGGATTTAAAAGAATTGAATAGTTTGAGATGAATCTACTTCAATGGTTTGTATAATGGTAGCGGATTTTACACACCCTTTTTCGTTTAAAGAACCCTTTTTTATTTTTATTTACTTCAATCTTAACGACTAAACCGTTATTGTTTTTATACATTATTGTATTTAGTTGTTTAAATCCTCTAAATAAGTCCTAAAGAGATATTAAGATTTTATAATCAATTTTAATGTAGTTGTTCCCAAAAAATTTGATTTTGAAATACGACTTGGGATATTGTTTAGAACTTAGATTACATTTATAAGAAAAAAACAGAAAACAGAAAATTTTTAGCATTGCAACCCCATTTTCACTTCTTAGGTTGTATGGTACCAAATAGTGTAAAGCCGATTAAAAAGCAAACTCTTCTCAAAAATAGCTCACCGTATTAATCAATAATTAATATTAAATTAATAGTAATACTGTATAATTGATAAAAATTATAATAGATAAATTTATAATCAACAAAAATAACCAATTATGAATAAAACGACACTAACCACACTACTGCTATTTACTTTTTTTAGCCTAAACTTAACCGCTCAAGATACTGTTTATGTCTCAGCATCAGGTGCTGGCTTATCTGATGGTTCAAGTGAGGCAAATGCCTACGGAAATTTCGGAAATGCACTTGCGCAAATTAACTCTGAAGGAGATAAACTAATAATTATAGGCACAATTACTTCCAATGGAGCTAATTTAACAACAAAGAATTTTTCCTTTACAATAGAAGGTTTGGATGCTAATTCAATTATAACTGGAGCTAGTGGAAATAAAAGACTATTTACGATAAATGGACCAACATCGGCAAATGTGACTTTTAAAGACCTTACATTTTCAAGCAATAGTACAACCCTTGGAGGTGGTAGTGTACTTTTCAGTAATAATGCTGGAGCTACTGTAACCTTTAACAATTGTACCATAACAAATAATTCTGTAACTAATGCAGCTGGTGGTGGTGCGCTGTTTTTTGCCAATGGAACTTTGAATATCATAGACTCCTCATTTGAAAATAATACTTCCTCAGACGAAGGAGGGGCTATTTTTGGTAACTCAGGGACAATTATAATCACTAATTCACTATTTAAAAGTAATTCTGCAGCTACAAAAGGAGGTGCTTTGTATGCTGGTAATGCAAATTTCAACGTAACAGGTTCTACTTTTTATGATAATAAAACAACTAATGCAACTGCTGCTGGTGGCTCTGTTTTATATGTTGCAACAATTGGAAGTACTAATACTATCACAAACTGTACATTTTTTCAAAATACAACGGGTAATTCTAACCAAGATTTTGGAACCATAAGAACAGATAACGGAAATACGACTGTTAGCAATAGCTTGTTTTATGATAATAAAACGAATAATGGTGCTGGTGGACCATCAGATTGGGGTGCAAGTTCTAATGGAACCCAAACTTTTGAGACTTCTATTGCACAATGGATTAGTAGTAATCTACATAATCAAGATGAAGGTACTGGTTCTATAACAGGAATCAAAGGAAATTTAGGTACTCCAGCAAATCTTACCTCTTCAAACTTGACATTTAATTCCACTCTTGGGAAAGTTGTATATGACGCAGTAAATGTAGGGGAAAATAGTCCAATAGATTTTGGATCAGACGGTAATGACGTTGGTGCTTGGGATTCCGGGTTCTCATTGGTGTCACCAGACACAACGCCTCCAGTAATCATACTTACAGGCGACGCTATCGTATCTATCGAAGTTGGATCTACTTACGTTGATGACGGGGCAACTGCGAGTGATAATGTTGATGGGGATATTACTAGCAATATCGCAACTGATGTTACTAATGTAGATAATTTAACTGTTGGTCCTTATACTGTTACTTATAACGTAACGGATGTTGCAGGGAATGCCGCTACAGAAGTGACAAGAACGGTTAATGTCGTAGACACTACAGTGCCAGTTATTACTCTAAATGGTGATCCTACAGTGACAGTTGAGGTCGGTGCTTCTTATACAGATGCCGGCGCTGCAGCCGCAGACAACTATGATGATGATACCGCATTAAGCTCGAATATAATAACGGTAAATCCGGTAAATACTGATATCGTTGCAAGCTACACCGTGACTTACAATGTTTCGGATGTTGCAGGGAAT
>JAQXBT010000055.1 GCA_029252265.1 Flavobacteriaceae bacterium | reverse complement strand
TGTGCTGCAACTCGAGTTGGTCTACGAGCCGATCTTGCACAGGCGAAAGAAAACTAAAATCCATTACTTTTTCTTTTTAGCACGTGTTTTTTTCTTGGGGGCGTTTTTTGCGATAATCCCTTTGACTTCTTCTAAAGTAAGTTTTGTTGCGTCCACTGTTTTTGGAAGTTCAATTTTGGTTTTACCTTGGATAATATTGTGTCGACCCCATCGTGCTTTTTCAACACGAATTCCATCCTCTTCCCAGTCATGGATAAGTTTATCGATTTCTTTTTGGATTTTATCCTTAATTAAAGTTTCAATATCATTATCGGAAAGATCATCCCAATCATATTTTTTATTGACATTAATGAACATATTATTCCATTTGATAAACGGTCCAAAACGCCCTTTCCCTTTTTGAACTGGTAAGCCATCATACTCATATATTGGCGCATCAGCTGCTTCTTTTTCTTTTATTAATTCAATTGCATCTTCCATTTCAACACGCATTGGGTCCACCCCTTTTGGAAGGGAAATAAATTTGTCACCAAACTTGACATAAGGTCCAAAACGTCCATTGTTTACAAGAAGGTCCTCGCCTTTATATTCTCCTAAGTCTTTAGGGAGTTTAAAGAGCTCTAACGCTTCATCAAAAGTAATCGCAGCCAACTGAAAGTTTGGAGGTACACTCGCAAAAACTTGTTTTTCTTCCTCATCGGAAGTCCCTATCTGAACAATCGGTCCGAATTTTCCTAAACGAACACTTAATTGACGTCCTGTTTTTGGATCTTTGCCTAAAATTCGTTCTCCAGATTCTCGTTCTGCATTTTGACTTACATCTTCTACTTTTGGATGAAAGTCTTTGTAAAATGACTTCATCATTTTAGTCCAATCTTCTTTTCCACTCGCAATTAAATCAAAATCGGCTTCGACTTTGGCTGTGAAATTATAATCTAATATTGCTTCAAAATGATTTACCAAAAAGTCGGTGACAATCATTCCGATATCGGTTGGCACTAACTTTCCTTTATCTGAACCATACTTTTCAGTTAATTTTTTCCCCGTTAAATCTCCATTGGATAAAGTCCATAATGAATAACTTCGTTCTTCACCATCTACCGAGCCTTTTTCAACATACTTTCTGTTTTGAATTGTAGATATGGTGGGTGCATACGTGGAAGGTCTTCCAATTCCTAACTCTTCGAGTTTTTTCACTAAAGAGGCTTCTGTGTACCTGTAAGGTGGTCTGGAAAAACGTTCAGTTGCAGTGATATAGTTGTTCCCCAAAGCTTCATTAAGGATCATCGCAGGCAACATGCCTTCCTGTTCTAAATTTTCTTCATCGGTTCCTTCTAAGTACACTTTTAAAAACCCATCAAATTTAATTACCTCACCGTTTGCAGTAAATGTTTCGCTGTGATTTGGTGTGTTGATTTTTACATTGGTTCTTTCTAACTGTGCATCACTCATTTGGGATGCAATAGCACGTTTCCAAATAAGGTCATACAAGCGGGCTTGGTCGCGTTCTATATTAACCGAATGGGTTGAGAAATTGGTAGGGCGAATGGCCTCATGGGCTTCTTGTGCTCCTTTAGATTTTCCTTTGAAATTACGAGGTTTACTATAGGTGTCTCCATAAGAAGATGAAATTTCTTGAGCGGCGGTATCCCGTGCTTGCTGTGATAAATTGACACTGTCCGTCCTCATGTATGTTATGAGACCCGCTTCATAGAGTCGCTGAGCCATGTTCATGGTTTTACTCACCGAAAAATATAATTTTCGAGCGGCCTCTTGCTGTAAAGTGGAAGTCGTAAATGGTGGTGCAGGCGATTTCTTGGCAGGCTTTTTCTCAAGACTTGATACTGAAAAAGCGGCGTCGCTATTTTTGTCTAAAAATGCTTTTGCAGCAGCTTCGCTTTTAAATGCTTTTGGTAATTTTGCTTTAAAAGTGTTTCCTTTTGCAGTCGTAAATTCTGCATCAATTTTAAAGGTTGCTTCCGATTCAAATTTTTGTATTTCACGTTCGCGCTCTACAATTAATCGAACCGAAACGGATTGAACTCGACCAGCTGAAAGACCCCCTTTGACTTTTCGCCACAAAACAGGAGATAATTCGTAACCAACAATCCGATCTAAAACACGTCGTGCTTGTTGGGCATCCACTAAGTTGTAATCAATACCACGCGGGTTTTTTACCGCTGTTTCAATCGCTGTTTTTGTGATTTCATGAAACACAATTCGCTTTGTTTTAGCTTTGTCTAATTTTAAGGTTTCGGCTAAATGCCACGCAATGGCTTCCCCTTCTCTATCTTCATCACTTGCCAACCAAACAATTTCAGCTTTTTTAGCCAATGCTTTTAGCTTACCAACAACCGTTTTTTTGTCGCTTGAAACCTCATACTTTGGTTTGAAATCGCCTGCAACATCTACCCCCAGTTCTTTGGAAGGTAAATCGGCGATATGCCCAAAACTAGATTCAACTTTAAAGTCTTTTCCTAGAAATTTTTCAATAGTCTTTGCTTTCGCAGGGGACTCAACAATCACTAAATTCTTAGCCATATCTTATTTTTAGAGAAGTACAAATGTAGAGGATTTTTTTTATTTCTTTATTTTATTTCTTCGACAAATCAAAAAGCGACTCTAAACAGCAGCCATTTCTAATAGAGATTAGTGTTAATCTAAAAACTTATAAATCAACCGATTGAGGTTCTGATTCAGGACTTTCAATTCCGATTACATTTTTATAGATAATATACTGAGGTAGGTATAAAAAACAGCTAAAAAAGATACTCCCGAGTCCGAAAGTTACTAAACTTACGACATAAATTAGGATCCCATTGAGCACCAAGGTTAAAAAGGCAATACCCCATTTTTTATTCCCAAGTGCAAATCCAACTTTCACAACTTCCGTGATCGACAAATTGGGATTAAAGGCAAATATTGGAAGCATAAACATGAGTGGAATGATGGCATATAAGATTGGCAAAAAACAAAGTAAGATCGCTACAATAGCAATCCCAACATAGACTAATAAAAACACGAATGCTTTTCCGATAAATGACTTCTGGAAAAAGTAGAAAAAATCGGTGACTGAAAAGGTCTGCCCAAGCTCGATTCGTTTTATAATTCTAAAAAACCCTAAATACATCAACGAAGAGACGATGCTAAGCGTTAACATTAATACATATACCCATACTAAAGAGCTTCCAAACTCTTCTATAAGCGACTGACTTAAAACAGCAGGGTCTAGCGGCCCGTTGGATGAATTATCTAAAGCCAGTTTAAGATAAGGGCCATAAAACGAGATGATAAATGGTAACATAATTAAGAACGAAAACAATTGAAGTTGAAGCCCTTGAAGCCAAACTTTTTTAAACAATACTATCGAATCGTTAAATAAGTCTCCAAAATCGGTGGTTTTTGCTAACTGTATCTTACTTAATACGGTTTGAAATGAATACATACACTGTTGTTTAGGGTAATTTTTTTCAAATAAAGTAGTTTGTTTCGTCAAATCAAAATAAAAAACGAAAACACTGACACTTTGTCAGAAAAAATAAATTTATTGTATATTTGCACACTTAGTGTCCTTCAATGGATTTGAAAAACTTATGGAGAAAACAATTGACGAAACAGTTCAAGGCTCAAATTTAGCGGTTGAACCTAACCCAGACAACACCAAGAAGCTTTTTATAGAAAGCTATGGATGTGCTATGAATTTTAGTGATAGTGAAATTGTAGCTTCCATCCTTTCAAAAGAAGGCTTTAACACCACTCAATTTTTGGAAGAAGCCGATCTCGTATTGGTAAACACTTGTTCTATTCGTGATAAAGCAGAACAAACCGTTCGTAAAAGACTCGAAAAATACAATGCTGTTAAACGCATCAACCCAAAAATGAAAGTCGGCGTTTTGGGCTGCATGGCGGAACGCCTTAAAAGTAAATTTTTAGAAGAAGAAAAAATCGTTGATTTAGTGGTAGGGCCAGATGCTTACAAAGATCTCCCTAACCTTATATCGGAAGTTGAAGAAGGCCGAAGTGCCGTAAATGTAATTCTTTCTAAAGACGAAACTTATGGTGATATCTCACCGGTAAGACTCCACACTAACGGCGTCACTGCTTTTGTATCTATCACCAGAGGCTGTGATAATATGTGTACGTTTTGTGTAGTGCCTTTTACAAGAGGGCGCGAGCGCAGTAGAGACCCTCAAAGTATCCTTGAAGAAATTAATGATTTATGGAACAAAGGTTACAAAGAAGTGACACTTTTGGGACAAAACGTTGATAGCTATCTTTGGTACGGCGGCGGTTTAAAGAAAGAGTTTTCGAAGGCTACAGACATGCAAAAAGCGACGGCTGTTGACTTTGCGTCGCTTTTAGATATGTGTGCAAAAGCACAACCAAAAGTGAGGATCCGATTTTCGACCTCTAATCCACAAGACATGTCATTAGACGTCATTAAAACGATGGCTAAACATCAAAATATTTGCAATCATGTTCACCTTCCGGTTCAAAGTGGGAGCAATCGAATTTTGGATGAAATGAACCGTCAACATACCCGTGAAGAATATATTGAATTAGTGAAAAACATTAAAAGCATTATTCCAGACTGTACCATTTCTCAAGATATGATTTGTGGCTTTCCAACCGAAACGGAGAACGACCACCAAGATACCTTGAGCCTAATGAAGGTGATTAAGTATAGTTTTGGATATATGTACGCCTATTCCGAGCGCCCTGGCACCATGGCGGAAAGAAAACTCAAAGATGATGTACCTTTTGAAACTAAAAAAAGACGTTTGGCTGAAGTTGTTGAACTGCAACGTGCGCATGGCTTGTATAGAACGGAACAATTTCTGAACCAAACGGTGGAAATCTTAATTGAAAAAGAATCAAAAAAATCTGCTTCTGAATGGTCTGGAAGAAGTGCGCATAACACCGTGGCTGTATTTCCAAAAGAAGACTATAAAATTGGAGATTTTGTGATGGTTAAAATACATAATTGTACAAGTGCAACTCTGATCGGGAATGCCATTGGTTTATCTGAAAATAATTAATTATGGAAACAGTTCAATCTATAAAACAACGGTTTGGAATTATTGGAAATGACACGGGTCTTAATCGTGCCATAGAAAAAGCTGTTCAGGTGGCACCTACAGATATTTCGGTATTAGTCACTGGAGAAAGTGGCGTTGGAAAAGAAAGTATTCCTAAAATCATTCATCAACTCTCGCACCGAAAACACGGCAAATACATCGCTGTCAATTGTGGTGCCATTCCGGAAGGAACTATTGATAGTGAGCTTTTTGGACATGAAAAAGGGGCTTTTACAGGAGCCACTCAAACCCGTTCTGGCTACTTTGAAGTCGCCAATGGGGGTACCATCTTTTTGGATGAAGTCGGCGAACTCCCATTAACAACCCAAGTTCGATTGTTAAGAGTTTTAGAAAATGGCGAATTTATCAAGGTTGGCTCTAGCACCGTTTTAAAAACAGATGTTAGAATTGTAGCGGCCACCAACGTTAACATGTTTGAAGCCATTGAAAAAGAAAAATTTCGAGAAGATCTTTATTACCGATTAAGTACTGTTGAAATTTTATTGCCATCTCTTCGAGATCGAAAAGAGGATATTCATTTGTTATTTAGAAAATTTGCGAGTGATTTTGCTTTGAAATACAAAATGCCCACGATTCGACTTGATGATAATGCGATAGATGCTCTTATAAAATACAGATGGAGCGGCAATATTAGACAGCTCAGAAATGTAGCCGAACAAATATCGGTTTTAGAATCCTCTAGAATGATTGATGTGTTGACGTTAAAAACATATTTACCAAATATGGGAACCAACTTACCAGCGGTTCAAGGAAAAGAAAAAGGGCAAAGTGATTTTAGTACCGAAAGAGAAATTTTATACAAAGTTTTATTTGACATGAAAAGCGATTTGAATGATCTCAAAAAACTAACCATGGAATTGATGAAGCATGAAAATCACAGTGATGTTCAAAAAAATAATGAAGGTTTAATTCAAAAAATATATAATAAAGACAATACCTTAGAGCCTGAAGAAAAGCCCGAACTTTTGTCACTTCCTGCGAAAACTCAAGAAGAAAACCCTGTTGAAATCATCAGTGATAACGACGAAAAATACACTTATACAGAAGCGATTGAAGAGGAGGAAGAGACACTGTCTCTACACGATAAAGAATTAGAACTTATTAAGAAATCGCTTGAACGTCACCAAGGAAAGCGTAAATTAGCAGCAGATGAATTGGGAATTAGCGAACGTACTTTATACCGAAAAATAAAACAATATGACCTTTAACGTTTTAAAATACAGCTTGGCGGTGAGTGCTTTTACCCTTATTTTGGGGTGTGGGGCTTACTCCTTTACAGGGATTTCGTTAAGTTCGGACACGAAAACCTTTCAGGTAAATTACTTTCAAAATACAGCAGCACTGATTGAACCTGGAATTGAACGGGACTTTACTTTATCGCTTCAGGATTTAATTTTAAATCAAACGAGTTTGGATCTAGTTAAATCAAATGGAGACATTGTTTACGAAGGTGAAATAGTGGAGTACAGAATATCCCCCACAACGGCTACTTCGAGCAATACAGCTGCCCAGAATCAACTAACAATCAGTGTAAACGTGCGGTTTTTTGATAAAAATGATGAGGATGCAGAATTTGAAAAACGCTTTTCGTTTTTTTATAACTACGAAGGAGGCGCACAACTTATTGGCGCCCAAAAAACAACGGCTATTGAAGAAGTTTTTGAACGAATTACCCAAGACGTTGTAAATGCCTCGCTAGCCAATTGGTAACAATATGAACACCTCTGAATTCACATATCTATTACATAACCCTTCGGCTTTGAACAAAGACCAAGTTGGTCATGTCGCTGCTATTATTGAGGAATTCCCCTACTTTCAATCGGCTAGAGCAATTTACTTAAAAGGACTAAAGGATCTCGGGAGTTTTAAGTATAATCAGGAGCTAAAAACTACCGCCGCCTTTACAACCGACCGAAGTGTGTTATTTGATTTTATTACTTCTGAAATATTTGTTCAAAATGATATTTCGACGCATATCAAACAAAATTTTGATCAAATCAAAACAATCAAAGTTTCGGAGTTTCAGGACATCTCCTCACAAACTTTTCTAGAATCTGATTTAGATTTAGAGACCGCAGCGATCACGCCAAAAACTTTAAATGAAGGTTCCTCTGAATCAATACTAGAACTTGGGAAGCCCTTAAGTTTTGAAAAAAACGAAACTTTTTCATTTTCGGAATGGCTTCGTTTAACACAGAAAAAAGCCATCATCCGTTCCGAAGCTTCTGAACCAATAAATGACGCGTCCCGTGATGAAAAATTTGCACTTATTGATGCATTTATCGCTAGTAAACCTAAACTAAAACCTCTAGACAAAAATTCAAAATTAATCAATATTGCAGAAGTCAGTCCCGTTGAAACTGAAGATTTAATGACCGAAACTCTAGCCAGAATTTACGTGGAGCAAAAAAACTATGATAAAGCAATACAGTCTTACCGTATTTTAAGTTTGAAATATCCAGAAAAAAGTAGTTTATTTGCAGACCAAATTCAATCAATAAAAGTCTTAAAAGAAAAAAATAATATCTAATGAGTACATTTTCTATATTTCTAGTTCTTATTGTCATAGTAGCCTTTCTACTTGTCGTTGTTATAATGGTTCAAAATCCTAAAGGCGGAGGATTATCCTCTTCTTTTGGTGGCGGAGGAACCCAACAAGTTGGTGGTGTTAAAAAAACATCTGACTTTTTGGACAAAAGTACTTGGGCACTTGCAACCTTATTACTAGCCTTAATTTTATTATCTAATATTGCTATAGGAGGTACTGATAACAGCCAAGAGTCTAAAGCACTTGATTTAGATGCAGCACCAACAACGTCTCAGCCAATAGCAGTGCCTGTTCAAGACACACCAACAGAAGAGAACTCAACACCAGAAGCAACAGATTCAGAGTAATAGAAATGCTTCAAAAAAATTACAAAATGTCAACGCCAACACGTTGACATTTTTTGTTTCTGAAAGTTTGTCAGTTTAGAAGGGTTGGCACACTTTTAGACTAGATCATATCATATAAAAACAACACTAAAAATTGAATCATATGGCTTTAAACATCAAACCGTTAGCAGACAGAGTTCTCGTAGAACCATTGCAGGCTGAAACAAAAACCGCTTCTGGAATTATCATTCCTGATAATGCGAAAGAAAAACCTCAAAAAGGAACGGTCGTTGCTGTTGGTAAAGGCACAAAAGATGAGCCTACAACCGTAAAGGTTGGCGACTCTGTACTTTACGGAAAATATGCAGGCACAGAGCTTAAACTAGAAGGAACTGATTATTTAATCATGCGAGAAAGTGATATTCTTGCAATTGTTTAATTTTTAAAAAACTAAAAAATGGCAAAAGATATAAAATTTGATATTGATGCACGTGATGGATTAAAACGTGGCGTTGATGCGTTAGCAAATGCAGTAAAAGTAACCTTAGGCCCAAAAGGCCGTAATGTAATTATTAGCAAAAGTTTTGGTGCTCCACAGGTCACTAAAGATGGGGTCTCAGTTGCAAAAGAAGTTGAATTAGAGGATTCTTTGGAAAACATGGGTGCTCAAATGGTAAAAGAAGTGGCCTCTAAAACCAATGATTTAGCGGGGGATGGCACCACTACCGCAACCGTCTTAGCACAAGCTATTGTGAAAGAAGGCTTGAAAAATGTTGCCGCAGGCGCCAATCCAATGGATTTAAAACGTGGGATTGACAAAGCAGTAACATCAATCATCAATGATTTAGAAAAACAAGCGAAGAAAGTTGGAAACTCTTCTGAGAAAATTCAACAAATTGCCTCTGTGTCTGCCAATAACGATAATACTATCGGAGAACTTATTGCCTTAGCATTTGGAAAAGTAGGTAAAGAAGGTGTAATCACTGTTGAGGAAGCCAAAGGAATGGACACTTATGTGGATGTGGTTGAAGGGATGCAATTTGACAGAGGGTATTTAAGTCCTTATTTTGTGACCGATGCCGATAAAATGATTGCCGATTTAGAAAATCCATACATTTTATTATTTGACAAAAAAATATCAAATCTTCAAGAAGTGCTTCCAATCCTGGAACCTGTAGCGCAATCGGGACGTCCCCTATTAATTATTGCAGAAGATGTTGATGGTCAAGCCTTAGCAACTTTAGTGGTTAACAAACTAAGAGGGGGGCTTAAAATTGCTGCTGTAAAAGCGCCAGGCTTTGGAGACCGTCGAAAAGCAATGCTTGAAGATATCGCCATCCTAACAGGGGGTACCGTGATTTCGGAAGAACGCGGGTTTTCTTTAGAGAATGCCGATTTGACCATGCTAGGGACTGCCGAAACAGTAACGATTGACAAAGACAACACAACGATCGTCAACGGATCTGGAAATGCGAATGACATTAAAGCGCGCGTGAACCAAATCAAAGCACAAATTGAAACGACGACGAGTGACTATGACAAAGAAAAACTACAAGAGCGTTTGGCTAAATTAGCGGGCGGTGTTGCCGTTTTATATGTTGGAGCAGCGAGTGAAATCGAAATGAAAGAAAAGAAAGACCGTGTCGATGATGCGCTACACGCTACACGTGCAGCAGTTGAAGAAGGCATTGTTGCTGGTGGAGGAGTTGCGCTTGTAAGAGCTCAAAAAACACTTGAGAAACTAACCGCAGCCAATTTGGATGAAGTAACTGGAATTCAAATTGTGTCTAAAGCCATTGAAGCACCTTTACGTACTATTGTAGAAAATGCGGGTGGTGAAGGAAGTGTGGTCATTAATAAAGTATTAGAAGGCAAAGGCGATTTTGGGTATGATGCCAAAAACGATGCGTACGTAGACATGCTTAAAGCAGGAATTATTGATCCTAAAAAAGTAACACGGGTTGCTTTAGAAAATGCGGCTTCTGTAGCAGGCATGATTCTAACCACCGAATGTGCTTTGATAGACATTAAAGAAGATGCGCCTGCAATGCCTCCAATGGGTGGCGGGATGCCAGGAATGATGTAATCTATTACATACTAATTACAAAAAAAGCTTCTGAAATTCAGGAGCTTTTTTTTGATATGATATTAATTGTGATCTTTTACAACTTTTTCTTCGCGATACTTACAACATGGATGAACGGTCTCATAAGCTTCCTCAGTAGCTTTTAGGTTTTCAGTATCATGACCAACAGCCAAAATATTTTTTTGGATGGTACTGAGGTCTGTTTTATGTTCATTAAAAATAAGTTTTAATTCGTGACTTTTAACATTCCATACGGCCGATTTAACGCCTTTAGTATTAAGACTCGCTTTTTCAATGCGACTTTTACACATCATGCAGACCCCATCTACTTCAAAGGAGGCTTTGGCATTTTTGTTTTGCGCAAAACTTAGGACACTAAAACAAAACATTGTGAGTAATAAGTATATTTTTTTCATAGATATTAATTTAGTCTGTAACGCAAGCCCACATAATAAGTACTCCCAAATATAGGCCCATATACAAATGTAGTATCAAAATTTGATCCAAAAGGGTTTTCTGAGCTAATTATTGGATTATTTTGAGTCGAGTTGGTCATGTTTTCGGCACCAAGATAAACCTGAAAAGAGCTTGAAAAAACCTTGGTGACTTGTGCATTCAATGTAGAAGTAGTCGGGGAATAAGTTGGTAATTGATAGGCCTCAGGACTTAAAGTAGTCGATGAAAACCGCTGTTTTCCAAACCAATTAAATGTAGTGTCAAATTTCCATAAACCATCATTTTCTGTTTTACGAATTTCGTAGGATAAATTTGCAAATATGCGGTGCTGGGAGGTTAAAGGTTTTTTTAGTTTTCCAAATTTATACTGTGTTTTAACGTCGTAAAACTTGTAGGCTGTTTTTAAATCTAAATACTTCAGAATATTCAAACTAAATTCTACTTGAAAACTGTTGGCATAACTAGACCCGTCTAAATTATAGATATTTACTTCATAGGGGGTTTCAAAATCTACAACGACTTGGCTTTGAAAATCAGTTCGATAAAAATCCAAGGTTAGCTCCGCTTTTCGGTCGAAAAACTTAAAGCCTTGTAAAAAAGATATTCCATAATTCCATGCAACTTCGGGCTCTAATCCATAGAGTTCTCCACTTGAGTTTTCGATATTAATAGTTCTTGATGTTGCAAAAAGTCTTTGATTTTCGGCAAAAATATTAGCCGCTCGTTTTCCCCGTCCAACTGAAAATCTTAACGCTGATTTCCCCCAAGGCGTGTAACGCGCATGCAATCGTGGGGTTATAAAAGTTCCCAGCAAATTATGATGATCTACACGAATCCCCGCTGTTAAATTAAGGGCTTCTAAATTATCGAAACTATATTCAAAAAACCCACCGACAGACTGCTCTTTTCTGCCATAAAATTTCGAGTTCACGGCCTCATCGTAATGATCATAGGTCACGGTTAGACCGGTCTTAATTTTGTGTCGAGAATCGCTAATAATAGAATTGTAAACGAAATTAGTATACAAACTTTTATGGCGGATATCATATTGATTTAACCCAAAGTAGGACTCTTGATTATGATCGCTGTAAGCGAGTTGAAGTCCTAAACTTTGGTAGGGAATCTCCGGGTTGACATACCCAAATTTACCAGACACTTCAAAGCGCTTCGTCGCTACTTCGCTCCCCCAGACCGTGCTTGATCGTTGGTTTTTATCAGGATCAAAACTCAGTTGACCTGATTGTTTTTCATCATTCAAATACCGCACACTCAAAAAACTAATGAGCCCTTTTTCAAGATTGGAATATTGCCAACGATTCATAACATTAATTTGTTTGGCCAACGGCATATCTAAAAAGGAGTCGTTGTTTCTGTCAAATTTTTTAGATCGATTGTTCGCGTGGAGGTACAATCCAGTACTCCATTTTTCAGAAATATTTGTATTTAGATGTGTGTTTAATTCCGTTCGTCCATTCAAAGATCCATAGGCATTAAAAAATACACGGCTGTCAGTAGATGGCTTTACAAGTTCTGCATTGATTTGTCCCGCAATACTTTCAAAACCATTGACCACACTTCCAGCACCCTTAGTGATTTGAATAC
Source organism: Flavobacteriaceae bacterium (assembly GCA_029252265.1). Lineage (GTDB taxonomy): Bacteria > Bacteroidota > Bacteroidia > Flavobacteriales > Flavobacteriaceae > Hel1-33-131. The sequence continues at coordinate 23,957 of JAQXBT010000055.1, read as the reverse complement.
TTTCGACCCAAGTTCCTGGAATAAAACTCAAGCCGTATGCTTGAGAGGCGCCCCGAATCGAGGGTATGTTTTCAGTAGCAATTAAAATATAGGGGCTTGTGAGTCCTAGCATTTTAATTTGCTTTGTCCCAGAAATGGCATCCGTAAAATTGACATCTATCGAAGGGTTCGTTTCAAAACTTTCGGACAAATTACAACACGCTGCTTTCAACAATTCTTTACTACTTATTGTAGATATATTTTGGGATGAAAGGTAAGAGGTTGTTGTAGATTTCTTACGTGCAGACACGTTTACTTCACTAAGTTCTTCCGAAGCTTTTAACAAATGATAAATCATTTTTGGAGAGTCGATCGTTAAAGTATCTGATTTGAAGCCTATGTAACTAATAACTATTTTTTTATACGAAGATTGATAAGGCAACCTAAAAGTCCCGTCATCTGAAGTGATCGTTCCGATAGAAGTGTTAAGCCAAAATACATTGGCGCCAGAAAGTGGAATGTTTTTATTTTGCATATCTAAGTCCATAACCATTCCATTAATTTCAGATTGTGAAACCATAAAAAATGGAATGAATAAAATAAGATATAAAATATATTTCATTGTAATTTATTTGGCATTCTTCAAATTTAACAAAACTCAAACTACTAGTGCTACTAGTTGCTAAAATTATCATAAAATAAGTCCCTTTTTGAATGCTTATTTGAGATAAATAGTATTTTTGTGAAAATATTTTTAATGATTTTCGACGCGTTACAATCCAAAATTACTGACTTAATACGCCACTCAATAACACAGGATCAAACACTCCATTTGATATGTAAATTATTGAAAACATCGGTACCTCATTATGATTGGGTTGGTTTTTATTTCAGAAATGGAAACAAGGAGGAACTGAAGCTGGGCCCCTACGCAGGTACTCCAACCGACCATACCACTATTCCGTTTGGAAAAGGTATTTGTGGACAAGTGGCTGTTAGTAATCAAAATTTTGTAGTACCAAATGTAAAAGCTCAGGACAATTACATCGCTTGCAGTATCAGCGTCAAGTCCGAAATTGTAGTTCCATTGTTTGTTAACGGAGAAAATGTTGGACAAATTGATATTGATTCAAATGCTATTGATCCATTTACAGAAAACGATGAACGTTTCTTAGAATTTGTATGTCAATCCGTTGCCAGACTTATGTAGTTGTTAATAACTCCCTTGATTCGTTAAAAAGATATTCTTTTTTTGACGGAATTCAATTCAATGTTTCTGGGATAATTGACTACTTTTGGTGCTAAAATTTAGACACCACCATGAGCCAAAACAAAACCATCAAATCCGCCCTAATTTCCGTATTTAGTAAAGACGGTCTAGAACCAATCGTAAAAAAACTGAACGAACAAGGCGTTACTATATACTCCACAGGAGGAACTCAAAAATTCATTAATGATTTAGGAATTAAAGTCATTCCGGCAGAAGACATAACGGATTACCCATCTATTCTTGGTGGCCGTGTCAAAACATTACATCCAAAAATATTTGGCGGCATTTTAAATCGTCAAGACAATGCTCAAGATATTGAAGAAATGGACGCCTTTTCAATCCCGCAAATCGATGCGGTGATCGTAGATCTTTATCCATTTGAAAAAACAGTTGTTTCTGGAGCAAGTAATGAAGACATTATCGAAAAGATTGATATTGGTGGAATTTCTCTCATTCGTGCAGCCGCCAAAAACTACAAAGATGTGATATGTGTGTCGTCTGTGGATGATTATGCAGAATTCTTAGCGCTCATTTCTGAAGACGAAGGACTAATTTCTATTGAAGATCGTAAACGTTTTGCGACCAAATCATTTAATGTTTCATCGCATTATGATAGTGCTATTTTTAATTATTTCAACAGTGAAAAAGAAGAAGTTGTCTTGAAAATCAGTGAAACTAAAGGCACTGCACTTCGTTACGGGGAAAACCCACACCAAAAAGGCTATTTCTTTGGGGATTTTGAAGCGATGTTTACAAAACTTCATGGCAAAGAATTAAGCTACAACAATCTTTTAGATGTCGATGCTGCTGTTAACTTAATGAACGAATTTCAGGACGAAGCACCCACATTTGCTATTTTAAAACATAACAATGCTTGTGGCGTTGCCCAAAGAGATACCATACACCAAGCGTATGTTGATGCATTAGCAGGAGATCCAGTCTCGGCATTTGGTGGCGTCTTAATTGCAAACTGTGAAATTGACTTAGCGACCGCCGAAAAAATTCATACTTTATTTTGTGAGGTCGTGATCGCGCCTTCATTTAACGCAGAGGCAGAAGCCCTTTTAAAAGGGAAGAAAAACAGAATTTTATTGATTCAAAATACTGTAAACTTACCGGAAATGAGCGTGCGAAGTTGCTTGAACGGTGTGTTGGTTCAGCAAAAAGACTCGATCACAGATGACCGAAATATGCTAGAGAACGCAACGACCTCCACGCCTATTGACAGTGAGATAGAAGATTTATTATTTGCCTCAAAAATATGTAAAAACACGAAGTCGAATACAATCGTTTTGGCTAAAAACAAACAATTATTTGCGAGTGGAACTGGACAAACAAGCCGTGTAGACGCCTTGAACCAAGCAATACATAAAGCGAACTCCTTTAATTTTAATTTGAGTGGTGCAGTAATGGCGAGTGATGCATTTTTTCCGTTCCCGGACTGTGTAGAAATCGCTAAAAATGCTGGAGTTACAGCAGTAATTCAACCAGGGGGCTCAATAAAAGATCAATTGAGTATTGACTATTGTAACGCAAACAATGTTGCAATGGTCTTCACCAAAACACGTCATTTTAAACACTAATTTATTTAAGTAAAACGCATTTCCTAACTAAAATTTATTTTAGTACATTTACAAAAGAGCATTTTTACTTTAACACCCCCACAATAAATTTTTTTAGCATATGGGATTTTTTGACTTCTTAACTGAAGAAATAGCCATCGATTTAGGTACCGCCAACACATTAATAATTCACAATGACAAAGTTGTAATTGACAGTCCATCCATTGTGGCTAGAGATCGTATCTCTGGAAAAATTATTGCCGTTGGAAAAGAAGCCAATTTGATGCAAGGTAAAACGCATGAAAACATCAAAACGATCCGTCCATTAAAAGATGGTGTGATTGCAGATTTTGATGCCTCTGAACAAATGATCAGCATGTTTATCAAAAGCATCCCCGCTTTAAAGAATAAATTATTTGCACCCTCGTTAAGAATGGTTATTTGTATTCCATCGGGAATTACAGAAGTGGAAATGCGTGCGGTAAAAGAATCTGCAGAACGCGTTAATGGAAAAGAAGTTTACCTGATTCACGAGCCCATGGCAGCAGCGATTGGAATAGGGGTTGATATTATGCAACCAAAAGGAAATATGATCGTTGATATCGGGGGTGGAACCACCGAAATAGCCGTCATCGCTCTAGGAGGTATTGTTTGTGACAAATCCGTGAAAGTTGCAGGAGATGTATTTACGAATGATATCATTTACTACATGCGCACTCAACACAACTTGTACGTTGGTGACCGTACCGCAGAAAAAATAAAAATTCAAATTGGAGCAGCTACTGAAGATATAGAAGTTCCGCCAGATGAAATGAATGTTCAAGGAAGGGATTTATTAACGGGGAAGCCAAAACAGGTTCAAATTACGCACCGTGAAATTTCGAAAGCATTGGACAAATCAATTCTTAGAATTGAAGATTCTGTGATGGAAACACTCTCACAAACACCGCCAGAACTTGCTGCTGACATTTACAATACGGGGATTTATCTTGCTGGAGGCGGCTCGATGCTAAGAGGTTTAGATAAACGACTATCTCAAAAAACAGACTTACCTGTTTATATTGCCGAAGATCCCTTAAGAGCAGTTGTTAGAGGTACTGGGATCGTTCTGAAAAATATCACAAAATATAAAAGTGTCTTACTAAAATAGAACTTAAGTAATGCAACAACTTTTTAATTTTTTCATTAGAAACAAAACATTTGTCTTGTTCCTGTTGTTGCTCTCTTGTGCACTTTCACTCACAATACGATCGCATGAATATCACCGAAGTAAATTCATTCATTCTTCGAATCAAATAACGGGTAGTATTTATGGTGCTTTTCATGGGATCACTCAATATTTTAATTTAAAAAAAGAAAATAAATTACTTTTAGAAGAAAATAGCCAATTGAAAATACTGGTTTTCAATCGGGGAAATTTACCGAAAACAGACTCTCTTTTAGAAAGTACCTATAACTTACTTTCAAGTCAAGTTTATAAAAACAGTTTTGCTGTTCCTAATAACTACCTAACTCTAAATAAAGGTCAAAACGATCTTATCAAAGAGGAAGACGGTGTCATTACTTCTAAAGGGATTGTTGGAATCATTGATAAAACGTCTAAAAATTATTCTAGGGTGTTGTCAATTTTAAACACCAATAGTCGGGTTAATGTAAAATTAAAAAAAACAAATCATTTTGGAATCTTGAGTTGGGACGGTAAATCGCCAGAAATCACTCAATTAAAAGATGTACAGGATCTTGTAAAAATAGCCGTTGGAGACACCGTTGTCACGAGTGGATATTCTTCTACATTTCCTGCAAATATCCCTGTTGGAAGCATTAAATCCTATCGACTTAACGATACCGAAGATTTATATATTATCGATATTAAATTATTTAATGACATGACGAATCTGGAGCATGTTTACATTGTGAAAAATACTGATATTAATGAATTAAAAGCCTTAAATATCTCAGATGAATAACCTTGTTTTTATAAATATTTCCCGATTTGTAGGGTTGGTTTTACTTCAGGTCATTGTGTGTAACAATATCAATTTTTTAGGCTACATAAACCCCAATATCTATGTGCTTTTTGTATTGCTATATCCCGTTGCAAACAATCGATTATTATTTATTTTTCTAAGTTTTTTATTAGGACTCTCAGTCGATATGTTTTTGGATTCTGGAGGAACTCATGCCGCTGCAAGCGTTACAATTGCATACATTCGACCTCTTTTTTTGAAATTCTCATTTGGCGCTATTTACGAATATCACGCTGTAAAATTTAGTAAGACTGATTTGACACAACGTCTCATTTATTTTTTAATACTCATTTTTATACATCATTTTATTTTGTTTAGTCTAGTCGTATTTGATCAAAATGAACTATTGTTAATTTTCAAACACACCTTTTACTCAAGTATGTTTACATTGCTTCTTTGTTTACTACTTTCATCATTATTTAGCAATAAGGAAAAATGAGAAAGGTGCTGCTTTTTGGACTGGTTATACTGACAGGAATTTGCTTTGTTGGACGTTTATTTTATTTACAAATTTACAGCTCCGACGCCTACGACATCAACAATGACAATGCAATTCGGAAAGTATTTCACTACCCAAAAAGAGGCTATATATACGATCGAAATGACAGTCTGTTAGTTGCTAACCAACCAAGTTACGATGTGATGGTAATCCCAAGAGAAGTGGAGCCATTAGACACCGTTTTATTTTGTAGCCTTCTGAAAATTAATAAACTCAATTTTCTTAAATCTTATAATCGCGCATATCGTTATTCCCCACGATTACCGTCTGTTTTCTTATCCCATCTTTCAAAAGAAAATTACGCGTTTCTTTCTGAAAAATTGAGAAAATTCAAAGGGTTTTATATTCAAAAAAGATCTGTTAGAGATTATCAAACCTCTATTGGCGCCAATGTATTAGGGTACATTGCGGAAGCAAATACTAAAGAAATTGCAGCCGACAATTACTATAAACTAGGGGATTTGATCGGAAAACAAGGGGTTGAAATTTCTTATGAAAATACACTAAGGGGTGTTAAAGGAATAAAATATATTCAAAAAAATATTTATAACCGCGATATTGGAGCTTACAAAGAAGGTGTCTTTGACACACTTCCAACTCCAGGAAAAGATATTAAAATCACCATAGACTCTGAACTTCAAGCCTATGGAGAGTTGTTAATGCAAAATAAAATTGGAGGAATTGTAGCCATCGAACCAAGCACTGGCGAGATTTTAAGTCTGGTCTCCGCACCTTCATATAATCCAAACTTATTAGTAGGGAGACAACGCTCCAAAAATTACACTAAATTATACCAAGATTCTATTCATCGTCCATTAATAGACAAGGGATTGATACGAATGCATGAGCCCGGTTCGCCCTTTAAAGTCTTAGTTGCACTCACAGCCTTACAAGAGCAAGTCATCGACACTAAAACAAACATTATTTGTTCTGGAAAATACATTTATGGTAAAAAAAAACGAACCATGATGTGCCACTGTGGTGGTGGTTTTCGTAATTTAAATCTAGGCATCACCTATTCTTGTAATTCTTATTTTGCGATGGCCTTTAGAACTACAATTGAAAAATATGACAACTCTTCTCAATCTATGGATCGTTGGAGTTCTCACATTAAAAGCTTTGGATTAGGAAGCTTTTTAGGAAATGATTTATCCGTTGGGAAAAAAGGAAATATCCCAGATGGAAACTACTATGATTCATGGTATCCAGAATTTAAATGGGGTGCTACCACCATCATTTCAAATGCGATTGGCCAAGGAGAAATTTTAGTAACCCCTATTCAACTAGCAAACATGACCGCAGCCATTGCTAATAGAGGGTATTACTACACGCCTCACATCATCAAGTCTATCGATGGAGAGGAAATGGATCCTAATTTCACAACGCCTAAAAAAGTGTCCATTAATACAGACTATTTTGAACCTGTTATCGAAGGCATGCATAATGTATATAAAAAAGGAACAGCGAGTTTCTTAAAAGTCCCTGGAATAGAAATTTGTGGAAAAACTGGAACTGCCGAAAATTTTACTAAAATTGACGGGGTTAGACAACAACTCACAGATCATTCAATATTTGTAGCCTTTGCGCCTAAAGAAGATCCAAAAATTGCCATCGCAATTTTGGTGGAAAATGGCTATTATGGTGCGCGTTGGGCTGGACGTATCGCAAGCCTAATGATTGAAAAATACATAAAGGGGGCAGTTAGTTTAAAAAGAATGGAACGGTTAGTTGTCGAGAAAAGCTTGGAAGATGAATACTTAAAACCGTATGGTGGTAAACCGTTTAAAATTAATGACAAATGAACCTTAACCGTGCCAATAGTTTTCAATTAGATTGGGTCGCCGTAATTATCTTTACGGCATTGGTTGTTTTTGGGTATTTTAATATTTTATCCGCGTCTGCTGCTGGGGAATTTACTTCCTACTTTGACATTAGTAAACCCTATGGCAAACAACTAATTTTCATCTTGAGCTCCATTGTACTAATCTTATTAATTTTAGCTGTCGACGCTAAATTTTACGAACGTTTTGCGAGTATTATTTACATTGGTTCGTTACTATCGTTAGCTGGGCTATTTATTGCTGGAAAACAAATTAACGGCGCGATATCTTGGTATGACTTTGGAGGGATCACACTGCAACCAAGTGAGTTTGCTAAATTTGCTACGACACTCGCCTTAGCTAAATATGTTAGCGATATGCAAACGAATATTAGAGACCTAAAAGATCAAATTAGGGCTGCTACTTTAGTTGGTCTTCCAGCGTTTTTAATATTATTACAAAATGACGCAGGAAGTACGCTAGTATTTGGGAGTTTGTTTTTTATTTTTTATAGAGAAGGAATTCCTCAGTATTACCTATTGTTTGGAATATTTCTAGCCGTTTTAGGAATTGCTACTTTAAAATTTTCAGCTACAATTGTGTGTGTTTCAATCGGGGTTTTACTTTTAATTTATCAGCTTTTTTTTAAACGTAAAAAGAAAAAAATTGGTGGGGTCTTAACCATATTGATTTTCAGTACTGTATTAAGTTTAAGTGCTCAATGGACTTACAATAACGTCCTCCAAAAACATCAACAAGACAGAATTGGACTTTGGCTTCGTTTAGAAAAAGATCCTGCTAAATTACAAGCTATGAAACGCAACATTTCATACAACTTAAATGAATCTGAAAAAGCCATTCGTTCTGGAGGGACATTTGGAAAAGGGTTTATGGATGGTACGCGTACCAAAGGAAATTTTGTGCCTGAACAACACACCGATTATATCTTTAGCACAGTAGGCGAAGAATGGGGGTTTCTTGGAAGTAGTATGGTTGTAATTCTGTACGTATTATTAATTTTACGAATTCTATTTCTAGCAGAGCAGCAAAAATCACAATTTAGTAGAGTCTATGGCTATGGAGTGGCTAGTATCTTATTTGTACATTTTTTAATTAATATAGGAATGGTCATGGGCCTCATACCAACCATTGGAATCCCGTTGCCGTTTTTTAGCTACGGAGGCTCCGGGCTTTGGGCTTTTACAATATTGGTCTTTATATTTTTAAAACTAGATTCAAACCGTTTGAATGAATGGTAATCTACTTTTTTATAAGGTCTAATTTTTCTGCGAAATAATCACAAAAATCTTTCATAGTAGCTGTCATTTTCTCGTCCTGGGTAGCGCGCAAATAGGTGTCACTCATTGTCACTAATGTTTGATGAAAAAATAATTTCATTTCGTCAACAGGCATGTCCTTTGTCCACAAATCAATTCGGAGAGTTTCCTGTTTTTTTTGATCCCAAACCGAAAGCATCATTGCTTTGGCTTCTTCATTGGCAACCCCACCATCTTCAGCAGTCCAGAATAGGTTTTCTGGAATTCGATTATCATCTAATTCAACGGTCATTTGTATTTTTGAAGTATGGGTATGTGCCATTATTTTTTTGGTTTAAATTTTGCGTTATTAAAAATCTCTACTGCTTCCATTTGAAGCATTTTGAACAGAGAAGTTGGATTATTTTTCATGTATGATTTAATAATTTGCCAACCAATATACTGGCCTACACGACCAGGTGATTCACTGTCGAGTTCTAAATTAAATCGTGAGAAAGGCGCTGGAGTGATAAATCGTGATAGTAATTTTTTATTGGTGTCATACAATAATTCTTTTTCAACAAAGTACTGCCAAATATAAAACTCGTTGGCTTCTGTCCATTGGTATTGATCGATCGTGTATCCAATTTTTTCATGATTTTCTTTAAACGGAATCCATAGATCCTTTAAATATAATTGTTTTCCAAAATAAATTAATTCATCTAAAAAAATCGAACGTTTTGACTGAAAAATTAGTTGCTCTGCATAGGCCGTTGCTAGATCTGGCAAAAGTTGACTCTTGTCCAAATTTTGTTTAATATAATCATAAAAACTGGCGTAAAACTCATGATCTTCCCCTAGGTAGTTGTCCAACGCAATAAGCACAATGGAGTCCGTAACGATGACTTTATTCCGATAATCGACATCCGAAAGCACCGTCACAAGTCGCGGTACTTTGAAGGCTTTATTATGATATTTAAAATGTTGGTAAAAAGATGTAATTTCAGCTTCGGTACTCGAAAAATCTTTAAAAACGCTGTCAACTGCTGAGTTTAAAAGGTGTTGAATCGGATCGTCCATACGACGAATCCAAACCGAATCTGCGAATTTTTCAGAAAACAGAAATGGATAATTTTGTTTTAATTCTGGAACATCTGAAGGTTTTGAAGACCCAAATATTTGATCAAACCTTTCAATCTGTAAATCAAGTTTAATGTTCGCAATTTCTTTCTCAATTGTAGATGAGTTTTGACATGAAAAAACACAAATAATCAACAAAAACATGGTGGCTTTTATGTAAAAAGAAAGTGCGAAATGAGAACTGCTAAATTTCAAAAGATAAGTTTAAACTTTGTTTAAAAGACAAAAGTAATTAATCTATTTTGGTTTAGGGTCTGGATTATATTAAAAATTGAACACTAAATCACACAAGTTGTACTGATCGCTAGAATTCAACCTAAGCTCAACAAATAAAGATTACAGGGTGAAATTGTCTGAAAAGTAAATTATATTCACTTGAATAAAATAAATTATTAAGAATAGTTTACTTTTGTAAAACGATTAAAAACGGACGCTATGAAAACAAAACCAGTAATAACTTTTATTGTTGAATGGTTAAAAACATATGCTGAAAATGCTAAAGTAAATGGCTTTGTAGTTGGGGTTTCTGGTGGGGTCGATTCTGCCGTTACTTCTACGCTTTGTGCTATGACTGGACTAGAGGTGATGTGTTTAGAAATGCCCATTCATCAAGCAGAAAGGCATGTCACAAGAGCTCAAGAACACATCGATCAACTTAAAGAAAAATATTCAAATGTTCAATCGACTCGGGTTGACTTAACGCCTGTTTTTGAAAGTTTTAAATCGGAGATAACTCTTGAAGGCAATACGTCTACGGTCGATATGGCCTTGGCAAATTCGAGAGCGCGTTTGCGAATGACCTCTCTTTATTATTATGCCGGACTTTTGGGACGACTTGTGGCTGGAACGGGAAATAAGGTTGAAGATTTTGGCGTTGGATTTTATACAAAATACGGAGATGGAGGCGTGGACCTCAGCCCAATTGCCGATTTAATGAAATCAGAGGTTTACGCTTTAGGAAACGCTTTAGAAATTCCAGAAAGCATTTTGAAGGCTGCACCAAGTGATGGCTTATTTGGAGATGCCAGAAGCGATGAAGACCAAATTGGAGCTTCTTATCCAGAACTGGAATGGGCTATGGATGCGGTTAAAGCAGGGAAAACACCAGTTGACTTTGAAGGAAGAGAACGAGTCGTTTTTGAAATTTATAAACGCTACAACTCCGCTAATAAACATAAGATGAACCCAATTCCAGTGTGTGAAATCCCAGACAACTTAAAACACTAAAATCTAATGATTCGAGTCCTCGTAGCAGATCATCAACCAATTGTAAGTTATGGGATTCGTATGTATTTTGAAAACTCAACAGACATAAAAATTGTAAATACTGCCAGTTCCGCAAAGCAGCTTTTGGACTACCTCAAAAAATCGAATACAGACGTTGTCCTCATGTCCATAGATCTACCTGACACCAACGGAATCACGGTGTTACGTACAATTAAAAAAGAGTTTAGCGATGTCAGTGTGATTATGTTTAGCACACATCCTGAAGATATTTATGCGATCAGTGCCATAAAGGCTGGTGCTTCTGGGTATGTATCAAAAACAGTGAAAACTTCAACCATAAAAAGGGCAATCTTAAAAGTTTTTAAAGGGGGGATTTATGTAAGCAAGGAACTTGCGGAGACTCTTACTTTTGAAAAAAACAGCCTAGGAACGATGAATCTATACAAAAAACTTTCGACGCGTGAAGTTGAAGTTTTAAAACTGATTTCGTCTGGGAAAAGAAATAATGAAATTGCGAGTCAATTAAACATTAATGAAAAAACGGTGAGCACCTATAAAATTCGTTTAATGAAAAAATTAAACGTTTCAAATCTTGTGGAATTGATTGATCACGGACGACAAAAAAAATAATATTACAGGACTCTGCTCAATTTTCTTGAAAGTAACATTTTTAAATTTGAGTAATTCAAAACATCTTCAAGAAGAGTTCTATGATCAACAGTATCTTGGGTGTCTTGTTTAATTTCATCTACTTTTCGGTCAATTAAATAACAACGAAGTGTCAAAATTGTTTCACTTACTAATTGTGCTATGCTGACATCTTTTTGTTTGGGAAAAATGTTGTTTTTTTCCCAGTTGTGAAGATTATACCGTTCTTCATTCATCAAAATATTGGTCACATCGGATGCTAAAACAGGATCTAAATGATTCACAAACGACTCAATAACAAATTCTTCTGTTTGATTCAAGCTATCTATAATCGTATAAAATAGAGTTTTGAAATTTTCATTCGTAAACTGCATTTCATCTTCTTGTAAGTCCAGGAATATTTTCTCAAAGACTTTAACTTGATGAATAACAGGCTCTAAATCTAACGTTCCTTTATCATTCTCTTTTAAAATTAAATCTTCAAAATCTTCGGTGCGACTTCCATAGAGCAATAATATTTCGATGATTTTTTGTTCTAACTCGTACTGAATATCGACTTTTATTGGAGCTGCTGTGGATTTAACAACCTCAAATGCTTTTTGTTTTTGGCTGTAGGATTTGTTGGCGTCACTCTGTGCTTTTTTTCCCATTTGGGCCAGTGTGCTAAACAAGACTTCCTCACTTATATCCATAATACGCGAACATTCACGCACATATATTTCGCGTTGGATATTATCGGTTACTTTAGATATGCTTGTAACCATATCCCGAATCAAATTTGCCTTAGCGACGGGATCATTTTGCGCTTCTTCCATGAGTAAAGAGGCTTTATAGGCAATAAAATCCTTCGCATTTTCTTTTAGGTAGGCTTTTAATTCTTCAAGGGTGTTCTGTTTGGCAAAACTATCAGGGTCTTCTCCCTCTGGGAAGGTGCAGATTTTGACATTCATTCCTTGTTCCAATATCAAATCGATCCCTCGTAGTGCAGCTCTAATTCCCGCAGGATCCCCATCAAATAATACCGTTATATTTTTCGTCAGTCGATTAATTAATCGAATTTGATCGGGGGTTAAAGCAGTCCCAGACGACGAGACAACATTTTTAATTCCTTTTTGATGAAATTGAATGACATCGGTATAGCCTTCAACCAAATAGCAATTATCTTCTTTGGCAATCGTTTGTTTGGCATAGTAAATTCCATACAATACTTTACTTTTATGATAAATATCGCTCTCAGGAGAGTTGAGGTATTTAGCGGCTTTTTCGTTTTTGGCTAAAATTCTTCCACCAAATCCAAGCACACGTCCCGACATACTATGGATAGGAAACATAACGCGTCCTTTAAAACGGTCAAACTGTTTGGTTTCCTTTACAATTGAAAGCCCCGTACTTTCTAAATATTTAAGTTGGTAACCTTTTTTAAGTGCGATATCAGTCAATCCACTCCAAGCATCGGTGGAGTACCCCAATTGAAAGTCTTTGATTGTTTGCTCTGTAAACCCCCGTTCTTTAAAATAGCTAAGACCGATTGCTTTACCTGGGTCGGTTTTAAGAAGCGTATTTTGATAGTATTTACTCGCAAATTCACTTACCAAATACATGCTTTCGCGTTCGCCAGCAGCTTCTTTATCGGAGTCCGATTGCACGGTCTCCTCAATTTCAATATTATATTTACGCGCTAAATACTTGATGGCTTCTGGGTATGTAAAATGTTCATGCTCCATTAAAAATGAAACAGAAGTCCCGCCTTTACCCGTTGAAAAATCTTTCCAAATTTGCTTCACAGGGGATACCATGAAACTAGGGGTGCGTTCTTCACTAAAAGGACTTAAACCTTTAAAATTACTCCCCGATTTTTTTAATTGTACAAAATCGCCAATCACTTCCTCTACGCGAGCAGTGTCAAATACTTGATCTATGGTGGCTTTTGATATCAATATAAAAAATTAAATGGATGCTGTAAATGTACTATAAAAGTAACTGTTTTTGGTTACTTATTCCGCTCGATTACATAATTAACCATCAAAATTAATGATTTTTTGTAAGGCGATTCTGGAAACGGTTCAAGTAACTTTAAGGCCTGCGCTTGAAATGCTTTCATCTGAGAAACGGCATACTCTAAGCCGCCATTATCTTTTACAAAAGCAATCACTTCCTTCACACGATTGGAATCTTTATTGTGTTTTTTAACCGAATTTATGAGCCACTTTTTCTCTTTTTTGGAACAGTGATTTAGCACAAATATAAGTGGAAGTGTCATTTTCTGTTCTTTGATATCAATCCCAGTAGGTTTCCCAATTTGTTGGGTGCCATAATCAAATAAATCATCTTTTATTTGAAAGGCCATTCCAATAAGTTCTCCAAATTGGCGCATGGTTTCCACCTCTTCCGAAAGAGGTTTCACAGAAGCTGCTCCCAAACTACAACAAGCGGCGATAAGCGTGGCTGTTTTTTGACGAATAATTTCGTAATAGATGGCTTCGGTAATGTCTAAATTTCTGGCTTTTTCGATTTGCAATAATTCGCCTTCGCTCATCTCACGAACAGCAACAGAGATTATTTTTAACAGATCAAAATCGTTATTATCAATACATAATAAAAGCCCTTTTGATAATAAGAAATCCCCCACCAAAACAGCAATTTTGTTTTTCCAGAGCGCATTAATGGAGAAAAAACCACGACGACGGTCGCTTTCATCGACCACATCATCATGCACCAAAGTAGCGGTATGAATCAACTCGAGGACGGATGCCCCTCTGTAGGTGCGCTCGCTTACTTCCCCGTTGGAAATCATTTTAGCCGTCAAAAACACAAACATAGGACGCATTTGTTTGCCTTTTCGATTGACAATGTAATGCGTAATACGGTTCAGAAGTGCCACCCGACTAGACATGGATAATCGAAATTTCTTTTCGAAAAGTTCCATCTCATAAGTGATTGGTTTTTTTATGGTTTCAATTTTCTTCAAACAGTCCTCATTGAATTCCAAAATTACACATATAAAACCTATTGTTTCTTAGAAATACGTTAAATAATTGAAACTGTTAAACGCACAGTCTTTAATTTTTTAAATTGTATTTAAAACTAATTTTTTGTCCGCTTAAAACAGTTGGGAAGCAATGGCTTTGATATTATCACTTTTTCCCATCGAATAATAATGCAATACCGGCACGCCAAAGTCTAGCAATTCTTTGGACTGCTGTATGGTCCACTCCACGCCTACTTGTCGTATTTGTGCGTTTGAGCTACATTTATTGACTTCTTTAATGAGCGCTTCTGGTAAGTCTATTTTAAACACTTGTGGTAGTAATTGCAAATGTTTTTCAACAGCTAAGGGCTTAATGCCTGGAATGATGGGAACAGTAATCCCCATTTCACGAGCCCTTTTTACAAATTCAAAATACCGTTGGTTGTCAAAAAACATTTGAGTGACTACATAATCTGCTCCTGCATCTACTTTTTCTTTTAAGCGCAATAAATCTGAATGCAAGGACGGTGACTCAATATGTTTTTCGGGATAGCCCGCAACGCCAATACAAAAGTCAGGGGTATTGTCCACTTCTACAACATCGTGTAAATACTGTCCTTTGTTTAATTTATTTATTTGTTGCACCAAATCTGTCGCATAATTGTGCCCACCTTTGGTCGGTTCAAAATACTTTTGGTGCGACATCGTATCGCCTCGAAGCGCCATCACATTATCAATTCCTAAATAATGACAATCGACCAATAAGTATTCTGTTTCTTCTTTAGTAAACCCTCCACAAAGGACATGCGGTATGGTATCTACTTCATATTTATGTTTAATAGCGGCACAAATCCCCAACGTTCCTGGGCGCATTCTGGTTATTTTACGATCAAACAACCCCTCTTTATCGATATAGATATACTCTTCTCTTGAAGTGGTAACGTCAATAAAAGGCGGATTAAATTCTATCAAAGGATCAATATTATCATACAACTCTTGAATGTTTTTTCCTTTTTTAGGGGGGATAATTTCAAATGAAAATAAAGTCTTTCCGTTGGCGTTTTTTAAATGATCTGTAACTTTCATAATGCGTTTTTTAGTTTGCTAAATTTGGGTTTAACCATTTTTGAGCATCTTCAATGCTAATATCTCGTCGTTTCGAATAATCAATCAATTGATCTTCGGTGATTTTTCCTAAGCCAAAATACTTAGCTTCAGGATTGCCAAAGTAATACCCACTCACACTGGCTGCGGGCCACATGGCTAAACTTTCGGTTAGTTCTACTCCAATTTGTTCTTTGACCTCCAAAAGTTTCCAAATCGTTTGTTTCTCTAAATGGTCTGGGCAGGCAGGATAGCCTGGTGCCGGACGAATCCCTTTATACGTTTCTTTAATTAAATCACTGTTGGAGAGATCTTCATCGGCAGCATAGCCCCAGTGATTAACCCGCACTTCTTTGTGCAAATATTCGGCAAAAGCCTCAGCCAATCGATCTGCCAACGCTTTGATCATAATGGAATTATAATCGTCATGATTTGCTTCAAAAGCTTCAGCGAGTGCTTTGGTTCCAAAGCCTGTACTCACACAAAAACAGCCCATATAATCTGTTTTCCCTGTTGATTTTGGGGCAATGAAATCAGACAACGCGATGTTGGGAACTTCTGCCCGTTTTTTGAGTTGTTGACGCAAGGTTAAAAAGGTCTGCTGTGTGTTTCCGTTCTCGTCATAAATTTCGATGTCATCCTCATTAACCGCATTAGCTGGAAACAATCCAAAAATGGCTTTGGCACTCAATAACTTCTCTGAAAAAATGCGTTGTAACAGTTCTTGTGCATCTCTAAATAATTCGGTAGCTTGACTTCCAACAACCTCATCTGTTAATATGTTGGGGTATTTTCCATGAAGGTCCCAACTTCTAAAAAACGGGCTCCAATCTATAAAGTCTTCCAATTTTGTGATGTCAAAATCTTGAATCACTTGAATCCCTAACTTTTTGGGTTTCATGATGGTCGTTTGACTCCAGTTAATTTTATATTTTTTAGAACGGGCTTCCTTAATAGAAATATATTCTTTTTGTTTGGTTCTGCTTAAAAATTGTTCACGAAACAAATCGTAAGACGTTCTCAAATCGCTGAGGTGTTGTTGGTTGTTCTTTTTAAGCAAATCTCCTACCACTGTCACGGCTCTTGACGCATCATTTACATGGATCACTGTATTGCTATAATGCGGTGCAATCTTAACTGCCGCATGGGCTTTGGAGGTTGTTGCGCCACCAATCATTAGAGGAATGGTCAGGCCCTTTTTTTCCATTTCTTTTGATACATAGACCATCTCGTCTAAAGATGGGGTGATAAGCCCGCTTAAACCAATAATATCGACTTGTTCTTTGATGGCGGTTTCAATAATTTTTTCGGGAGGGACCATTACACCTAAATCAACAATCTCATAATTGTTACAACCTAAAACTACACTGACAATGTTTTTTCCAATGTCATGTACATCCCCTTTCACGGTAGCCATCAAAATTTTACCAGCAAATTCAATTTTTCCATTTTTTTCAGCCTCAATAAAAGGTTGTAAATACGCCACAGCGCGTTTCATCACACGTGCCGATTTGACCACTTGTGGTAAAAACATTTTACCACTCCCAAACAAATCGCCCACCACATTCATACCGATCATTAAATTGCCTTCGATGACTTCAATGGGTTTATGAGCAATGAGTCGTGCTTCTTCAACATCTTCAACAATAAAGGCATCAATTCCTTTGACTAAACCATAAGTGATTCGGTCTTGTAACGATTTATTTCGCCATTCTAAAACAGCAACCTCAACGTCATTTTTTTGTCCTTTTAAGGTTTCTGCCAAGTCCAAAAGACGTTCTGTGGCATCCTCTTTTCGATCAAACAAAACATCCTCAACACAAGCCAATAAGTTTTTTGGAATTTCATCATAAATCTCAAGCATGGTTGGATTGACAATGCCGATATTCATTCCATTTTTTATCGCATGATACAGAAAAGCAGAGTTAATAGCCTCACGGACAATATTGTTTCCTCGGAATGAAAATGAGACATTACTCACACCTCCAGAAACATTGGCATAAGGAAGGTGGGTTCGAATCCATTTAGTGGCTTGAAAAAAGTCTAAAGCATTTTTTCGGTGTTCGTCCATCCCAGTAGCGACTGGAAATATGTTGGGGTCAAAAATAATGTCTTGAGGTGGAAATTTAACGATCTCCACTAAAATATCATAGGAGCGTTTGCAGATGTCGATACGCCGTTGGTAGGTGTCTGCTTGCCCAGTTTCGTCAAAAGCCATCACAATGACAGCGGCACCATAGCGACGGATTAATTTTGCTTGTCGAATAAATTCTTGTTCGCCTTCTTTAAGACTAATTGAATTAACCACACATTTTCCTTGCACAACTTTGAGGCCTGCTTCAATGATTTCCCATTTAGAACTATCGATCATAATAGGCACTCTGGAAATATCGGGCTCAGAAGCGATGAGATTCAAAAAAGTCGTCATTGCATACACGCCGTCCAACAGGCCTTCATCCATATTGACGTCAATAATTTGAGCGCCTCCTTCTACTTGATCTCTAGCAACAGATAAGGCCTCCTCGTATTTCTCTTCTTTGATTAACCTCAAAAATTTTCTTGACCCTGTCACATTGGTGCGTTCACCAACGTTTACAAAGTTAGATTCTGGAGTCACCACTAAGGGTTCGAGTCCAGAAAGGGTCAGGTATTTTTGACAGTCACTCTCCATTTCTAGGTGTGTTTTAATTGACGTGGTTTGTGATTTTGAGACGCCTCATAAATCGCTTTGATATGTGCTGGATTGGTGCCGCAACAGCCTCCGATGACATTGATCAAATTATCATTAAAATAGGCTTCAATAAATGCAGTCATTTCCTCTGGTGTTTCATCATATTCGCCAAAAGCATTTGGCAATCCTGCATTGGGATGTGCCGAAGTATAAAACGCTGTTTCATTAGAAAGGCGTTGTAAATAAGGCTTGAGTTGTTCGGCTCCCAAAGCACAATTAAACCCAACACTCAACAGGGGGATGTGTGAAATGGAGGTCAAAAATGCTTCAACGGTTTGCCCTGAAAGTGTGCGTCCCGAAGCATCGGTAATGGTGCCAGAAACCATAATCGGAATGTTTGAGTTACGGGCTTCCTTGACTTCTTCAATCGCAAATAGAGCTGCTTTTGCATTTAGAGTATCAAAGATTGTTTCGACTAATAATAAATCGACACCGCCATCCATGAGCGCTTCGATTTGTAGTTTATACGAAAGGCGTAATTCATCAAAGGTAATGGCACGGAATTCGGGTCGGTTTACATCAGGAGATAAACTCGCTGTTTTGTTGGTTGGACCGATACTTCCGGCGACAAAACGTGGTTTGTGAGGTTCAGATTTTGTGAATTCACCCGCGATATGTTTGGCTATTTTGGCTGATTCAAAATTTAACTCATATACTAAATCTTCCATATTGTAATCGGCCATGGCAATAGACGTTCCGGAAAACGTATTGGTTTCCACAATATCGGCGCCTGCTTCAAAATATTTCCGATGAATGTCGGCAATAGCATTGGGTTGAGTCAAACTCAACAAATCATTATTCCCTTTTAAGGAAGTCGGGTAGTCTTTAAAACGAGTGCCTCTATAATCTTCTTCTGAAAAATTATAGTCTTGAAGCATGGTCCCCATGGCACCATCTAAAATCAAGATTCGTTTTTGTAGTTCGTTATAAATATTTGACATCCTAAATTGAGTTCTAATTAATTAAGCTATGGCTTTTACCACCGCTTTTGGGGCTTCTTTTCGAGACCCATCAAATCCATCGATTCCACTAACCGTGGTGTATTTTAAAATATATTTTTTTCCTGGATTCAGTATTTTATAGGCAGCTTGACACATGAGGGTTGCCTCATGAAACCCACAAAGAATTAGTTTTAATTTCCCTGGATAGGTATTCACATCTCCAATCGCAAATATGCCCGGAATGTTTGTTTGATAATCAAAGGTATCCACCTTTATGGCATTTTTTTCGATCTCAAGACCCCAGTTTCCAATGGGTCCTAATTTTGGAGATAATCCAAATAATGGGATGAAGTAATCCGTTTCAATTAACAACGCTTCACCTTCTTTAGTTACGACTACATTTTCGACATGGTCTTCGCCTCCAATTTTTGTCACAACGGCAGGCGTGATTAAATTAATTTTTCCTGATTCTTTAAGGGTTTGTACTTTTTCTAAAGAATCTAAGGCCCCTCTAAACTCATTACGTCGATGAATCAGGGTCACTTCTTTTGCAACATCTGCCAAAAAGATCGTCCAATCTAAAGCAGAATCCCCACCTCCAGAAATCACAACGCGTTTGTTGCGGTACACTTCAGGATCTTTAATGAAATAATTAAGTCCTTTATTTTCATAGAAATCAATGTGTTCTAAATCTGGTTTCCGAGGTTCAAAAGATCCAAGCCCCCCTGCAATCGCGATAATAGGCGCCGCATGTTTAGTGCCTTTATTGGTGGTTACAATAAAGGATCCATCCTCTAGTTTTTCAATGGTTTCAGCGCGCTCACCAAGTGTGAAACCTGGCTCAAATTGTTTACCTTGTTCTACTAAATTTTGAGTGAGATCACCCGCTAATATTTCAGGAAACCCTGGAATATCATAGATCGGTTTTTTGGGGTATATCTCAGAACACTGCCCACCTGCTTGAGGAAGTGCATCTATAATATGGCATCTCATTTTTAGTAACCCAGCTTCAAAAACGGTAAAAAGTCCTGTAGGTCCGGCGCCAATTATTAAAATATCTGTTTGAATCATTCTATTTATATTTTACGTATTAATCCTTTTGTAAATTCGTTAAGCGTTTGAACTTTATGTTCAAAATCGCCTTTAATTGTTTTTCTAAATTCATTTAAATTTTGAACCAAATCATCCACATCCTCAGGAATGACGTCTTCAAAAAATTGACGCAACCGTTTCGCTGTTGTGGGCGATTGTCCATTGGTTGAAATGGCTATTTTGACATGGCCTTTGGTGACAATTCCACCCATATAGAAGTCACAGTATGGAGGGTTATCTGCAACATTGACTAAAATATGTCGTGCTTTACAATCGTTATAAACCGCAACATTTATCTCGGGAACATCGGTTGTAGCAATCACTAAATGTTTACCTTCAAGGAACGATTTATCATATTTTTCTTGAACCAACTCAACGTCAAAAGAGGTCGCTAAGGCCAAAGTGCCTTCTCTAAACATTGGAGATACTATAGTTACTCGCGCATCTGGACTCGATTTTAATAAGAAATGTAACTTCTCTTCTGCCACATTTCCGCCGCCAATGATAAGTACGTGGAGCGATTTGGCTTTCAAAAAAATCGGATAGAGGTTGTTTCTAGATTCCATTAGTTATGTATTAAAGAATCGATTTGTACTTCTTTTGAAATTGAATTTAATGTAACACGATTAGAAACAACTTCGCCAATAACTATAATTGCAGGAGAGCTTAGTTGTTTTTCTGCGACAACAGTTTCAATATTTTGAATCGTTCCAAAACCGGTTTTTTCATGACGGGTAGAACCATTCTGTATGATTGCTACAGGGGTATTTCCTTTTCCAGCGTTGGAAAACACCTTGACAATCTCACTTAATTTACCCATACCCATTAATATGACAATGGTCGCCGTCGATTGTGCTGCGATCCTAATATCAGAAGAAAGCTGATGTAGCTTAGTAGTCCCAGTGATGACCCAGAAACTTTCGGACACATGGCGCATTGTTAATGGAATACCTTGTCCCGCGGGCACTGCCAAAGCCGACGAGATTCCTGGTACAACTTCAGTTTCAATATGATGTTTTTGAGCAAACTCAAGTTCTTCAGAACCCCGTCCAAACACAAACGGATCGCCTCCTTTTAAACGTACCACATGACCAAAGCGGTTGGCTTTGGCAACAATTAAATCATTGATTTGTTCTTGTTGATAGGAGTAACATCCACGGCGTTTTCCAACAAAAATCTTCTCAGAAGTGCTTGACGCATATTCTAACAACTCACTATTCACAAGAGCGTCATATAAAATAACGTCGGCAGAGCTGATGGCTCTAATGGCTTTTAAAGTGATGAGTTCCGAGTCGCCTGGACCTGCGCCCACAACCGTTAATTTAGGGTTGGGAGTGAACTGTTTGATATAGTTAAGAGTCGAGATCATTTTTTCTAAATTCTTTTACAGTCGTTAAAAACTCGTTTGCAGTATTGATGTAATTCTTAGCAAATAACTCCGTAGGGGCATTGGTATTAATTTGATAAATAAGTTCCGAAAACGTTGACCCTAACGAAATTGAATTTGTGGAAACAAACACCTCATCAAATTGGTTAATAATAGATGCTTGTGTATTGGTTGAGTGGTTTTTTGATAATAACAATGCTTTTGCAGAATTGACCATTGAACTATACGCAAAGTAGATTGCGTTGTTATAGGCTTTTGATTCATAATCGGAGCGTGCATTCATTATTTTTTCATCACTTTCTAAAAATAGCGTCGCGATTAGATCGATGACAACCCCAGCACATTCGCCAATTCCTATGGCTTTCACATAGGCTTGTTTTGACCCCCAATCAATGTATTCATCCGCAGATAAATTAGTACTGTCTGAGAGGTTTTTCAACAAATCATAAAAATATTTTTCTCCTTGAACTGTGTAGTATTCATAGAAAGTATCTTGTTCCGAATTTTGTTCAAAATCATCTAATATATAGCGTAATGCTTCAGGACCTCTTTTGCTCGGAATTTTAATTACTTTGTCCGCAAACCGACCTTTTCCATCCCCAGAATTTCCTCCGCCTAATAGGACTTGAAGTGCTGGCGCAACTAAATTATTTTTCGCTTTTATGGACATCCCCTGAAATCCAATATTGGCCATGTTATGCTGTCCACAAGCATTCATACAACCACTAATTTTGATAACTAAATCTTCATTGTTTAAATATTGAGGATACTCTAATTTTATAACATTTTCGAGTTCTCTTGCAATTCCTGTACTGCTTGAAATCCCTAAGTTACAGGTGTCCGTCCCAGGGCAAGCTGTAATATCGACGGCTTTATTATACCCTAGCTCTGTAAATCCTAGTTTTTTTAATTCGGTATAAAAAAACGGAATCAATGCTTCTTTCACAAAAGGAATGACGATATTTTGACGTAAGGTTAGGCGCAGTTCACCCGCTGCATAGGTTTCAACTAAATCTGCTAAAAGTCTTGCTTTATCCGTATAAAAATCTCCTAATAATACTTTGACTCCAATGGCTTTATAGCCGTTTTGTTTTTGAGGAATTAGATTGGTCGTTTTCCACGACTCAAATGTTTTTGGATCTGTAATTTCTACCCTCGGAGTTTCGATCTCCACCGGCTTAGAGATTGGGAAATTATCAGCATCTATGGGAACCGTCTGTTGCTCAATCGCTTTTTGTTCAGTTTCTATTAATTCTTTAAACGCTTCTAAGCCAATCGATTTTAATAAAAATTTCATCCGTGCTTTTGAGCGGCTTTTACGTTCTCCGTGACGATCAAAAACTCGTAATACACCTTCCATCAATGGAATGATTTTATCACTCGGTAAAAAACTATAGAGTGCATCGGCATGACGCGGTTGCGACCCTAATCCGCCGCCAATCATGACTTTAAATCCTCGAATGTTGTTTTCAATTTTAGCAATAAAACCAAGGTCGTGTATGTAAGACAAGCCCGTATCTGTATCAGAAGACGAAAAAGATACTTTAAATTTTCGTCCCATTTCCTGACAGATCGGATTTCTAAGAAAAAATTTAAATAGGGCATCCGCATAAGGCGACACATCAAAAGGTTCATCTACATCAAATCCTGCTGTTTCGGAAGCAGTGACGTTTCTCACCGTATTTCCACAGGCTTCTCTTAGGGTGACATTATCCCGTTCGAGCTCAGCCCAAAGTTCGGGAGTACGATCTAAATCAACATAATGAATCTGGATATCTTGACGTGTTGTAATATGGAGTCGCCCTCGTGAGTACTCGTCAGAAACTTCTGCAATACGGCGCAATTGATGACTGGACACTTTTCCGTAAGGGAGTTTAATTCGAATCATTTGAACACCTTGTTGACGTTGTCCATAAACGCCTCTCGCCAAACGGAGGCTTCTGAATTTTTCTTCGTCAATTTGACCTTCTTTAAATTGCTCAATTTTATTAGCTAATTCAATGATGTCTTTTTCAACAATTGGGTTTTCTATTTCGGTTCTAAAGCTTTGCATTTTATGAGTTATTGGATGAATCCTGCGCCAGCAGTCGTATTTGTTTGCGGATCAATAATGATAAAGGACCCATTAGTTCTGTGATTTTTAAAAGCATCATAGAAAATTGGCTTATTTAACTTAAAAGAGACCAGGGCGATGTCATTGATATCTAAGTGATCTACGTTTTCTATAATTCCTGAATAATCTGTTTTGATAATGTGGTGGATCCGTTCTACTTTGGCTTGTACTTTATTGACGCCATGCTGAATCA
>JAQXBT010000052.1 GCA_029252265.1 Flavobacteriaceae bacterium | reverse complement strand
AAGCTTCTCTGTAATAGAGAAGCTTTTGCTTTTGGGTGGAAGACCGGGTTCGAACCGGCGACCCCTGGTACCACAAACCAGTGCTCTAACCAGCTGAGCTACAACCACCGTTTGGCATTTAAATAATGCGTTGCAAATGTATAGTATTTCGTGTTTTATACAAACACTTTTTTATATTATTTTAGGTCAAATAACGAATCAATTGCAGGAAGGCGTTCTACATTAAAACCTTCAGCATAAGAAACACCTGTTAAGCGTCCTAAATCTGCTGCTCTGTACCGAATACTATCGACAAAGTTTTTTGAAGATATCGGAGTTTCAGGATCCTGACTGTTAGGATTATAGAATTGAGTGGCATAGGCTAAAACCGCGGCCATTTTCTGGTCAATTTGTAAACTTATATCAACGACAAAATCCGGATCGAGAGTTTTCCATTGAATGTAATGATAGATGGATTTTGGACGCCAAGGCGCTTGAGAAATGTTTGAAAGGTCGGAATTAGTTTCAATTTTAACCAATCCACTCAAAAAACAGGCATCACTAACGAGCTGACTCGCCTTTCCGTGGTCGGTATGCCGATCATCAACAGCATTACATAACACTATTTCTGGTTGATACTGTCTAATTATTTTTATGATTTCTAATTGATGTGCTTTATCGTTGACAATAAAACCATCCGAAAAATTCATGTTTTCACGAAATGAAACGCCAAGTATTTTAGCCGCATTTTGAGCTTCTGTTTTTCGAGTTTCAGGGGTACCACGAGTTCCTAATTCCCCTTTTGTAAGATCTATAATCCCAACTGTTTTTCCGTTTTGTATTTCTTTAAAAATGGTACCGCCACAGCTCAATTCTACATCATCGGGGTGCGCACCAAAAGCAAGGATATCAATTTTCATGGGTTTATTTTTTAATGAGACAAGCGGTTAATGCTTGTTGAATATCTTCAATTAAATCTGATTTAGTTTCGATGCCGACAGAAAAACGAATTAATTGATCTGAGATCCCTTGTTCCATTCGCTCTGAATCTGTAAGCAATGCGTGAGAAGTTTTAGAAGGTAATAACATCGTACTTTCAACCCCTGCCAAGCTCATTGAGGGTTTGATAAGTTTGAGCGCTTTTAAAAATACTTCGGATTTCCAAGGATCTTTAAGTTCAAACGATAGCATAGCCCCATAGCCTTTCATCTGTATTTTAGCTAAACTGTGGTATTCACTCGATTTTAGTCCGGGGTAATGGACTGCTTTAACAGCTTTATTTTTTTCTAAAAATTTTGCCAAACGTTTTGCATTCCGTTGTTGTGCTTTCACGCGAATCCCTAAAGTCTTCATGCTTCTTTCGAGCAACCAGACGGTGTAATCACTTAAATTACCTCCAAAATCTTTGGCTAAATCCCAAATTTTATCCATCACTTCTTGTGAAGACGCAACGGCTCCAGCGCTAATATCACTATGGCCTCCAAAATATTTGGTTGCACTGTGAATAACGATGTCAATTCCTAAATCAATCGGATTTTGAACGATGGGAGTTGCAAACGTATTGTCGGCAGCAGTAATAATCTGGCGGCTTTTAGCGAGCTTTGCAATCGCAAATATATCCACTAATTTTAATAAGGGATTGGAAGGTGTTTCTATATAAATTAATGTGGTGTTTTCTTGAATACATTCTTCAAAAGCTTCTGCCGATAAATCGCGTGTAAAACTATATTGAATCCCATAATTTTTAAAATGTGATACAATAAAATTTCGAGTCCCTCCATAAATATCATTTTGTATGACCGCGTGATCGCCCGATTTTAAAAAAGTTAAAAGCGTCGCAGAAATCGCAGCCATTCCAGATCCAAAAATTAAAGCTGCTTCCGCATGTTCTAAAGCTGCAATTTTTTTGGATAAAAACTCTTGGTTTGGCGTGTTAAAATAGCGTGGATACCGTTTGGTATCAACCTCCATAAAATTATAGGAAGTAGACATGTAAAGTGGGGATATCCCCCCTTTAAAAACACTGTCTTCTAAAGACCCTGAATGGGTACAGATGGTGTTTAAACCTTGTTTTTTAGGACTCATAGTTTTGGTTTATAAGATCACTCTAATTCTTACCGATATTGTTAAATTGTCTTATTAAAACAATCGCCCAAATGATTACACATAACGATACAAAAACAGAAAAATATATTACAATCGAATTAGCGGTCAAGGCGGAACAGTTTAAAGAATATCATTAGACCTAAAAGCATTGGTGCCCAGATCCCTACAAAAATACCATGTAACTCGTCACCGGACATAAACAAATATTCGGACACACAAATTATGATGGCACATAACCCAAGCAGTAAAATGTTGGTTACTCCTAGTTTTTTGACAAATTTCATTATTGGTTTTTATTTAATTCGAATGTATAAAAAATTTGTTATTTATTCTCAGTTTAATGCTGAAATAAAATCCATTCTATGTATTATCTTCGTAAAAAAAAATAGCGATGTTAAAAGCAGTACTTTTTGATATGGATGGGGTGATCGTGGATACCGAACCGCTTCACCATAAAGCCTACCAAATGATGTTTGAGGATGTTGGAATCAATGTTTCTGAACCGCTGTATCGAAGTTTCACGGGACAGTCTACGCGTGGGATTTGTGAGTTTCTTTGTAAACACTTTAATTTAGTTCATAAACCGATTGTTCTAGAACAGGGCAAACGTGCTCATTTTACCAAGTTGTTTTTTGAAGATCCAGACCTTCAACTCCTTGAAGGTGTCGAAGCACTTATTAAAGATTATCATGCCAATGGGTTGTCTTTAGTAGTGGCTTCTTCAGCTTCTATGTTTACGATTAATAATGTAATGAAACGCTTTAATCTTGATACTTACTTTAAAGACAAATTGAGTGGTGCCGATTTAAAGGCTTCCAAACCACATCCTGAAATATTCATCAATGCTGCCAAAGCTGCTGGGGTCTCCCCTTCTGAATGTTTTGTCATTGAAGATTCTACCAATGGAATAATTGCTGCAAAAGAGGCGGGGATATTTTGTATTGCTTATAAGAGTGAACATTCAAAAGACCAAGATTACTCAAGAGCAGATATGCTAGTTTCTGATTATTCCGACATTAGATTCGATAACGTTAAATCTATTTTTGACTAGATTTATTTCTTGAAATATTTTAAGTGTTTTCGATATGCAAACACGGCAAGAATTGTGATGACTAGTAACGAACCAACAATGTAAGTAATGCTTATTTCTTGATCGTCTTTGGCATATGAATGTAATCCAGCAAGATAAAAATTCACCCCAAAATAGGTCATCATAATGCTTCCATAAGCGAGCACAGAAGCCACACTAAATCCAAATCGACTTCGCAAGCCAGGAATCAAACGCATGTGAATCACAAAGGCATATATCATAATACTGATTAAAGCCCATGTTTCTTTAGGATCCCAACCCCAATAGCGTCCCCAACTTTCATTGGCCCACATACCGCCTAAGAAATTCCCGATCGTTAACATGACCAAACCAACGGTCAACGCCATTTCGTTAATAATCGTAAGCTCTTTAATATTTAGAGCCATCTTTTCCTTATTCTTGGCATTGGTTAATATCATCAACAACAATGTAATAAGTCCTAAAATCATTCCTAGAGTTAACGGTCCGTAACTTCCCACTATAATAGCGACGTGAATCATTAACCAATAACTATTTAAAACGGGCTGAAGGTTTCCGATCGAAGGGTCCATCCAATTCCAATGAGCGATCATTAGTATCATAGCAGTGACAAAGGCTGTAGAAGCAAAAGTTAAATCGCTTTTCTTTCCTAACATGACTCCAAAAGACATGGTGGCCCAAGCTACATAAATCATCGATTCATAGGCATCACTCCAAGGGGCATGGCCCGAAATATACCACCGTGCAATCAAACCTGCAGTATGTAATCCGAAACAAATCCAAATTAAATATTTAAAATTTTGAACCGAATAGTGGAGGATTTTACTGCGGTCTTTAAAAATCTGAACGATCAATAACAGGAACATCAAACTACTTGCGTACATATAATATTCAAATAGTTTTTTGAAAATATCATAACGGTTATAGATGATTTCGGTGGCAATTTTATCCTCACTAAGCATCGTAGCGCCACCATATTTAATCTGTGTTGATTTGATGGCGTCTAATAATTGATGACTTTTTGAAAAATCTGTATTTAAAACTTTGTCATTTTGCAAGGTTGCCATATAGGCTATAAACCCCGTGTTGATAAAGTTTCCATAGAGGGAGTCTTGTAATTGATACGCCCCTTCTCTATAATCTTTGGAAGAGACCCATGTATTATTTTCATCCTCTGGAATGGGGAATAAGCGCAACGCACTTCCTTCCAAAGTATTGAATAACAAACTAACGCGTTGGTCTGTTTCTTTAAATATATTTTGAATGGCTGTGGGCACTGACGCACTGTAAGCATCTGTCAAGTAAGGTCCTAATTTATAATCCAAGTTGGGATCTAAA
Source organism: Flavobacteriaceae bacterium (assembly GCA_029252265.1). Lineage (GTDB taxonomy): Bacteria > Bacteroidota > Bacteroidia > Flavobacteriales > Flavobacteriaceae > Hel1-33-131. Next base: position 29,099 of record JAQXBT010000052.1, on the reverse strand, counting down.
AAATCGACTAAGGCTGCATATTTTGCCGATTTTTCTAAACCTAGAATCGTCCGAATCGTATCTGCTTTTTTAGCCTTCAAGTAGATAATTGGGACGTTGTACCAAAGTTGTGGGCTTTCTTGCATGGACAAGAACACTTGATTGGCATCAAAGGTTTGATACACGTCTTTTTTGCTCAGTTTTCGAAGGAGTTCAGACGCATAGGTATTTATGGGTTTCATCCGTCCATCTGTATCCTGAATGACCAAATGCCCAAATCGATCGGCCTCATTAACGGGCGTGATGTTTAGTTTTAAAATAGAATCTAACTGCGTTTGTGTAGGTCGTAAATTAACATGATCCGACCCATGTGATGTTTGAGCAAACCCACTCATAGAGACGAGAAACAAAACGATCATCGCTAATTGTGATTTCTTTTTCTTGATTTTATCAAGCTGACGACGTAAGGATTCCATGCGTGCATGTTTGGATAATAAGATTGCCATCAAACCAAAATATAATAAATAGTACCCTAAGTAAGTAAACCAGGTGCCCCAGTAATCATGGTTTACAGATAAAACAGTCCCTTTTTCATCGGGATCAAATGACGACTGGAAAAACTTATAACCTTGATGATTGAGAATATTATTCATATAAATATGGAAATCAAAATCTTCTTCTAAAGGGTCCACAACTGTCACTTTACTTTCAAAAGATGCATAACTTTTTTCGGTACCAGGAAAGCGTTCCGCAATAAAATCGTTTAATTTAATGTCAAAAGGAAGTTCCAAAAGTTTAGAACCGTATTTAAAATTAAACTCTAATCCTCCGACTTCAATATCTTTAAATGGATTATTTGAGCCCTTCCCTCCTAGCAACTTAATAGTTTTAGTAGAACCATTCGCTGTAATTTTTAACGCAATCCCATCTTCATCTCCTTTAAGAAGCTCCGATTTTTTGACGATATCAAAAGCCCCTTTAACCACCGGTTTTGGAAATACGATCGCTTGGTTTCCGATGATATACCGCGATCGAAGCGCTAAAGGTTGAATGCTATCTTTGACCAATTGACCTTGAAACCCAGTGGCCATGGTCATATATTCGCCTTCATAAGGCGACTGAATTGTTAAGTTGTCCTCTGAATATGTAATATTAATGGCACCATCTGTTGGTTTGTTGAGTGCATACAACACATTATGTATACTACTCACTTGTCCTAATTTCAGGAAATGGTTGTGCGGTGCGCCATCACTAGCTTCCACAATTTTTAAATAGTAGTCGCCGTCGTCAGTTGGAATGATATCTTCCTCAGCACCAGCAATAAAATTAACCAATTCAATTAAAATTGGCGTGGTGTTGTAAGCCGTTTTTAGTTCATAAGTATTTAATAGTCGGGGCGAAAAATCGACTTCATCTTCGTGAACACGCCGTTGTAATTGACCATTAATTTCAAAATCACCATCAATATAAGTGGTTAAATATGTTTTTTGAGATAAAAATGTGTTTTCGGTCGCACCTTCTCGTATGGACATCATACCTTCAAATCCGTGATACCGTGTAATAAAAGCGCCTAAGAGAATGAAAATAAATGATAAGTGGAGGGTTAAAGTAGCCCATTTTTCTTTTCTCAATAATCGATATTTAAAAATATTTCCCGCAAAATTGACAATAAACACACACATAATGGCTTCAAACCACCATGCATTATAAATAAGTGTTCGGGAATAAGGCGTTGGTGAGGTACTTTGTCCCTGATCCATAAATGTTCCAACCGCCATAGCAATGGCAAATAGGATGAAAAGCATCCCTGTTAAACGGGTAGAAAAAAGAAGGTTAGATAGTTTTTTGATCATCTTAAAATACACACATTTTATTGAACTGCAAATGTACCTATTTTAATAGAAAAAGTCATTTATGTGAATCGGTTTTAACAGTAATTTAAACAAATTAAATGTATTGGTTTCTTTAAACTTTCAAATGACCGATTACTTGTTTATTTTAGCTGAATGATATCAGTGGTAATTTTAGGAGCTGGAAATGTAGGAACTCATTTAGTGAAGGCGGTTCAATCTGCCAAAAACTTAAACTTGGTTCAATGGTATTTTCGCGATCCTAAAGCGATCCAATGGCCCGTGAAATCCATAGAGTTATGCCATGATGTAAAGGATTTGAAAATGGCGGATGTGTATATGATCGCCGTCAGTGACAAAGCTGTTTCAGAGCTGTCAAAACAACTTCCTTTTGAAAATCGTTTGGTGGTGCATACCTCGGGAAGTGTGGCTCTAAAACTTTTGGATATGAAACACCGCCGAGGAGTCTTTTATCCACTTCAAACATTTTCGGCGAACTCAGAATTGGATTTTTCAGAAGTCCCATTTTGCATAGAAACGATGGAAAAAGAAGATACAAAACTTCTTAAAACCTTGGCAACTTCAATGGGAAGTCCGTTTTACATGATCAATACCGAACAACGGCAAGCGCTGCATTTATCGGCTGTATTTGTCAATAACTTCACCAATCAGTTGTATCGCATCGCTCATGAATTAACTGATTTTAAAGCGATTAGTTTTGATGTTTTAAAACCTCTGATATTAGAAACTGCAAAAAAAATTCAACATACATCGCCTTACAATGCGCAAACGGGCCCTGCAAAACGCAATGACCAAGTAACGATCAATCACCACCTAAGAACCTTAGAAAGTCATCCAGATTATCAATCGCTGTATGATCAACTTACAAATTCAATAAAAAACACCCATGGATACAAAAAATTATAAAGAATACCTTAAGGACGTGACGACATTAATTTTTGATGTCGATGGGGTCCTAACCGATAGTTCTGTCTTAGTGACCAGTGACGGAGAAATGCTTCGTAAGATGAGTACAAGAGACGGCTATGCTCTAAAAACAGCGGTAGATGCCGGTTTGTTAATTTGTATTATTTCTGGTGGAAAAAATGAAGGCGTTCGAAAGCGACTTGAAGGTTTGGGGGTTAAAGAAATTTATTTGGGCGCACATGATAAAGTTGTACAACTCAATAACCTATTTGAAACACACCAATTGAACCCAGAAAACGTGATTTATATGGGGGACGATATTCCGGACATTCCGCCTATGAAATTGGTTGGACTTCCTACTTGCCCATTAGACGCTGTTCCAGAAGTTAAAGCAGTCTCAAAATACGTCTCACACAAAAAAGGAGGGCAAGGAGCCGTGCGTGATATTTTAGAACAAGTTTTAAAAGTACAAGGCCATTGGATGAAAGCATTCGATGCGCAATATGATTAATATAGAATTTATGCTCACTGAACGTCTCAAATCGAAACACATCATTTTAGCCTCTTCTTCTCCACGACGACAGGAGCTAATTAAAGGGCTTGGACTGGAGTTTGAGATCCGAATCAAGCCTGTAAAAGAAGAATACCCTGATAGACTTCGGCATTTTGAAATTTCAGATTATTTGGCGCAACTCAAATCCATGCCTTTTGTAGAAGAATTAAAACCAAATGACATCCTCATTACGAGCGATACCATTGTTTGGTTTGACAACAAAGCACTCGGTAAACCTGCCGATACAAAGGAGGCCTTTCAAATGCTAAAAAGCTTGAGTGGACATACACATGAAGTGATTACATCGGTATGTTTTAAATCGGTTGACAGTCAAAAAACAATAAATTCCATTACCAAAGTAACGTTCAAATCGCTCACAGATGCGGAACTATGGTATTATATCAACAATTATACGGTTTTGGATAAAGCCGGTGCATATGGGATTCAAGATTGGATTGGACAAGTTGGAGTCACTAAAATTGAAGGTTCTTACTTTAATGTGATGGGCTTTCCTATGGACAAAATCTACAACACCTTACTTACATTCTAAGAAAAACTCAAGCGCGCGAGTTTCATTGTAATAATAGCCTTTTCGAGTGATAAACCCAACATGACCACCACGATCGGGTGTTTCTAAATGTAGCATCGGATTTGCATCAACATCTTTATATGGGTAACACGCTTCGGACAAAAAGGAATCATTTAAAGCATTTAGAATTAATACTGGCGTTTGAATCGTTTTTAAAAACTGAAGACTGCTGCATTTTTTATAATAATCCTGAGCATTTTCAAAGCCGTGTGCTCTAGAGGTGTACACTTCATCAAAATCATTAAGAGTTCGAATCGCTCGAATTTGAGATTTAGAAATTGATTGAGGGAATTTTTTTTGCTTTAATTTTAATCGTTGGACCAAGCCCCATTTGAAATTGATATGGTATGGAAGGTTTTTAAATTTGTGTAATTTTTTTGCCGATCCGGATAAATCACAAGGTACAGACACCGCCATGGCGGCCTTCACTTGTTGGGGAACAATTGATCCATCTCCCAAATATTTTAAAACAATATTTCCTCCGAGACTAATGCCTTTAAGAAAAATTGAGTCGTATTTATTAAGTGAAACGACATGTTTAATGATATCCTCTAAATCGTCTGTTTTCCCAGAGTGATAGGAAGAGTAAAATCGATTTAACTCACCACTACAACATCGGAAATTTACACAAATAGCATCACTATTATTTTTATTAAAGTGCAACGCAGCTCCCGTGATATAGGGGCGTTGACCATGACCTTCCAATCCATGAAACAATATAATTACAGACTTTGATGGCGTGGGACTATAGCTCCAATCCAGATCAATAAAATCATTATCTCTCAGGGTGATGCGTTCTCTAATCTGTTTAATTTTTAAACGGCGTAAAAGACCAGAATACACGGTTGATATAAATCCACTTCTAAATATTGGAAGTGCTTTAAAAGAGCTTTTAACTATTGGCATTTTGTAGAATAGAGATTTTTAAAATTTTAGGACTCGTTTCAATGGCTATAAATCGTTGGTCTGTACGCCTACCAATCACCCAAACAACGGCGTCTCCACTGTATATAATTAGTGTGTTTTCTTTTTCAATGAGTGAAAATTTTTCATCTTTAAAATACTTGCTCAGTTTCTTTTTACCATGCATGCCGCTCGGACAAAAATAGTCACCCGGCGTCCAGTTGCGAAGTGTTAAAGGAAATTTTAAAGACTTAAAATCCAAATATACGACGTCTTGTTCTTTAGGTCCGATGGATGTGACAACCTCCATTTTTAAATCAAATGCTTTATTAGGGATTGAAACTAAGGATTGTGATGCATCAATCGAAATAGAGGTCGTTTCTGTTTGATTTAATTGACTTAGAATCAATTGCGATCTGTTTTTTAATAATCGATGTGAACTGGATACGATTTGCTTTCCCGATTGGGCATTCATAAGTGACGATATTTCTTTCCAATCAGTGAAATTATACGTTTTTAATAGTTGAAACAAATATGCTTTTGAATTATTTAAGGATTGAATTTTATCAATATTATATATAATTTGATCTTCTTGAATTGATTCAATTACTCGATCTTCGACTTCTAACATATAATCTTCTAAAAGCGACTTGGTATCCTTTAGATGCGCTTGCGTAGATTCAAAACGATCCATAAAGGATGGGTTTAATTCTTTTAAAAGTGGAATGACTGAATGTCGTAACTTATTACGAAGGTATTTTGTGTTTTGATTAGAGTCATCCTCACGCCATTTTATGTGTTCATGAGTTGCAAAATCGAGAATTTCATCGCGAGAAAATTCTAGTAATGGACGTACTACAGATCCATTAATCTCAGGGATTCCGGTGAGTCCATCGAGTCCTGTCCCCCTTGATAAATTAATTAGAAAAGTTTCTAAATTATCATCGGCATGATGTGCCGTTAAAACATATTCAAAACCATGCTGATTTTGCAACGATTCAAACCACTCATAACGCAATTGACGCGCTGCCATTTGAATGGATTTTTTGGTTTTTTTTGCAACTAAATCTGTTTCAAAATGCGTTGTAAACACGTCTAAGTTATGATTTTCTGCGTAGACTTTAATAAAGTCTTCATCTCCATCGCTTTCATCTGACCTGAGTTTAAAGTTACAATGTGCTAGGGCGAAATTTAATCCAGCGTTCTTGCACAAATGAGTCAATACCATACTATCCAACCCACCAGAAACTGCAACTAACACAGAAGTCTCTTTTAGAAAAGAAAATTGATTATTTAACAGATTTTTAAAGGCATTGAACATGAGGCAATATTACAAATTAATTTTCCAAAACACTACGCATTGCTTTGGCTTTCACAAGACACTCTTCGTATTCGTTTTCTGGAGTACTTTTTGAAGTAATAGCACTGCCAACCGAAAATGAAATATATGCAGTGGATGCATTGTATAAAATACTACGAATGACAACATTAAAATCAAAATCAGCATCAGGAGTAAAGTAACCTACTGCCCCAGAATAGAGACCTCTTTTGGTTTCTTCAAGCGATTCTATAATGTTCATTGCCGAGATTTTTGGGGCGCCTGTCATACTGCCCATTGGAAAGGTTGCCGCAATAATATCAACGGGAGAAACCGTTGGAAGAGCTTCCGCTTGCACGGTAGAAATCATATGATGTACTTGTTTAAAACTATGCGTTTGACACAACTCTGTCACTTTCACAGTTCCTTTTTTGGCGATTTTTGAAAGGTCGTTTCGAACTAGATCTACAATCATTATATTTTCACTACGCTCTTTCTGATTGTTTTCTAAACTGGTTTTTAACTGCAAATCCTCTTCTGGATGATGAGATCGTTTAGTCGTGCCTTTTATAGGTTGAGAGGTTATCTTTAAGTCTGATTTTTTTAAGTACCTTTCTGGAGATGCCGATAATAAAAATTGGTTTCCATTTTTTAAAAAAGTTGCAAATGGCGTTTGTGAAATTGTATTCAACTTAACAAAGGTTTCTAAAGGATCCACATCGGCATTGGCATAAAATTCTTGACAAAAATTAGCCTCATAAATATCACCTCTATGGATGTGAGATAATATAGCCCCAACCTTGTCTAAGTAAGATTCTTTAGAGATACGAGATTTAATTTTAATCGAATTATTATGAGTATCATCAGTTTCTACAGATAGAGATTGAATTGACTTTAAATCGGTATCAATTTCATCGGAAACAAAATTTAAATATTTTATGGTGAGTATATTGTCTTTTAAAAGGAATAGTTTTTTAGGTTGAAAAAAACAAAGATCGGGAAATTGAAGGCCGTCAAAATTTTGTGACTTTAAAGGTTCCACATCATTTTTTAAATCATAGGAAAGGTATCCAAAAATCCAATCGTTGGTAATTGATTGGTATTCTTTTAGTTTAGAAAACCCATGGACTGCATCGGTTTGAATGCTGGTAAAAGCATCGACTGCCAATAGTGCATCGTAGTTGCTATGCGGCTGTAAATAGTGGTTAGAATCCAACCAAACAATATCTTCAAATTGTTGTGCCCAAGCTAATAACTGAGTTTTAAAGCCTGTTTCCGAACTGATCTTAATTTCTTTGTGATGCCGCAACTATTATTTTTTTACAAAGTTAATCAGATCTAAATAATAAATCGTCACTTTATAAGAATACCTTACCTTTGTCACAAATTATTTTCAATGGTATCTTTCGAAGACTTTAAATTAACCACTCCTTTAAGTAATGCACTTGCAGATTTAGGATTTGTAGAACCAACCCCCATTCAAGAAGCCTCTTTTAACGTCATTTGTGCGGGGAAAGATGTGGTTGGCATTGCACAAACAGGGACCGGTAAAACACTTGCGTACTCTTTACCTCTTATTAGAAACTTAAGATATACCTATCAAGAAAATCCTCGAATTCTAATTTTAGTTCCAACACGCGAACTCGTCGTACAGGTTGTTGATTCTTTAGAAGAGCTTAACGTTTATACTAATAACCGTGTTTTGGGCGTCTATGGAGGCACCAATATTAATACACAAAAACAGCAAATTTCAGAAGGGATAGATATTCTCGTAGCCACTCCTGGACGTTTGTATGATTTAGCACTTAGTCGAGTACTTCAATTAAAAAACATTCAAAAACTGGTTATTGACGAAGTGGATGTCATGCTCGATTTGGGCTTTAGACACCAACTCATCAATATATTTGATTTATTGCCAGAACGTCGTCAAAATATTATGTTTTCAGCAACAATGACTTCGGATGTTGATGCCTTGATTACCGACTTTTTTACCAGTCCTGAGCGTATTTCGGTAGCACTCTCTGGAACGCCTCTCGAAAATATTGTACAGTATCGTTATGATGTTCCCAATTATTATACAAAAGTAAATCTGATTCGATTTTTAATGGACGATCGGGATGCCTATTATCGCGTGCTGATTTTTGTTTCTAATAAACGTATGGCCGATCGCTTATTTGAATCATTAGAAGAGGTTTACCATGGAGAATCTTGTGTGATTCATTCAAACAAAACCCAAAATTATCGTTTACGAAGTATCGATCAATTTAGAAATGGATTCAATAGAATTTTAGTAGCAACCGATGTAATGGCTCGTGGGTTGGATATTGATGATGTATCTCATGTGATCAATTTTGATACGCCTGAATACCCAGAAAATTATATGCACCGAATCGGTCGAACTGGGCGTGCTAAACGAAAAGGTACGAGTTTACTTTTTTCTAAAGAAAATGAAACCGATTATAAGGATGCAATTGAAGCGCTAATGAAAATGACGATTGAAACATTAGAAATTCCTGATACTGTTGAAATTTCAAATGAACTCATCGAAGAAGAGCGACCTCAAATAAGAGAACATTACAATCCGCATAAACAAACGGATGAAGATGCGCCTGGCCCAGCATTCCATGATAAAAAAGATAAAAACAAGAAGCAAAATTTAGGCGGTTCTTATAAATTCATTATTGCCAAAAAATATAAAAAACCGCAAACAAGAGGCGATAAAAATTACAATAAACGCAATAAAAAATAGAGACTAAATTGCAGCCTCATACTGATAGTTGTTATAAACGGTTAATAGCTTTTCTTTTGCGCGTTTTAATCTCATTTTGATTGCACTTTCTCCAACATTATAATAGACGACTAATTCTTTGATACTCTTGAACTCTTGGTATTTTAAGACCAAAATTTGCTTGTCATGAACAGAAATCATGTTCATGGCTCCTTTTAATTTTTCTAATTTAAGAAGTTTACTAAAGTCCTCTTCATTGGATTGGCTAATAACTTCGTCACACATTTGCTCAATATTAGCCGCATTTTTCTCAAACTTATTAAACTTATTTCTGTGGTAATGATTTACGCAATGGTTAAAAGTGAATGCGTATAGCCATGTAGAAAATTTGGAAGTTCCATTAAAAGTAGAAATTTTATCGATTAGTTTTAAAAATATATCTTGACAAAGATCTTCAGCTTCTTGACTGTTTTTTGAAAAGCTCTTACACTTTTTTAAAACCATTTGGCAATAACGTTCATACAAAAATTTAAACAATGCTGGATCATGCGTAGTCACAATTAAATCTACTAGCGCTTCATCCGTTAGTTTGTTTGATAAATGATTTTTTTTCAAAGTTAGGTTTGGGTATTATCATTGGGGCATTTTTGATATGTCTCAAATCTGTTAATAAAAGTTTTGTTTAATTATTTTATAAATTAATTAGACAAAACACTGTTAATCAGCTAGTTAAATATATTAAAAAATAATAACTATTAAGGTATAAACGAGAAAAAAAATGATTTAAAACAAAAAAACCCTCCATCAAGGAGGGTTTATAAAATATGGGAAAGAATTCTTAGATGTGCAGTGCTCGATCTTCAGTAGCGGCTAGAGCAGCTTCCTTAATGGCTTCTGCAAAAGTTGGATGTGCATGTGACATTCTTGAAATATCTTCAGCTGACGCTCTAAATTCCATCGCCACAACGGCTTCAGCAATTAAATCGGCACAACGTGCACCTATCATATGAACGCCTAGGACTTCATCAGTGGTTTGATCAGCCAATATTTTAACAAAACCATCTAGATCCATACTAGCACGACTACGTCCCAATGCGCGCATTGGAAACTGACCTGTTTTGTAGGCAATACCTGCTTCTTTTAGCTGCTCTTCTGTTTTTCCGACAGAAGCAACTTCTGGCCATGTGTATACAACACCAGGAATTAAATTATAATCGATATGTGGTTTTTGACCTGCGATAGTTTCGGCTACAAACACTCCTTCTTCTTCAGCTTTATGCGCCAACATGGCTCCTTTGACGACATCTCCAATGGCATAAATATTAGATGAAGACGTTTGTAAATGTCCGTTTACTTCTACTTGTCCACGGTCGATTAACTTTACACCTGCAGATTCAGCATTTAATCCAGCGGTATATGGACTACGACCAACAGATACTAAACAATAATCGCCTTTAAACTCAATGAGATCGCCTTTTTTGTTTTCCGCAATTACGGTAATTTCATCTCCATTACGCTTTACTGAAGTGACCTTGTGTGAAACGTTGATATTAAATTTCTGCTTTCTAAATACTTTATTTAATTCTTTAGACAAGCCAGCATCCATGGTTGGTATAATGCGGTCCATATATTCGATGACCGTTACATCAGATCCCAGCCGTTTATACACTTGACCCAATTCTAAGCCAATGACTCCCCCACCAATGATAATTAGGTGTTTTGGGATTTCTTTTAATTTCAAGGCCTCCGTAGAAGTGATGATACGTTCTTTATCAACCGTTGCAAATGGCAAGGTCGTTGGCTTACTTCCGGTTGCAATGATGCTATACTTAGCTTCAATTTCTTCGTTAGATTCGCCACTAATGGTAATGTGAGTAGCATCTTTAAAAGCCCCCATCCCATGATAAACATCAATTTTATTTTTGGTCATTAAAAAATCAATTCCTCCAGTAGTTTGATCCACAACAGCTTGCTTTCGACCAATCATTTTTTCAAGGTTGATTTTGATCTCACCTGGAATTTCAATTCCATGGGTTTCAAAATGCTTTACGGCATCTTCGTAATGGTGCGATGAATCGAGTAAAGCTTTACTTGGAATACACCCAACATTTAAACAAGTGCCTCCTAAAGTGGCATATTTTTCAATAATTGCGGTTTTCATTCCTAATTGAGCACAACGGATGGCAGCGACATAGCCGCCAGGCCCAGATCCTATGATAGCAACATCATATGATTTCATAATAATTTATTTTTTAATTTAAACAAAAGTACAAACATATATTCAATGGAAGAATAATTTGATGGCTAAATATTGACAGCTGTGGTATGTTTTACTTCAGAAATCACAAACATACTATTGTTACTACCGATATGATCAATATTTGTGAGTTTACTGACCATGAATTTTCGAAAAGACGCCATATCTTCTACGTGAACTTTAAGTAAATAATCATAATCACCACTAAGGTGGTAGGCTTCTAAAACTTCATCAATAGTGGCCACTTCTTTTTCAAATTGATTGACTAATTCTTGAGAATGTTTAACCAATTTTATATGGCAAAACGCCACAAAAGCTTTTCCAACTCTTTGTTTGTTAACCAACGCAACGTATTTATCAATAACTCCCGCCTTTTCGAGCTTTTTAATGCGTTCGTATACGGCTGTGACCGACATGTCTAGCTTAGCAGACAGCTCTTTATTAGTTTGTTTTGCATCCTCCTGAAGAAAATTCAACAGTTGTGTATCGATCGTGTCTAATTTCATTTTGATTAAATTTCTGATTCTATAAATATTAATTCAAAAATATAAATTTTTCATCTATATATAAGTCAATACTTAGATTTATTTATTGAAAATAAAGATAGTTATTGTTTATAATTCTAAATTTCATCAACTTTGAAGGACTAATCAATCTAACCAATCATGGCTTTCAAACCCGCAAACAACCTACAAGACTTACAATATTTTGGAGAATTTGGAGGCATCAACCCCTCCATTTCAGACGCAACGACCTTTACCTTTATGTCTGCCAAAACCATGTCTGATACTTTTGAAGGCAACACAGACGGCTGTCATTTATATGCACGACACACAACGCCCTCTAACTTATACTTAGGGGAAGCACTTGCAGCGATGGAAGCTACCGAAACCGCCAATGTTTTTGGATCTGGAATGGGCGCTATTACAGCGGTACTCATGCAACTTTGTGGTGCAGGCGATCATGTAGTTTCGAGTCGTACGATCTATGGAGGTACGTATGCATTTCTAAAAAACTTTGCACCCAAATTCAATATTCATACAAGTTTTGTTGATATTACCAAACTTGATATTGTTGAAGCATCAATCACTCCTCAAACCAAAGTTCTTTACTGTGAATCGGTGAGTAACCCTCTCCTGGAAGTTGCTGACATTGAAGGGCTTTCTAAACTTGCAAAAAAATACAACTTACAATTAGTAGTGGATAATACGTTTTCACCTTTATCAATTTCCCCAAAAACCTTAGGAGCGAATATTGTGATTCATAGTTTAACCAAATTTATAAATGGCTCTAGTGATATGGTGGGTGGCGTCGTTTGTGGTACTCAAGAAATGATTGACCGTATAAGAAGCGTTATTGATGGCGCTGGCATGTTGTTTGGTTCTACCATGGACAGCCGTGTATCTGCATCCATTTTAAAAAACCTTCGGACACTTCACATCCGAATCAAACAACACAGTGTAAACGCCCTGTATTTGGCTGAAAGATTTGAAAAAGATGGGCTAAAAGCGGTGTACCCTGGTTTAGAATCACATCCATCTCATCTTATTTTTAAACAGATGATGCATTCAGAATACGGATTTGGTGGCATGATGACCATTGATGCTGGAAGTTTGGAAAAAGCCAATGCGTTAATGGAACTCATGCAAAAAGAAAATTTAGGGTATTTGGCCGTGAGTTTAGGATTTCATAAAACTTTGTTTAGTGCGCCAGGAAGTTCTACGTCATCGGAAATCCCAGAGAACGAACAAAAAAAAATGGAACTGGGTGAAGGCCTGATTCGGTTTTCAATTGGGTTGGATAATGACATCAAACGAACGTATCAAAAGATGAAAGCCTGTATGAAAACAGTCGGAGTTTTATCTTAAATCCCTTTTAGACGGGTCCAAAAAGAATCTAATGCATCAGAGGAAACATCGGAGGCATAAAACGGTGCCGCTTCCCAACGGTCTCCTTTTTTAGTAATGGTAAATTTAAAAACTGAAGAGTTTGGATCGCTTTCGTCCATCAAAGGATAGCGTAAATCTTTAAATAAAAACGTGTTGGGATCGGCTGTTTCATTCAGGTTATAAAACCCACTACTAAACCAAGCCAAGGTTTCTAAATCTTTAGGCATCCCTCCGATCAACTCATGGTTTTTAGGTAGTTTGTGCCATTTACTGACAGTTGCTTCGGCATCTAAAATCGAATAAAACCCAACATAATACGCCTCAGTGGTTTCAGCGGTTCCGTACCATAAGATATTATTTAAAATCGTGGGTTGAGTTTGAAACCGTAAATACTCAATTTTCTGATCTGCCAAAGACTGTTTGTACACTCCATTTACATGGTATTTATTCACTAACGTTAACACCATGTATAACGAACTCACCCCCAACCCTATCTGTAAAAACAAACGACGCTTCGTTGAGGTTCGCTTGAAACACATCACCACAATTAAAGCAATCAAAAACGGAAGTGTGTACATAGGATCTGCAACCGATATGTTATTAAACGCCACTCGATAGTTAGAAAACGGCGCAAACAATTGGGTGCCATAGGCTGTGAACGAATCTAAAATTGGATGTGTAAAAATCGATGCAAAAAACAACCACATCCACTCCTTTTGAGTGGTCATACCAAAGCGTTTTCCACGGTTGTAAATCCAAAAGACCAACATTCCAAATCCAACGGCCGCCAAAATGGCAAAAAGAAATGAATGCATAAACCCGCGATGAAAGGCCATCGCATCGATTTCATTATTGAATAGCCATTTTCCGATGAACACATCCAAGTCTGGAATAGTGCCACCAATGGCACCAAACAACAAAGCCCGATTGCCTATTTTTTTTCCGAGGACGGCTTCGCCACAAGCGGCACCTAATACAATTTGAGTGATTGAATCCATAGAAGCGCAAAAATACAATTATTTAAAAGTGTATCGAATTTTTTTATACATTTAAACCGATGCGATGCCCCTATGCTCGTCTTCATAACCAATTCTTCTTTACATCTAATAAAAAACATTTCATACTTGGAATCATCGCTTATTAAGAAAATCCATCATATTAAAGAAATTAAAATCAAATTAATGATTTTAAATATTTAAAAATTAGTAACTTTAAGTCTAACTAAAACAATAAATTATGGGGTTTAAAAGTTTTCAAGGAAAAAGAGAAGTCTCTCAAGGCGCTAAAAGCGCCCAATTTTTAGTATCCGATTATATGACTAAAAAACTAATCACCTTTAAACCTGACGATTCTTTAGACGATGTCATACATCTGTTAATCGCCCATAAAATTTCTGGAGGACCTGTCGTCAACGCTAAAAATGAATTGATTGGTATTATTTCTGAAACTGATTGTATCAAACATATTTCTGAAAGTAAATATTATAATATGCCATCTGATAGCGACAATACGGTGGCCAAAAAAATGATCACCAATGTGGACACCATTGACAAGGATATGAATATTTTTGATGCAGCGACCAAATTCATCAACTCTAAAAGAAGACGTTTCCCAGTCGTGGAAAATGGAAAATTAATCGGGCAAATCAGTCAAAAAGATGTATTAAAAGCAGCTCTAAATATTCGTGGGAATACTTGGAAAAAATAGATTACAAAAGAGGCTATTTAAGGTAAAGATTCAACAGTAAGTGAATTTAGAGGGACAATTGAAATTTATAGTTTGAAGGGACAACTTGTCATCAGTAGGGATATATTAGACGAAGATATTCCGTACATTAATTTAAGAATATGGAAAAAGGGAATTTTTTATTATTAAAGTTAAGTCAAATAATGGAAATACCTATACAAAGAAAATAATTATACAATAAATTAAAAAATATGTCACAAATTAACAATCTATTATTCGCAATTATAATATCATTAGCGTCTTGTCAAGATAATGATACAATAGATCTTCCAAATGTAGAAGGAAAATGGGATTTACAAATTGAAGGAAGTAGTGATATTCTATGGAACTACGAACAGGGGTTTGAACTATTAAATAACGGAACATATTTACCACGGTATTGGAATATGGATAATTCAAATTGGCAGAGTGAAAGCCAGGAGTCTAGCATTTTAACATGGAAACTAATTAAAGAAAATGAAGAAATTCGTCTTTATTTTTATCAGGAGTATTCTTTGTTTAATGAGACTAAAAAAAACACTGTATTTTATACAATAACATCCATTCAAACTGATTCAATGAAACTCATTGGAAACAATCCTGATGGCCATCAATTAAATTTAGATATGATTAAGGAACAATAATAGGACTATAACGATAGATAAAATCAGCTCCACACATTATAAGAAACTCTATATGAAATGGTGGCTTAAGTAAAGCTGATTTATCTTTGTCAATTTCCCAATTAAATGACGTTTTCAGTCCACTCAATATAATATTTGAAGTTTGCCTAGTAAACTATAAAGATTACAACATTATATACAATTACGAAGCGAGTGATGAAAAATTAGTTTGGTTACTAGATTTAGTTAAATAAAAATCGTCAGGAAGTAATTCTATGGCGATTTTTTTTAGTCTTGACCTATGATTAAATTTAGTGTTTTAATCTTTTTTCTTTTTCTTCCCGCCAAGGAATCCTCCAAGAACGTCTTTAACAAGGTTTTTAGATTCGGTAGTAGTTGAGTCTTTTTTTGAGGTCTTCCCTCCTAGTAAACCACCCAATACGTCTTTAACGGCATTATTGGTTTTAGGATCACCCCCTAAAAGACCTCCAATCGCATCTTTGATTTCGTTTGTCCCTTGATTAATCAATTTTTGTTTTTGAATTTCGACCAGTTGTTTGGTTAAATTGGTAACCCCACTGGTTAAATCGGTGGATACGGTTGGACTTGTTAAACGCCCTCCAATCGAGGCTGTGACGGGAATGGTCAGATTGTTGACTTCATCACTGTTAATTTTAGCGATTAAACTATTAACTTCAGTTCCGAAATAGTTTGCAGGGACATCAAAAACGGCCTCATACCCCATTTTATTATCAAAACTATGGGCACCAGAAACTGTAATCTTGATGTCTTCATAAGATATATCGAACGGACTCACATTCACCTTTCCGTTTTTAAAATTAAGTTTAGTTTTGAGGTCTTTTAAATCCAATTGATCAAAATCTACAAACGATAAAGCGCCTTGTAATTTATCAAAAACGGCGGCATTTTTAGGCTCCACTTTCGTGGTTAATAACTCCGCAAAGGCATCACCAGTGATGGAGTTTAATTGAGGGGTAAAATCATTTGATAAATCGCCCGAAATTTTAAAGGTACTATTTAGTTTTCCTTGCAATGCTTTGGCAATGGGCGCCATGCTTTGAAACATTTCCATCGCGTTGAATGATTGTGAAATATTAAAACGATCAATCCCGAGATCCATATCAAACGTGGGCGTCTCGGTTTGTGTATTGACAGTGCCGTTGATGGTTAAATTACCCTCAAAAATTCTTGAAGACATGTTTTTTAAAATTGCTTTTTCGTCTTTAATAATTACCGTTCCTTTCACGTCTTGAAGCGTTAAATTATCATAGAGAACTGTTTTGACATCAGCCGTAATAATACAGTCTAAAAACGCCGGTATTTTTAAGGATTCTGTGGGTTCAGTTTGTGTGGATTCTGCGCCACCTTCTACCATAAAATCACTGACCGCAAAGGAGTTAGAGTTGACCTTAAAATTTCCTTGAAGTGTTTGATCACTTAAAAGGAATCCTAATAGATTATTAATAGTACCTGTAGCGGCTAGATCACTAGTTCCGGTGGTGGCTGCAAAGGACTGAAGCGTTACAATTCCAGGTTTGAATTGAATGTCAACCTTCGAAATATTAATTGGATTGACGATATCCTCAGAGGAAAAAATAAAATCGGTGATTGAAATAGCTCCATTATTTTTGGTGCGTTCGTAGGCATTCGTTTTAATGGCATTCATATCAAAAACAGTCTTCAATTTCCCTTTTAAAAACCCACTTAATTCATGCTCTAATTCGATGGGATAGGCTTTGGTGATGTTTGCCAAATTTAAAGTGCCATCAATCGTGGCATCTACTAACATGTTTGTGGATATGTTTTTAATGCTGGCCGAGGTTTTAAATTCATCCTCATCGATTTTGAATTTTAAATCTTTGATGGTGACATACGTATCATCGGTATTTCCAGAATCATTTTTTAGACTTGCGTTGATCGAAATAGCTTCCACACCTTTAGGAAGGTCTGGATATTTAAAAGAAGCATTATTTGAAACAATCCGCACATCCATCGTCGGAATTGTGGTATCAGTGACCAATCCTTTGACCCATCCATCCACACTAAAACTCCCTGTTGTGGACACACCCTCAATGCTTTTCGAATAGGCTTCGGGCATCAATCCTAGGAAATCTTTGAAAGATGAACTTGAGTTTTTAAAACTGATATCAATTTCCTGACTGTCGTCCAATAGCTTAACATAGCCATTAAACTCTAATGGTAATTGGTTGATATAGGCTTTGTTGTCTTTAAACGTATATTTGTTATTCTTTAAATCTAAATCTAGGAGCGCATCTAACTTTATGGACGTCTTGTTTAAATAATTGACACTATCTATGGCAAAACTAACACGTGTTTCTGTGGTTGTATTTAACTCCGAAACTTTCGTTGAAAAAGCAGCGGTTCCAGAGTGGTTTAGCTCTGATAACTCCACAAAAGTCTTTGAGGCTTCATCTTGATAACTAATGGCGCTATTGGTAAGCGAGTAATGGTCAATATTAAATTCAAAGTCCGCATTAACAGCCTCAGTTTCTGGGGTCGTACTATCAGATTCTTTAGCAATATCATAATTGGTGTTTCCTGATTGATCTGATTTAATATTGATAAGGGCTTCGTCAATCGCAATTGAATTTACCACAATTGGTCCCTCATCTGCCGATTTAAATAATTCCATTATAGGCATTTCAAATGAAATCAATTTAACGGTTGCTAACGTTTCGCCTTGAAAAGGCTTTTGGTTGATGACTTTTAAGTTATGAACGGCCACATTTGCTTGTGGAAAACTGCTTACAAGACTTAAATTAACATCTTCAAAATCAATTTGTGCATGGACCGCATCGTTTAGCACTGTTTTAACGGATTCCTTAATTTTACTTTGAAACAGAAAGGGCGTTGCTATTAAGACTAAAAGAACGACCAACAACGAAATACCAAGGATTTTAAATAGCTTTTTCAATTGAATACAATTTAAGGTTCATAATACGATAGCAAAAATGATGCTAAAAGATGAAAAATTCAATAATTTTAAATAAATTTTAAGTTCAATTTATTTTATTATTTTTTCGAGAGGTGTTTTAAAGTATAAAAAAATGAAAAGATTAAATTAATGAATTCCGTGTCGTAAAAATGAAACTTCCATTATTTGTGAAACAAACACGAATACACCACACAGAAAACAGTCTCAAAATCTGCTAATTACGATTAAATTTAAAACAAAATACCTAGTGTTATAGAATAAACGCAAGTAATTTGTATTTTTGTTAAAACCGTCAATACAACAATGGCCAAAACGTCCAAAAAAACAACACCCCAAAAACGATTTTCAATCCCTCAATTCACCCTCAACAATTCACAACGATTGGTGCTGGGGAGTTTTTTAATCATTCTAGGGATTCTCTTATTTATAGCACTTCTCTCCTATCTTTTTACAGGACAAAGTGACCAAAGTGTTTTGGGTGATTTTACAAGTCGCGATGCAACTGCCAACAACTGGTTAAGTAAAGTTGGGGCTTGGGTGAGTCATTTACTAATTTACAAAGGATTTGGAATTGCATCCTTTTTAGTCTCGGGCTTAATTTTCCTATCAGGAGTTTCGGTGGTATCTAATTCTTCTCGTAAACGGTTATTTCGAAATTGGTTTTGGGGCACATTAATTATTATTTGGTCTGCTGCTTTGTTTGGATTTGCATTTGAAAACTTCCCAAGTTTGGGCGGTATTATTGGATATGAACTAAATCTTTTTTCTCAAGATTATATCGGAAAAATTGGAACAGTTCTAGTATTGGTGTTTTTAATGATTTCTTATATCGCCATCCGATTCAAAGTGACTCCACAACAAATCGGAGCCTTGTTTGCGAAAACCAAAAAAGAACTTGAATCGGAACTATCTGATTCAGATTCTATTTATACTGATAATACAGAGTCTACAAAATCGTCTTTCGAAATGCCCCTTGAAAACTTAGAACCAACGATTTCTAAGCACTCTAGTTTAGATGTCGATATGGAAGTTGAAATCCCTGGAATTGAGGACATCGAGACGGCTGAAGAAGCAATTGAAGATGACCTTGAAATGGAAATTGAAATTTCAGAAGAAGAACTCTCTGAAACGGATAATCTAGCCGCTAAATTAGTGGAAGATTTTGGAGAAGTCGATCCAACTTTAGAACTCTCTAAATTTAAATTCCCCTCTTTAGACCTTCTTAAAAAATACGATACAGAAGGAATTACCATTAATCAAGAAGAACTCGAAGAAAATAAAAATAAGATTGTTGAAACCCTCAACAACTACAAAATTGGCATTGCCAGTATCAAAGCCACCATTGGACCCACGGTCACCCTCTATGAAATTATTCCAGAAGCAGGAGTTCGGATTTCAAAAATTAAAAACTTAGAAGATGATATTGCATTGTCCTTGTCGGCTTTAGGCATTCGAATCATTGCTCCAATTCCTGGACGTGGTACCATTGGGATCGAAGTTCCAAATAAAAATTCAACCATTGTGTCTATGCATTCGGTGATTGCATCTCAGAAGTTTCAACAATCAGAAATGGAACTTCCGATTGCCTTAGGTAAAAATATCAGCAATGAAACCTTTGTGGTCGATTTGGCGAAAATGCCTCACCTTTTAATGGCGGGTGCTACAGGTCAAGGGAAATCTGTTGGATTAAATGCTGTCCTCACCTCATTACTCTATAAAAAACATCCTGCAGAAGTGAAGTTTGTGTTAGTAGATCCTAAAAAAGTGGAGTTGACCTTATTTAATAAAATTGAACGCCATTACCTTGCTAAACTCCCAGACAGTGAAGATGCCATTATTACCGATAATAAAAAAGTAATCAATACTCTAAACTCATTATGTATTGAAATGGACAATCGATATGAGATGCTCAAAAATGCATTTTGTAGAAATATTAAAGAGTATAACGATAAATTTAAGGCGCGTAAATTGAATCCGAATGACGGGCATAAGTTTTTACCTTATATCGTGTTGGTCGTCGATGAATTTGCAGATTTGATTATGACGGCTGGTAAAGAGGTGGAAACACCAATTGCACGTTTAGCACAGTTGGCAAGAGCCATTGGAATTCACCTTATTATTGCGACACAACGTCCCTCAGTAAATGTGATTACAGGAATCATCAAAGCAAATTTCCCGGCGCGTATTGCGTTTCGTGTGACATCTAAAATAGATTCTCGAACCATTTTAGACAGTTCGGGTGCCGATCAATTAATTGGTCGTGGAGATTTATTATACACCCAAGGAAATGACATGGTTCGTATTCAGTGTGCATTTGTGGATACCCCTGAGGTGGAAAAACTCACCGAATATATTGGTTCGCAAAAGGCATATCCAGAAGCTTACATTTTACCTGAATATATAAGTGAAGATTCTGGCACAAGTCTTGATAATAACATTAATGAAAGAGATCAATTATTTAGAGAAGCTGCGGAAGTAATTGTCAATGCACAACAAGGGTCAGCATCATTATTACAACGAAAATTAAAATTGGGCTATAATCGTGCGGGCCGCTTAATCGATCAATTAGAAGCCGCAGGTATTGTTGGGAATTTTGAAGGTAGCAAAGCACGACAAGTATTGATTCCTGACATCATCGCCTTAAATCAATTTTTAGATCAAGAACAAAGCAGTTAAAAATTATGAAACTATTAGTAACCATTATATGTGTGTTTAGTTGGACCATTGGTCTAGCTCAAAATCGTGAACCAGAAGCGCAAACGTTATTAGAAACTGTGAGTGCCAAAGTTAAAAGCTATGATAATATGGTTTTGGAATTTAAATATGTTTTGGAGAATTCTGAAGAAAATATTCATCAAGAAACACGAGGCAATATCACATTATCTGACGAAAAATATTCTCTAAATATTTTGGGAATTAAACGCTTATTTGATGGACAATCGCTTTACACCATCAGTCCCGAGGATGAAGAAGTCACCATTTCAAGCTTTAATAGCGGCGATGATAACACCATCACTCCAAGTAAAATGTTGACTTTCTATGAAAAGGGATATAATTATAAAATGGACATCATTCAAAACATCCAAGGCCGCAAAATTCAATACATTCGATTGGATCCGATAGACAGTACTTCCGAAATTGAATATGTTTTATTAGGAATTGACATCAATACCCAACATGTGTACCGACTTATAGAAATTGGTGCCAACAGTACCAAAACCATTTTAACTGTAAATTCTTTTAAAACAAATCAACCTTTGTCCGAAACCTTATTTACCTTTGATGCATCAAACTACGATGATTTTTACATCAATAACTTAGATTAGGAATTTGTATTGAAACTTTTAGACCGCTACATATTAACCACTTTTTTGAAAACATTTTTCAGTGTCTTTTTGATACTGATGATGATTTTTTTGTTACAGTCTGTTTGGGTTTATATTTCTGAACTCGCTGGAAAAGAATTAGAAATTGGGGTCATTCTGAAGTTTTTACTCTATGTTTCACCTCGAATTGTAGCACTCGTTCTCCCACTAACCATTCTATTAGCCTCAATAATGGTGTTTGGTGGATTTTCCGAAAACTATGAATTTGCGGCTATGAAGTCTACTGGAATTTCACTTCAAAGAGCCATGAAGAGCCTAAGCGTGTTTATTGTATTGCTTTCAATAATTAGTTTTTTCTTTGCCAATAACGTCATTCCTGCCGCAGAATATAGCTTTTATAATCTGAGGAAAAATATAGCAAAAGTCAAACCTGCGATGGCGATCGCCGAAGGGCAATTTAATCAACTCGATGGCATCAATATTAAGGTTGCCGAAAAAAGTGGTGAAAATGGTTCCTTTTTAAGAGATGTGATTATTCATCAGAAAAAAGGAAATTCTAATGTCAACAATACAGTTATCAAATCGAACACTGGACAATTTATTAGTAATGAGAACTCAGATATACTTCAGTTGGTATTGATTGATGGGAATTTTTATGACGAGCTTCAACCTAAAAATTATATCAAGCGCACTAAAAATAAGCCACAAGCAAAAAGTACGTTTGATAAATATATCATCAATATTGACGTGTCTCAGTTTAACGACATTGACTATGAAGACAAACAATCGTCTAAACGTTATACGATGTTAGGAGTTCGTGATTTAAGCACCACTTTAGACTCTCTTTATATAACGAAAGATAAAGTCTTAGAAAGGTTTTCTAAAAAGATGCTAGACCGTTCAAATACACAAAATTTAAATATCGCTTACAACGTAAAAGAAGTTGATTCCATACAAAAGGAGTTTATCATACTCGAGTTGTTTTCAGAAAAAAAGGCCATTCAATTAATCGACATCGCACTTAATTCTATCAAATCTGCTAAGGATGATCTTAAGGTTAAAGCTAAATCACTCTCACTTTCAGAAGTGAATATAAATAAACATATTATTTCGATGCATGATAAATTTGTTTTAGGATTTTCATGTATCATCTTATTTTTCATTGGGGCACCACTAGGTGCTTTAATTCGAAAAGGGGGGATTGGTCTCCCACTAATCATTGCGATACTCATCTTTTTAACCTATCATTTCATAGGGTTGTTTGCCAAAAATAGTGCGGAAGATAGTAGTTTAGACCCTGTTTTTGCAACATGGCTGTCCACTTTAATCGTACTCCCTTTTAGTATTTATCTCACAAACAGAGCCACAAAAGATCGAGCATTACTAGATTTTGATAGTATCTTAATTCCTCTCATAAACATTGTCAACACCAATACAAAGGTTTTAACTCATGCGTCTTCGTCTTCTGAAAACAGTGACGAACTAGAACAATCTAGCAACGAACAACTCATCGATGTTGTTAAAAATTACCGCCAATTTGGGCTTTCTTACAACTACAAATCTGTAGCTTTGGGACATCTAAAAGATAGAGGGATTAGTGAACTAGAACTTAGAATGAGTGGTCAACTTTTAAATGAAAAATATGAAACGGGGATACGTCATTTAACTGATTTTAAAGAAAACTCTAAACTAGCTGTCGTTCTCTATTTTGTAATGGTCGTATTTGGCTTGGGAGGCTCCATATTAAATAACAACGGGTTTCCAACTTTAGGTACAATATTGATTATTATGGCATCAATAGCCACAATTCTCTTTTTAATGTTATTCAAAAAAACAGTGATGAATCAATCTAATTTCTATACACTTTTAAAGAAGAATTTTATGACCAATTCGGTTGTTTTCATTCTATTAGGACTGCCGTTATTTGTTCTATATCGAATCTATTTTAGCAAGAAAATGGCCGAAGATTTATCTAAAATTAGTTAAGGAATAGATTACTTATAATATCTTTACAAAAAAAATCAGCATGTCAATTACAGAACAACCTACACAAGGAAAAACGGAATTAAATAGTATTGAAGATGCTATAAATGACATTCGACTCGGAAAAGTAGTTGTGGTTGTTGATGATGAAAATAGAGAAAATGAAGGCGATTTTATTGCAGCCGCTGAAAAAGTAACTCCCGAAATGATCAATTTCATGGCCTTACACGGTCGTGGCTTGATATGTGCCCCACTCACAGAAACCCGATGTGATGAATTGGGCCTTAATATGATGGTTCAAAATAATACGGTGTTACACAACACACAGTTTACCGTTTCTGTGGATTTGATTGGAAATGGATGTACGACGGGAATTTCTACCTCAGATCGCTCTAAAACCATCAAAGCCTTGGTCGATTCAACCACTAAACCTCACGATTTAGGACGTCCAGGTCATATTTTTCCTTTGAAAGCAAAAAATGGGGGTGTACTACGCCGGACAGGTCACACAGAAGCGGCTGTTGATTTAGCTCGTTTGGCTGGATTCCAACCAGCTGGTATTTTAGTTGAAATTTTAAATGACGATGGATCCATGGCGCGTTTGCCTGAACTAAGAGTGGTCGCTGAAAAATTTGATTTAAAAATAATTTCGATTGAAGATTTAGTGGCCTACCGAATGGAACACGATTCTTTAATTAAGAAAAAACAAGATTTTCAAATTGAAACACGCTTTGGCGATTTCAGATTAAGAGCGTATCAACAGACAACAAATAATGCGGTTCATATTGCTTTAACGAAAGGGACTTGGAGTCCAGACGAAACGGTGCCAACACGAATTAACTCTACTCTTGTTAATAATGATATTTTAGGAACGCTGACTAATAATGCCGACCAACAACTCGACGGCATGTTTAAGCTTGTTAGTAAGCATGGAAAGGGCGCTATTCTATTTATCAATCAGAGTATTCAACCTGCCAATCTTTTAAAACGATTGGATATCGTGAAAAACACCCAGAAAGTAGGAACGGTCACCAAAGCACCAAGTATTGGAATGGACTCCAAAGATTTTGGAATTGGCGCGCAAATCCTTCACGATCTAAATATTCACAAACTAGGACTGATTTCAAACAGCGAACAAAAAAAACGCGTTGGGATGATCGGCTATGGTTTAGAAATTGTAGAATACATCAACTACTAAACAATCGATTCTCGAATAAGTGCAGCCATAGTTTTGGCTCTTTGAATGACTTCTGCTTCGGTCCAAGATAATTTGATCAAACACGAAATGTTTCGACCAATAAAATGATCTGACTTTTCAAACGTTTTACCTTTCAAATACGACAAGCCTTCTTTCAATTCTTTGCTTAAAGGAAATAACGATTTTTGAGTTGTTAGATGGTCCCATTTACGAATGTAATGCCAATTGTTATCGAAGTAATGAAAACAAACATCGATTCCATTGTCTTTAAACGAGTGACTCACCTTTCGGGCCGTGTCTAGATCCTCTAAAAAGAAGTTTAAAAATGCATAACTTTCTTCGCCTCCTTCTGGAACGGTTCTAAAAGTAAGCCCTTCTATGTTAGATAATTCATTTCTAATAATTGTATAATGCTTTTTTTGAATCGCAATAAAATCGTCTATACGTCGAAATTGTGCTAAACCCACCGCTGCATTTAATTCGGAGATTCGAAAGTTATACCCTAAAAACGGATGTGTTTCAGCACCTCGATCTGATCCCTCATGATCGTGACCATGATCGGAGTAATGATCGGCATTTGTATAATATTTCTGATTGTTAGTGATCACAACCCCACCTTCACCACAAGTGACGGTTTTTACAAAGTCAAACGAAAAACAGCCCAAGTCGCCAATAGTACCCAGCGCTTTTCCATCGTAGGTCCCTCCTATTGCTTGACAGGCATCTTCAATTAGTATTAAATTGTTGGCATCACAAATGGCTCTTAGCGCATTTAGATTGGCCATACTTCCACACATATGCACTGGCATGATCGCCTTGGTTTTTGGCGTGACAGCGGCTTTTACTGCATCGATATCTAAAGTCAGGGTGTCATCAATCTCCACAATAATTGGCGTCGCTCCCAACATGATGATGGCTTCAAAACTAGCAACAAATGTAAAACATGGCATAATGACTTCATCCCCTGCTCCAATGCCAGCCGATGCAAGTGCTAAACTCACTGCTGCGGTTCCACTTGAAAGAAGTTGAGCATGATTTACCTCAAATCGAGATTGAATGGCGTGCTCCATTTCCTTTGCTTTCCAATGGCCTTGACGCATCCCGTCAAATCCATACCGCATTAAAACACCACTATCAAGTACATCATGTACTTCTTTTCGTTCGGCATCACCAAATAATTCAAATCCAGGCATTCGTGTATTATTTAAATTCTATAACTGATTCGTTGAGTGGTTTTCTCACTTTTTTCATGGTTCTAAACATGTCATCTTCAGCACGGTATCCGATTGGCATGATCAATGCCGATCTTAAGCCCTTTTCTTTTAAATTAAAAAAGCGATCGTATTGTTCGGGATCAAAACCTTCCATCGGACAGGCATCTATGCCTTGAGTCGCACAGACTGTGAGCATATTCCCCAGGGCTAAATACGCTTGTTTGACGCCCCAACTAAACAAATCCGCTTCCGATTTTTTATCAAAACTACTAATAATACTGTCTCTAAAAGAACTCAAAACAGCATCGGGAGTTTGTCGGATGGATTTGATACGCTCAAAATAATCTCGGATGTAAGCTTCATCAATACTCATATCGACACAAAACACACATAGATGAGAGGCTTGCCCGACCTGAGATTGATTCATAGATAAAGGTACTAACTCGCTTAGAGTTGTTTTATTACGAATCAATAACATTTTTACCGGCTGAAGCCCGTACGAAGTTGCAGTAAGGTTAAAAGCCTGTTTAAGCTGTTCTATAGTGGCTTCTGGGATGATCACCTCAGAATCAAATTTTTTGGTTGCATAGCGCCATTCTAAGGCCTCAATAATATCCATAAATAAAATTTTTTTCAAAAGTATAAAATATTAAAGTAGATAGCGAACGGTTTTTCTTAATTAATGCTTAAAAAACTATTTATTATTTTTTGAAAATAAATACTAAAAGTATTTGCTAGAACTAAAAAGCCTTTTATATTTGCAGCCGATTGGAGAGTTGGCAGAGTGGTCGAATGCGGCAGTCTTGAAAACTGTTGAGGGTCACACCTCCAGGGGTTCGAATCCCTTACTCTCCGCACTGGAAACCCATAACTTTCGTTATGGGTTTTTTTTAAGCTTCCGTGACACTCCTGAAAAAGTCGTATTTTATTGATAAATATCTGAACTATTTGTATGAACATACAGCTTGATCGCGTAATTTATCGTAATTAAACAAAGAAATCTCTTAAAATACTTTAGTTTTGCAATTAAATTTAACTTTTAAGATTATGAAAAATTTACTTTATTTATGTGCCTTCATACTTTTCACAGCTTGTGGAAGTGATGACCCTGTTGCTGGAGACCCTATTGTCGAAACAACCAATGGAATTACAACTTTAGATGCAACCGGGACGGTTTCAGAACAAACAGCTGTTGAAGCTAAAAAAATTATTTACGGAAAATGGAATTTCTCTAATACTTCAAGAGGAGTGGCAAATGCATGTACTTTTAGCTACATTGAGTTTAATGATGAAGATTATATCATGGGGTTTGTAGTTGATGGAAACTCTCAAACAATTTATGGTTCTTATGTTCTGAATGAAGATTCTGGAACTGTTTCTAGTGTTGATTTAAATTTCTACGCTGGAACTTCAAACCTAACCATTGCAACTTTAACGGATGTTGTCGTTACTGAAACTAACGATAATTTCTCTGCTGTTTTTAACGTAGAATGGAGTATTCCTGAAAATGCAGGCTTTTACAGTTGTAACAATCTTGCAGGTGAATATACCGCAACAAAAGAAGAGCCAATGGATGAAAGTACGACTGCTGATGCGGACTCCAATCATGTGAAATTAATTAAAACTTGGAGCTTAGTTTCTGTCTTCGAAGAAGGTGAAGACAGGACTGATGAGTGGTATAATGATCCATGTATTATCGAATATGATGACGGTACTGAAGAGCAGGTTGAAAATTGTACACCAGCGACTTCAATATCTCTCACCTTTTCTGCATACGGATCGTATACGGTTGTATGGACTGGAAGCTCTAGCGGGACTAAAGTTGAATCAGAACCTTGGTCATGGAATGATACAAATCAAACGGGGTTTAATATCGGAAGTGAAAACCAACTAGTTAGAATTGTATCTTTAACCGATACAGAGGCTGTGTTTAATAGTGAAGGAACTGAAGTTACTTTCTCTTCGAACTAATGATCTAAACTATATTTTATTAAAGAGCCTTGCAGTCGCAAGGCTCTTTTTTTGTTTATAACTTTGTTAGAGAATTTAAAATTCGATCCTTTAAAAAGATAGTAATCTCCAACTATTGTAAGTACTTCTGGTCTCATCATTGTGGGGGCGTCCAATTGTCTTTATCAATACGGAAAATATTGAAATCCTTTATTTTTTTTTCAAAGCCCATTCCATTTTTTAATGCCACTTTTTCAGAAGCTATGTTGTCAACATGAACCATTGAAATGAGAGATGTTTCAAAATTATTTTCAAATGCAAAATGCTTGCATTTAGAGGCGGCTTCAAAGGCATACCCCTGATTCCAAAACGCTGGAAGCACCGAATAACCAACTTCGAGTCTTTTAACTTCTTCAATGGTTTGTACTAACAATCCACATTGCCCAACAAATCGGTTGGTGGCTTTATCGATCAAGACATTCATACCACCTAATTCATTTTCATACCTGTGAAAACATTTGTCAAACCATAATTTACACAATTCAACTTCCGATAGTTTTGGATCTAGTTGTAAAAACTTCGCACTATTTTCTGCTTTAAATAAATCGACCCAAGTGTCAAAATCCTCGGGGTGAAGCAGTCGAAATGTGAGACGTTCGGTCTCTTGTCCTGTGAGTAGGTATTTCATTTAGTTGACTTAAATATTCAATTCAAAATTAGCTAATTAATTGATGCCTAATTAGATTTTATATAATTCTATTTCTTAACTGCTATTATTTACTTTTCAGTGGAAATGAAAACCCAATGGCAGCGGCTCCAATAGACTGTTTGACTGCTGGATGTTCATAATAAGAAAAGGAAATATCATAGGTTCGGTTAGGGCCTAGTTTTAAGCCAATCGCCCAAGGAATATGTAAAAACACACCACTTTTATCAATATTAGTAACGGGGGTTAAGGTTTCAAAAGAACCAAATGAAGCTCCAATTCCAATTTCCACATAAGGAGCAACCCATGGAATAGGCGCCATAATCCGTGCCTTTCCACCAATTAACAAAGCGTTCGCAGAAGACTTGAAATCGGTGCCATGTCTATCGTTATAATCCGAGTTT
>JAQXBT010000049.1 GCA_029252265.1 Flavobacteriaceae bacterium | reverse complement strand
TTTAGCGCTCTGTCTATATTTTCTCCTTCTTTTATTGGTATTATTAACATAGTCTTTTAACCTCCCCTCTTTTAGATTTCGTGTGCAAATATAAACTTAATTATTGTTTTGCAATACTTATTTTAAAATATTTCTTGAGATGACTACTTTTTGTATTTCAGTGGTACCTTCCCCTATTGTACATAACTTAGAGTCTCTATAAAACTTTTCTACTGGATAATCTTTTGAGTAACCATATCCACCATGGATCTGAACGGCGTCGTTCGCTATTTTAACACATGATTCACTGGCAAACATTTTGGCCATAGCGCCTAAAGTTGTAACCTTTTTTCCATTATTTTTTAAAAAAGCTGCTTTGTGAAGTAATAATTCTGAGGCTTCAATTTCTGTAGCCATATCTGCTAACTTAAATGATATTCCTTGAAAACTTGAAATTGGTTTTCCGAACTGCACACGTTCTTTAGAATATTTTAAAGATGCTTCATAAGCCCCTTTTGATATCCCTAACGACAATGCTCCAATTGAAATTCGACCTCCATCTAAAACTTTTAATGACTGGATAAAGCCTTCCCCTTCTTCACCTAATAAATTATCTTTGTGAATACGACAGTTATCAAATACAAGCTCAGCCGTTTCACTGGCGCGCATTCCTAATTTGTCTTCTTTTTTTCCAGATGAAAATCCTGGTGTGCCTTTTTCAATTACAAAAGCCGACATCCCGTGAGAGTTTCCTTTTTCTCCTGTTCGTGCAATAACCACAGCAATATCTCCACTTCGGCCATGGGTTATAAAGTTTTTGGATCCATTTAGGATGTAATGATCTCCGTCTTTAATAGCCGTGGTATTCATACCTCCTGCGTCACTTCCTGTATTGTGCTCTGTTAAACCCCATGCTCCAATCCATTGGCCTGATGCTAATTTAGGTAACCATCTTTG
This sequence comes from Flavobacteriaceae bacterium, assembly GCA_029252265.1. Classification (GTDB taxonomy): domain Bacteria; phylum Bacteroidota; class Bacteroidia; order Flavobacteriales; family Flavobacteriaceae; genus Hel1-33-131. The sequence goes on along the minus strand of JAQXBT010000049.1, from coordinate 7,841 downwards.
TTTTTGAGATTCATTTCCAAAATAATAAATATGACCCGTACACAATGAGTTATGTGCAGCTATAGAGAGCCCAATCGACGGATCAACTTTAGAAATTTCCTCAATAATTGCTATGTATTCGTGATACCCAAATCCGGATCCACCATATTTTTCTGGAATAAAAACACCCATAAAACCCATCTCACCTGCTTTGTGGAGTACATCGGCAGGGAAATGCTGAGATTCATCCCATTCCATAATGTAAGGTCTAATGTATTGTTCCGCAAATTCTCTAGCTGCAACGGCTATTAATTGGTGCTCTTCTGAATAATTAAAATCCATATAATTCAATTGATTGACAAATATAATTTAATAATCTCTAATTTTTCAATAGGAAATCCTTTAACTTTTGTTAATTCCTTAATACCACTATAACCTTCCTTTAACATTCGCTGTTCGACAATTTCATAGGCCAATTCATAGTCGATGTGTTGAATGCTCACCAACTGCTCAACAGTGGCTACATTCAAGTTTAATTTATTGACATGTCTTGGCGTTTTAACAGTGAATTTTTTTAGAATATTTTCGATTACCTCTGGAGTTAATCCACGTACATCTTGCAATTGTATCTCCGAGATAAAGCCACCCTCAAATGAATCTCTGAATCTAATGATACGCTCCGAATAAAAAGCACCAATTCCGTTTACCTTTTGAAGCTGCTCTGCAGTCGCCTGGTTTAAATCTATTTTTTGATCAAACGACTTAATCGTGTTATACGATTTTGAAGTCGTTTTTTGAGTAGATTTTGTTACCCAATCCGGAAATTTAAAATAGGACGCAATTGTACTTAATAATGAATCGGATACTTTAGTAATCTGCTGAAACTCTTTCTCTGAATTTACCCATTTATTTTGAGCACGATATTGATGCAGTCGATTGATCTCTGTGGTACTCATCCCTAGTGTATAACCTTTGTAATCGGTTATATAATTTGGATTAAATGGATATATTTTTGGAGTTGATTTGTTTCGTTTTTGAACGATTAAGCGATCCACCTCGTTTTGAAACTCCAAGTAAACTTGAGGATCAATCTTATTCTGATTAGAAGGAGTTGACTCTCTTAAAACCAATATTAGTTCTAAAGAAATGATTATTAAGATCAATAAGACAACAGCCAACCGTTGTTGGCGTGAAAAGTAGGTGTAAAATTTCATTATGGGGCAACCATTCCTATTTTTTAATCGCTTTCAAATATTTAGTTAATTCTTTCTTTACAACTGGAAATAAGAAAAATAATCCAACCATATTCGGGAAAATCATTGCGAATATCATTGCATCAGAGAATTTCCAAATGGACCCCATACTCGCTGCAGCACCAATGACTACAAATAATAAGAATAGTAATTTATAAACTAAGTCAGCTACTTTCCCTCTACCAAATAAAAATTTCCTAGATTGTAATCCATAATAAGACCACGAAATCATTGTTGATACCGCAAATAATACAACGGCTATGGTTAAGAAAATATTAGAGTAAGGTATGTATTGAGCAAAAGCTTTGGAAGTAATTCCAGCACCTTCAAAAGCCTGTCCATCAATATAGACAACACCTGAACCATCGCCACCATACTCAAAGAAACCACCAAAATTAAAAATCACAATAACTAAAGCAGTCATCGTACAAATAACTACGGTATCGATAAATGGCTCAAGTAACGCTACTAATCCTTCAGAAGCAGAATATTTTGTTTTAACAGCTGAGTGTGCAATAGACGCTGAACCTGCTCCAGCTTCATTTGAAAAGGCGGCTCTTTGAAATCCTACAATTACTACTCCAATCACAGAACCAACTCCAAAGGCTGTTGGATTAAAAGCTTCTCTAACAATAAGGCTGATGGCATCATCAACTAAGCTGAAATTAGATAGAATAATATACAAACACGCAACTACATACATGACTGCCATAAAAGGCACTACCTTTTCAGTAACTTGAGCTATACGTTTAATCCCTCCAATAATAATGATACCAACAAGTGCAGCTAACACAACTCCAACAATTGCACCTGCGGCAGTACTTTCCCAGTTAAATAATTCTTTTATGACAATGGTCGCTTGATTGGATTGTGCAGCATTACCACCTCCGAAAGAGCCTCCAATACAGAAAACTGCAAAAATAGCAGCGATCACTTTACCTATTTTAGCAAATCCTTTTGATTTTAAACCTTTGCTAATATAATACATTGGACCTCCATATACGGTACCGTCCTCGCCCACATCTCTAAATTGAACACCTAAAGTACATTCAACAAATTTTGTAGACATTCCTAAGAGTCCACAAACAATCATCCAAAAAGTAGCCCCTGGACCACCCAAAGCAATTGCTAAAGCAACTCCTGCAATGTTTCCATTTCCAACTGTTCCGGAAACTGCAGTTGCCAAGGCTTGAAAATGACTTACTTCTCCCTCAGTACTCTCATCTTTAATAGTTTCTATCGCATCACCTCCTGGTGTAGAATCTCCATACATAGCTTCAGATACGCCATGGTCAACATGGTCATATTTCCCTCTTACAACATTAATTGCATTTCCGAAAAAACGAATGTTTGGAAATCCAAAATACACAGTGAAAAACAATGCACTACCTACTAACAAGACCAAAACAAACGGGATTGTAAACGTATCTCCTTTGTATACAGTGAAGAAAATAGCATCAAAAAAAGCATCTGCTACAGGCTGAAATGCTTCGTCAATTTTTTGATCGAGCCCCTTTTCTTGGGCAAATGAAATATATGGTAAGATTAAAGCAACAGTAGTTTGAATTAACGATTTCATAAAGAAAGTTTGTGATTATAATTAATGAGCCAACAAGATGATGAAAAAAAATGAAATATTAAAATTCGATAGAGATTTAAAAACTCAAACTCTTAAGAATTAATTCATATCAATGTTATAGGTACTATTTAAATTTTGAATTTGTTCGGGACGTCCCAAAACAATCACTTTAGAATTTGGAACTAATTTTTGACTGGCCTCAGGATTGATGGTATAAAGACCTGTTTCGTCCTTATAGCCAATGACATTACAGCCTGTTATTTTTCTTAGTTCTAAATCTTGAATGGTTTTAATTTCGGAGGTATCATATAATTTTTCAACAGCAATTTCCTCAATATTGATAGTTGAATCGCCAACTATCGATAGATTATCAATGAACTCTAACAAATCAGGTACAACCACTAAGGATGCCATGTGATTCCCACCTATTTGGTCGGGTAAAATTACATTATTAGCCCCCGCAAATTTAAGTTTACTTTCTGAAGACTGAAGCGAAGCTCGGCTAATGATCCTCATAGAGGCATTCATTTGACGCGCCGACAACACCACAAACACATTGTCGGAGTCGTCGGGTAAAGCAGATATTAGGCACTCTGCACGCTCAATTCCTGCAGCATGAAGAACTTGGTCATCGTTGGCGTTTCCCCAAACAAAAAGAAATCCTTTACCTTCATGCTTATCAATGAGTTCTTTGTTAGATTCAACCACTACAAAAAGGCGATTATGGGCGCGTAATTTTTTAGCTGACTGCTGTCCATTTCTTCCAAAACCACATATGATTATATGGTCAGAAAGTGCATCAATTTGTTTTTGCATCTTTTTATGTTTTAGTTCGGAAATATCATTTTTTGAAATTATGTATTCTGTGATAATTTTAAGTGCATACCCTACAATAATGACACTAGTTAGTATCAAGAAAATTGTGAATATTTTTGCTTCTGGATCTAAGGGATGCACCTCACCAAATCCTACAGTAGTAATGGTGATAACAGTCATGTAAACCGCATCAATCCATGAGTATTCGGGCATCAGTTTAAATCCAACAACTCCTGTAACTAGCAAAAGGATCAATAGGATAATTGCTGTATTTATTTTTGACCTAAAGAGTTTTATAAATGGATTATCCATAGCTTAAATATCAAAAACGGAGGTTCTTTTAGTGTACAACAAATCCTTTATGCGAATCCAAAATGCTAAAAACAAATAAAAAGCAAACCCAAATCCAAGGGTTACAAACGTCAAGTAAATAAAAGACGTCCGAACCACTTTGGCACGCATTCCAAAACGGTCGGCAATACGCTGACACACGTAAAACCCATATTTTTGTAAGTTAAAAAGACCTTTATAAAATAATTTCATACTGCAATTTATGAATTTCGATTCAATAGCGCACTACCAATTGCGCATTGAAGACATTTATTTTTTGAACAATAGTTTTGTTTTAATTGAATCAACGCTTGAGAATCCAAAGCTGTTTTTCCAAACGCATACAACGAATGAAATTTATCAACGATACTATTATGTTCCATAGAAATTTTTTGCATAATAGCCACCACATCCTCTTGGTTTGCGTGTCTGTTAAATTTATTAAAAGCAAACTTAATTGGAACTATCGTGTTAATTATCAGTAGATTAATAAATGATTTTGTGAGTTTTTTGGGCACGGATTTTGAGGTCTTTTCAAATGTGTAATGGGTCTCCCAAAACTTTGAAGTAGCCCCTTCAAAAATAGCATATAACTCCTCTAAGGAACGTGCTTCCATTAGTTTTGAAAATAAATTTGTTTGTTGACTATAAAGAGTTGCCAATTGCGCCAATCGTATGGTTGGAAAATTTGGGGGACGCAATCTAAAAAATTGTACCGGCAGCACGCCTACACTTGATAATGAAAATTTATTTTTTAAAAATTCATAGTTTTTTTTTAGATCGGATATGTAAATGTCTTCTACATCCGTTTCAAGAAGTCCAGACTGCCCAAAAAATAGCGTTTCTAATTGAAAAATATCATGTTGTGATTTTCGGATGACTGAAAATCCGATTGATTTAGCGATGCTTGAAAACGCATCTCCATTGATTTTGAGTCCGAAATTTTTAGCAATTTGCCAAAACAACAACGCCTCCCAATCATGCTTAGATTCTACAAGTTGTATCTCAATCGATTTATATTTTGTTTCCAGACGCTCTAAATACAAACGTTCTAACCAGTGACTCATTGTGAAAGAATCGACCTCCGAAATAATTGGTTCGCAGGGGATCCAGTGATTTTTTTGTTTTATTAAAGTGGTGTAATTAGTGACGGTATGTGGAAGGACATAGTTTTTGAGTTCTAAGGTTGGAATTGGGGTATTGTCCTTTCTAAATATCTCCATATTGTGTTCCCAAACAACATGTAAAATAACACTATCATAGGCGGCATCGGTTTCGTGATGGTGCACATACCAATCGGATGACTTTACATGCATTTCTACGTTTCCAGCCCAGAATTGTGTACCGATACGAAGTTGTGCATTAAAAAAATCGGGGCCAGAATTGGTGTTTGCTAAGCCAACCGCTTTAAGGATTATCGTTTCCTGAGCAGTGGTTTTTAACGATTTGAGGCTCATTTTTTTATGCTGCCAGACGTAATGTAGGAAGTCTTCTTGCATTCAACTAAGATAAAAAATAGTTTTTAAGCTGCCAAATTATCCAAAAGCCATCTCACAAATCGCTAAAAAATTTTTGTTTTTTGTCTTTTAGAAAACTTCTGAAATCCTCATTACAAGAATAGTTGCGAATTTGAGTACAAAAATTTACCGACCTGCTACTCCGCTACCGCACGAATCCTTTCGTGTATTATAATTTATTAACTATTATATTTTAAGGTACTAACATCATCAAATTAATACTTTTAAATTTTGATAATCATTAGCACTACCATAAACATGATTTTATGGAGTATGTAATTTATAATCATTCTTTTTATTTATAATCTTTTTCATAAAAAGGCTAGTTTCTTTTGTACCACCACACAAGGATTCGTGCGGCAGCGTGGGGGGCAAACGTTTATTATTCAACTTTAATACTATCTATAGATTTGTTTACATCAATACTTAATTGATTAGTAGTATCGTTTTTCGAATGATTTAGTCTAATAATATAGTTTTCAATTTTTCCTTTTTTATAAATAAAAGTTTTACTGTTATTTCTATCAAATAAGAATAAGTTGTTTCTAGTTTCTCCTACATATACGATTGATTTATCTGTTTTTATTTTTCCATTGTTATAGTCAAAAGCAATATTTTTGGGATTACTATCACCATATTTTAAACTATAACCATTCTCAATAGATTTTGTTATTATGTATAGGTTAAAGAAGACTAATGCAGTAAAACTTGTATATATGCTTATAATAGAAATTGTATTTAATTTTTTAATGAGAATTTTTAATATCGTTTTTTCTGCAATAAGTACTATTATGGCACATAAAATATAACCAACAGGAAATAAAAGTCCTATATAGTTTTCTCTGATTAAGTTGCTTATAATTAGATAGAATAATAAAATAGCGATAATTATTTCAATTCTTTTTTTTATTTTATTGAATTTAAAGTTTTCGCTATTTCTATCTTGATTTAAGATTTTAAATTTTCCATCATTTTCTTCTATAAGATCTATTTTCCTTTTAAGTTCATTTTGATCTTCATCTAGTTTATCACTTAGATAATAAGAGAGCAAAAAGACTAAAAATAAGATTGCAACTATAATAATCGATTTGTTATAAAATAATAATGGAATTTCTGATAATTCTAAATAGTTAATAAGTTCAATTCCAAAAAAAGAGTAAAATGATTGTAGACAGATATATCCTAGAACAGTTAATGTAGCAAACACTAAAGGGAAAGATTTAATAATAGTTTCTACTGTCTTATTCATTTATGTTTTCGGTATATGTTTGCCAACGTTTAACTGTATGGTTAGTGGCGTGTTAAAATGCTATAACTTTCGGTTATGCAATGTCCTTTAAAAAAAGCTTTACTTTTGTTTTTGTATTTATAACAAGACTGTCATTTAATGTCAGTCCAATTGTTTTAGTGCTAGTAGTCACAAACCATATTAATTTTCCTTTTTTATCAAAGGCTTTTAATTTATCTGCTCCACCAATTAAAACGGTGTTTTCACTAATTTTAGGGGATAAACTTGAGTAAGTTCCTCGTGAATGTCTTTTCCAAACTATTTTTCCATTAGGGATGTCTAATTTAAAAATACTATCACTCATTGTATGACCGTAGATAAAATCCTCATCTACGATTAATGAACTTGCATTCCAATTCACATTTTTAGATTCCCAAATTAAATCAAGGATTTGATGATATACTTTTTTTTGTTCACAGCTACATAAAAAGGATAGGAATACTAAACTATAAATTGTTTTCATTGAGTTCTGTTCTTATTGTTGCCTAACTGATTATATCCCAACAAAAGCTTGTTTTATTGGCGTTATATATCGGGATAACACACTATTTTGTTTGTCATTATTATGATGTTATAGAATGCACAATAGTTACGGGGTTCGTTTTTAAACACCACATACGCACGCACCGCTGTGCAACTACAGTTTCTTAAATACGTACTTAAATGATGAATTGGTTAAAATGAAGAATCAGATTTGGAGTCTAAGACATGTTAAATGTATAAAAAAAACCCCTACTTACAAAAAAATAGGTGATTATAAAATTTTATGCTGCTCATATAGAGCTATATAGCGTGGAAAATCTACAGGTTTAAATCTATTCGATATACCCCATTTCGCGCATCCAGTCGTCATTAAACATTTTACCGACATAACGGCTGCCATGGTCATGAAACAACACCACCACCACATCTTCGGGTTTAAAATGTTCTTTCAGTTGAAGCACCCCTTTGATCGCAGAGCCTGCAGAATTCCCTAAAAACATACCTTCTTCTTTTGCCAAACGTTGGGTATAGACCGCGCCATCTTTATCCGTCACTTTGGTAAAACCATCGATCACACCAAAATTAACATTCAATGG
>JAQXBT010000037.1 GCA_029252265.1 Flavobacteriaceae bacterium | reverse complement strand
CCTTGAAGATTTGTGATTTGGAGTGTGACATCATAGGATCCAGCATTCTCAAATGTAATGGAAGGGTTTTGTTGGGATGAAGTATAAGTAGTGCCAGCACCATTATCAAAAGTCCAAACAAAAGAGATATTATCATACCCAGAATTTGTGTAGCTATTTGGTACATTTGTTGATGCATCAGTAAATAAAACTTGTTGATCTATACATCCTAATGTTGCTGTGGTACTAAAATCAACAACTGCGGTTGCTGTTGGAGTCAGTGCAGGACTTGTAAGATAGGATGCTCTTGTGACATTTAAGGCAGCACTAGAAACAGTTCTTTGACCTCCAGTAAATTCGGACGTACAGCCCGAATAATCCATATAATTAAATCTATGGTCTTGAGCTGTGCCTGAGTTTCTTGAAAAGTTTGTATCTGGATTAATGACCTGATCAAATGTTAAATCACATTCATTAGAAACATCCGACTCACAACCAAATCCCAAATCTAATGCCGAAGTTCTCACGTGGCTTGGAGTGTCATCAATAGCGGCACCGAGTAGCTCCAAATTATCATCTCCACATGTACCAGTATCTGGATTATCTCCATCAAAGGTGTGAGGTAAATTGAGGGCGTGCCCCATTTCATGCGCAAAAGTAGTCGAGGATTCGTTTAAATACGAACAAATCAGAACCACAGATCCATCATAAAGTTGTCCATGCTCACTAGCATAATAGGCATATCCCGCAGTGTAGGAGCCGCCTGTGTAACAATTTGAATTATCAATTTCATCAACAATCCACACATTATAATATTTTGTTGGATCCCAAATACTATATTCTTTAAGAGAGTTTATTTCTGGATCACTATAGTAATCTTTTAGACCACCATCTCCAACACCACCTTCGACATAGGCAGCAACGCCACTCATATCGACACGTTCAATTCCGTTGGTTGTGTTACCAGCTTCATCTTGTATGGCTAAAATAAATTCTATTTTCATATCAACACCTTCTCCAAAACCTAAGGAATTGGCTCTTTTTCTCCAATAATTATTTAAATATTGGATGCCTAACTTAACGTTTTGATCTGAAATATTAGTTCCTGTTCCAATCGCTTCCCCTTTGTGCATCACGTGAACAACTACTGGGACTTGAAGAATATCGTTTGATGCTACAAATTTCTTGGAAGCCGCATTTTTAATCGCCAATTTCATTTTTTCATGACGCTCTTTATATTGAGGATCATTTTTCATTTTTTCATTGTGCAATGAATCGGCTCCACAAAATTCATTAAAATTTTGTTGGTTCGCATCTTGTGATGTTAAAGTGGGCGCAATTGGGGTCAGTGTTTGCGCATTCATATTGAAAGACGCAAAGAGTGCAATCATAACGATTGCTTTTAAGTAATTGTGTTTCATTGGTTATGCTGTTTAATAAAATTTAATATCTATCAAACAAATATACGTATTTAAAACTTGTACTATAACTTATATTTAGTGTCTGGATATCAAAAAAGCCGCTGAATGCGGCTTTATATAAATATGTTGAAATAAATTTTTACTTACTCAAATACATTTTACGTCTCGAGTATAAGTTATAAAATTCATCATCCTTTAAACTGTCGATAAAGAGAATACTTTCCCCAGTACTTTTCATTTCAGGACCCAATTGCTTATTGACATTAGGGAATTTATTAAACGAAAATACGGGTTGTTTGATAGCATAGCCTTCCAAATGAGGCTTAAAATCAAAATCCGTAACTTTCTTTTCACCCAACATCACTTTAGTAGCATAGTTCACATAAGGTTCGCCATACGCTTTGGCAATAAATGGTACCGTTCGTGACGCTCTAGGATTGGCTTCGATAATATACACCATGTCGTCTTTGACTGCAAATTGTATATTAATCAATCCTACCGTATTAAGTGCTAACGCAATTTTTTTGGTGTGATCTTTAATCTGTTGCATTACTAAATTACCTAAATTGAAAGGCGGTAAGGTCGCATTACTATCACCTGAGTGAATCCCACAAGGTTCAATATGTTCCATGATACCGATGATGTACACATTTTCGCCATCGCAAATTGCATCGGCTTCCGCTTCTATAGCCCCATCCAAATAATGATCTAGTAACAACTGATTTCCAGGCATTCTGCTTTGTAAATCTACAACGTGTTTTTCTAACTCTTCTTTATTAATTACAATTTTCATCCCCTGCCCTCCTAAAACATAAGACGGACGGACCAAAATTGGAAAATCTAAGACATCGGCAATCGCTGCTGCCTCATCGGCCGTGGTGGCAATGTCAAATTCTGGATACGGAATGTTATTCTCTTTCAAAAGGTTAGAAAACAGGCCTCTATCTTCAGCTAAATCGAGAGATTCAAAACTCGTTCCTAATATTTTAACACCATATTTGGTTAATTTCTCAGCAAGTTTTAAAGCCGTTTGACCGCCTAACTGCACAATAACGCCTTCTGGTTTTTCGTGTTTAATAATGTCATAAATATGTTCCCAAAATACAGGTTCAAAATACAACTTATCCGCAGTATCAAAATCGGTTGAAACCGTTTCAGGATTACAGTTAATCATAATGGTTTCATAGCCACATTCTGCGGCAGCTAACACGCCATGCACACAACAGTAATCAAACTCAATTCCTTGACCAATTCGATTGGGACCAGATCCTAAAACAATCACTTTTTTCTTATCGGAAACGACACTTTCATTATCTGAAAAACGGTTGCCATCGGCGGTTTCCATATCACTCTCAAACGTTGAATAGTAATAAGGAGTCTTGGCTTCAAATTCCGCCGCACAAGTATCCACTAATTTATAAACACGATTGACGCCTAATTCTTCTCGCTTTTTATACACCTGACTTTCTAAACAGCCGAGCATGTGCGCAATTTGTCGATCGCCATATCCTTTTTGTTTGGCTTCAAGCAATAACGGTTTTTCTATCGTTTCAATTTTATAGGTCGAAATTTCATTTTTTATTAAATGTAATTCTTCATATTGTTTTAAAAACCACATATCAATTTTAGTGATTTCATGAATTCGACTCAGTGGAATTCCCATCTGGATGGCATCATAAATAATAAACACACGATCCCAAGACGCATATTTTAGTTTATCAATAATTTGAGTGTAATCTTTATTTTCTTTGCCGTCAGCTCCTAAACCATTTCGTTTGATTTCGAGTGATTGAGTGGCTTTGTGAAGTGCTTCTTGAAACGAGCGCCCAATACCCATCACTTCGCCAACCGATTTCATTTGTAATCCCAACGTTCGGTCGGAACCTTCAAATTTATCAAAATTCCAACGTGGTATTTTAACAATCACATAATCTAAGGTCGGTTCAAATAAGGCCGATGTCGATTTTGTGATTTGATTATTTAGTTCATCTAAGTGATATCCTAAAGCTAATTTAGCTGCTATTTTGGCAATTGGGTATCCCGTTGCTTTACTTGCTAGTGCCGAGGATCGTGACACCCGAGGGTTAATTTCGATGGCAATAATATCCTCTTTTTCATCTGGAGAAACGGCAAACTGCACATTACATCCCCCCGCAAAATCACCAATACTGCGCATCATATGGATGGCCATGTCTCGCATCCGTTGATAGGTACGGTCACTTAAAGTCATGGCAGGAGCTACTGTAATTGAATCTCCGGTATGAATTCCCATAGGATCCATATTTTCTATGGAACAAATGATGACAACATTGTTATTAGAGTCTCTAAGCAATTCTAATTCGTATTCTTTCCAGCCTAATAAAGCCTTATCGATCATCACTTCATGGATTGGGGAAATTTCCAAACCACGAGTTAATAATTCATCAAAATCTTTTTCTTTATGAACAATGGCCGCACCATCACCTCCTAAGGTGAAAGAGGCTCTAATGACTAGTGGAAACCCAAATTCTTGAGCAATTTCTTTTCCTTTTAAAAAGGAGGTCGCCGTGGCTTGTGGTGCCATCGGTATACCGATTTTAAGCATTAATTCGCGAAACTTCTCCCGATCTTCTGTAATGTTAATCGCATCAATATCAACGCCAATAATTTCAACATCAAAATCGGTCCAAATCCCTTTTTCATCGGCCTCAATACAAAGATTTAAAGCGGTTTGACCGCCCATCGTTGGTAAAACAGCATCGATTTGAGGATGCTCTTTTAATATTTTAATGATTGACTTGGTAGTCAAAGGCAGCAAATAGACATGATCAGCCATTGCTGGATCCGTCATAATAGTTGCTGGATTGGAATTAATTAAAATGGTTTCGATTGCATCTTCTCTTAATGAACGGAGTGCTTGGGTTCCTGAATAATCAAACTCGCAAGCCTGTCCTATAACGATCGGTCCAGAACCTATAATTAAAATTGATTTAAGATCTTTATTTTTTGGCATTTTTAAATGTAATTGATTGTATTATAATAAGATACGAAATTAAGTAACGTTTGGGTATAAAAAAAGGCGTTGCTATTAGCAACACCTTTAATATATTAACAATTGTTAATCATTATTTTTTGTGACGAGTTTCAGACGATACACTGATCTTTTTTCTGCCTTTGGCTCTTCTTCTAGCAAGAACTTTTCTACCGTTAGCAGAGGCCATTCTTTCTCTAAAACCATGTTTATTTTTTCTCTTTCTTTTCGATGGTTGAAACGTTCTTTTCATTATAGTATATTTTTAAAACTTTGCTCGTGTGATTATCTTTAAAAAATGCGCTTAAGTATTATCTAAAAGCGCGGCACAAATATACAAAGAGTTTTTACTTTGACAAACCTAATTTTAAAATAATTTTGATTTGTTTTTACTACCTTTGTACTCGCTAAATAAATAACTCAATTATGTTCAATAAAAATATAAAATTATTCCTTGCTGCTGCGATCGTCGCGTATGCTGTGTATCAAATTATAGAAACTTATGTCGGAAATGGCATCATGCTGATTCTCCTTGCATCGGTTTTTGTGTTTCTATATTTCAAAAATGAAATGATTTTATTAGCGTTTTTAAAACTTCGAAAACAAGATTTTCCGGGGACTGAGCGTTTACTCAACAAGATAAAAAATCCAAAAACAGCCCTTACGAGCAAACAGCAAGGGTATTATAATTTTTTAAAAGGGATTATGGTTTCTCAAACGAATATGAATGATGCTGAAAAGTATTTTAAAAATGCGGTCAGCCTTGGTTTATCAATGGACCATGATTTAGCAATGGCAAAATTAAACCTTGCCGGAATTGCTTTTACAAAGCGACGCAAACAAGAAGCACAAAAATTACTCCAAGAAGCTCAAAAGCTCGACAAAAGAGATATGTTGTCTGAACAAATCAAAATGATGAAGCAGCAGATGAAAAAATCAGCAATGCCAAATCAACATTTTGGAGGCCAACAACAACGCGGTGGAAAGCGGCGTTAACAAAAAGTGGAGTCTATGTTATGTTCGTTGAGTTTATGATGAACAAATGGATGTAAAAACGCTTATTTATTTTAATCCAAGTTGATCAATTCGATTTCCGACTGTGAAATCTTTCATTTCACTTTCTAGAGCGTCAAAATCTATCTGTTTCACTTTTCTTATTATTTTTCCGTTTTTCATTAAATAAATTTCATCACATGTAGCTGCCAAAGTTGAAAATATATGAGAAGAAATAATAACTGTTTTCTTTAACATTTTAAGCTTCTTTATAATTTCAGCGATCACTAAATTACTTTGTATATCTACACCATTAAAAGGCTCATCCAGAATGAACACCTCATTTTCTTGTAAAAGGAGTGCTGTCAAAGCCAATTTTTTTTTCATTCCCGTCGAGTAGGTTGAAGCATACTGATTTAACGGTAAGTCAAATATGTTTTTGGTCTCAATATTTGATAGTTTTAGGTGTCGAGCGTTGGCAAGGAATTGAATGTATTCTTTCCCCGTAATTTTTGGAAAAAAAAAGGGTTCTGTACTTAAAAGTCCTAAATGGTCTTTGAGTTTATTAAAGTCTGATGATATAATTCCTTTATACGATTCAAGTCCTGAAATACATCTGAACAGCGTTGTTTTCCCAGCGCCATTTTCTCCAACAACTCCATATACAGTTCCTTTTTTAAACTCTACATTGATTGCATTAAGAACCTGCTTTCGCGCATAAAATTTCGATAATTTTTCAATTTTAATCATTCTAAAATTTTGTTTAATTTTTTTATGGATTGGGAATAAAATAGAGGAATCACAACAATTAACATTGGAGGAAACATAAAACATAACGTTATCAACACTCCTTGTGATATATTTATATCATTGGGATACGCAGAATATTTAGCAACAATCATTACTATTAAATAAGCAACGCACATAAGATAAATAAGAATTAAAAGATCCACTTCATTCAAAAAGAAAACACTTAAAGTAACTAGAATTGGAAGACTTAAAAGCGTAAAATTGATTATGCAAGATTTGGCTTTTTTAATTAAAAATTCTTTTGATGACAGGTTGAAATTCCACACATAACATTCATTTTCTGGTTTTGAATAATAAAACATACAGACCAAACCGACTAACAGCATTGAAAATACTCCTAGATTAAAATTCCCAACTGAAACTGAAATACACATTAATACATAAGCAATTGGAAACATGTAAAAGGTCTTTCTAAATCCTACTGAAAATTCAAATGGGTTTTTGCTAAAAGGCGTTGGAATGGTGAAGTTGATGTTTGTACTAAAGTTAATAAACGTAAGAAAAATTGTTAAAAGAATTAATACTATCATGTAATCAAATAGCCCTTTATAAATTAGAAATGCTAAAAAAGGAGTGCTGTAGAGTAGGTTTTCGATACAACGTAGTTTTAAATAATCTTTTTTAGAAAATATCAATTTTAGAAAATCATTTCTTTTAGGCTCACTTTGTTTAGAAAGAAACACTAAGGCTATCAATCCGTATATATGCACTGCAAATTGAGTTTTTGAAAACAGAAAATTAGAGATTGAAATAAAAACTATTAGAATTAGTGGATATACGAGTAAAAGAGGAAGTCCGAACTCAATGATTTTTCGATTTAATATCTTAAATTGAAGATGAAAATAATCTAACATTCTCTGTTTTTTATTTCGTAATCGACTTTGAGTAATACCCTTTCTTAGGGATTTTTAAAGTGTATAATTTCTTCGATTTATTATTTAAAAAAGGATCTCTTAACCAGGGGTTGTGGGTTTTTAATTGTTTGTAATTTAATCCAAAACTTTCGGCAAACTTCACCATATCTGTAATCGCAGTATCCACTTTAACTTCATAGGTTTCTGGAAGCGTATATAAATGTGTTTTATCAAAGTTGAATCCATACTTTTTTGGAGCTGAAAAGATCTCTTTTAACGCCACAATTCGGAAAAGGTAACGTCCGGTTTCTTCTCCTAACAATAAATCATAATACCCAGTCACATTTTGATCTTCTAATCGTTTTGAAATTCCGTTGACCCCCGCATTGTAAGCCGCCGCTGCCAAGGTCCAGTTTCCAAATTTCTCTTTGGCTTTAAGGATGTATTGACACGCAACATGGGTCGATTTTTCAAAATCATAACGTTCGTCCACATTGGTGTTAATTTCTAAACCATATTCTTTTCCTGTGGGTTTCATAATTTGCCAAAATCCTTTTGCACCCGCTGGAGACGTCACGTTTTGAAGTCCGCTCTCTATTAAGGCTAAATATTTAAAATCATTTGGGATCCCATACGATTTTAAAATTGGTTCTATAACAGGTAAATATTTATGAGAGCGCTTAAATAAAAGCAGACCATTGGATTGCCAATAGGTATTAACGAGTAATTCGCGATCGATGCGTTCACGAATATCTGGCGATTGTAGCGGCATAGATTCACCCGAAAAATTTAGCACTTCTGGGATATCTAGCGCATAAATGTTATAATCGTTTTCAGAAATCGGAATTTCATTATTTAAAGAAGGTTGACTTGTGAAAGCAAGGACTAAAAAACCCGTAAAAGACAGGACTGCAGCCGTAAATAAAAAAGTTTTCAAATTGTGCATAACAACGTAGATTTATGAGATAAAATTACAAAAAAAAGCATCAACTCAACATCAATTTAGGTAAATTCTCGTTAAGCCATTTATACCTATTAAGGATCATTATGTGGGTACCTCCCTCAACAATAATACAATTTTTCATGTTTTCGATAGGGAAAATAATATCCTGATCACCATGAATATGAACCAAATTAGGATCACTACTCTCTTGATTCCACGAGACAACCTGTTTAATCGCCCAATCTAAATAGCGTTTATCAGTAATAGATAAATATTGTTTGTAGAGGTCTAATCGCTTAACAATCGGTTTTCCAAATGCATATTTAGATAACAAATCGATATTTTGAGCAAAAAGACTGGTGGGGAGTAATTTATATACTTTTGTTTTTCCAGCCAATTGAAGATGGATCGGTAATTCATGACGGGCTTTCACACTTGAAATGATGATGATTTTTTTAAAGTCATAAACTAAATTCATCTCTTGGGCGACAATTCCACCAAAAGAGACCCCAACCAGAATTGCATTTTCATGATTAATATTTTTACAAAATCGAATGGCATACTCAGAAATTGATTCATCATCAAATGGAATCATCCATTCTAAAAAATGCATTTCAAAAATATTAGTATCTAACTGTATATGCTTAAATATACTCGAATTAGCAGCTAAACCGGGTAAAAAATAGACAGGTACCTTCTTATGATTTTGATTCACTTAGCGTATTATTAACTGGTTAGATTTTTTTTTGTAAATTTGCAAAACAGATTTTATACAAACCTACCTAAAAACTTTTTTTTTATGGTTGACGCTTCTAACTTAACAGATAATCCTTTTTTACGCCAATACGAATTAAAAGTTGGTGTTGAACTTGTAACTCTAGAATATTCACAACAAGATCGAAAAATTTTCTTAACAAAACTAAATATTCCTGAAGTTTTAGAAACAGAAACGTTTGTAGAAGATTTTTTAAAAATAGTTTTAGAAGATATCATCGAAAAAAACATTAGTGTCGTACCAACCAGCCCTCCAGTTGCTAAATTTATTCGAAGAAATCGCCGTTACCGAAAAATGCTTCCTGTTGGAATTCGAATCTAATTTGACACTAAATTCGAAACAAATTTAATTTTCACCAATCCATCTGAATCAATTTCTGAAAGTATTATTTCATGCAATGTATTCACCAACGCTGGATTCCATGGCGTTTTTACTTTAATATAATTTTCTGTAAAACCATGAATATAGCCTTCCTTATTTTCCCCTTCAAACAATACAGTATGGCGCGTGTCAATTTGGCTTTCGTAAAATGCACGACGTTTTTTGGCCGAAAGTCCTCTTAACATTTTACTTCGCTTCGATCGTACGGATTTTGGCACTTCATTGGGCAGAGTTGCTGCGTGTGTGTTAGGACGTTCCGAATAAGTAAACACATGAAGATATGAGACTTCTAAAGCATTTAAAAAATTATAGGTTTCTAGGAATAATTCGTCCGTTTCACCAGGAAATCCAACAATGACATCCACACCTATACAAGCATTTGGTAAAAGGCTATTGATATGTTCTACCCTATCTTTATAAAGCTCTTTCATATAACGCCTCCGCATGGCTTTTAACATCACGTTACTCCCACTCTGCAAAGGGATGTGAAAATGCGGTACAAAAGAGTTGCTTTGTGCTACAAAATCGATGGTTTCATCTTTTAATAAATTTGGTTCAATCGATGAAATTCGCAAACGATGTATGCCCTGAATTGTATCTAACGCTTTTACTAAGTCTAAAAATGTATGTTCATGGGTTTTATTCTCAAATTCTCCTTTGCCATAATCACCAATATTCACGCCTGTTAAAACAATTTCTTTAATACCCTGACCGGCAATTTTTTTAGCGTTGTCCAATACATTTTGAAGCGTATCACTACGAGAAATTCCTCTGGCCAACGGTATGGTACAATAGGTACATTTATAATCACACCCATCTTGAACTTTCAAAAAAGCTCGGGTTCGATCGCCGATAGAATAACTACTCACATAAAAATCAGCATCCTCAATTTCACAGGAATGAATGGCCCCCGTATCATTTTTAGTAAGCTCGTTTAGGTAATCGGTAATTTTGAATTTTTCGGTCGCTCCAAGCACCAAATCAACGCCATTGACGGCTGCTAATTCTTCGGGTTGTAATTGAGCATAACAACCCACTGCAACCATAAATGCTTCCGAATTTGAGCGTTGCGCTTGTTTTACAATGGTTTTAAACCGCTTGTCCGCATTCTCCGTAACAGAGCATGTGTTAATTACATAAATATCGGCAAATTCCGAAAAATCAACACGGTCAAACCCTTCGTCTTCAAAGGTTCTTGCAATCGTAGCGGTTTCTGAGAAATTTAGTTTACACCCTAAAGTGTAAAATGCGACTTTTTTTCTATCAATCATTCTTGTACTTTTACCATGTGAACAAATTTACAATTATCATCTATAATGACAAAGCAAGCCTTTAATTACTTCCTACTACACGCTGGGAGTCTTCTAATTTTCAGTTCCTTGTTAGTGAGTTGTCATACGGAAACACTAAATTCTAAAACGAAGCAAGTCTTTCGCTACAACGAACATAAAAACATTGGATCCTTAGACCCAGCCTTTGCAAAAGACAACGCTGATATTTGGGCTATTAATCAATTATTTAATGGCTTAGTTCAGATGGATTCTTTAATGAATGTCACTCCTGACATTGCGCGATTTTGGACTATTTCTGACGATGCAAAAGTGTATACGTTTAGCCTTCGAAAAGATGTTAATTTCCATAGCCATCCACAGTTTGGTGAACACCAAACACGTACGGTCACTGCCCATGATTTTGTGTATAGTTTTGACCGTCTAAAAAATCCACAATTAGCGTCACCTGGAAGTTGGGTACTTCAAAATGTAGATTTATACAAAGCAATCGACCAACACACGTTTCAAATCAATTTAAAAACACCTTTTCCTGCATTTTTAGGTCTATTGACAATGAAATACTGTAGCGTGGTTCCTAAAGAAATTGTAACGCTTTATGGCAGTGACTTCAGATCTAATCCTATCGGAACTGGCCCTTTCAAGTTTAAACGTTGGGAGGAAAATATTAAATTAATATTTCGAAAAAATGAGCGCTATTTTGAAACCAATTCAAAAGGGGAAAGACTCCCGTATTTAGAGGCGGTGTCAATTACATTTTTAGCGGACAAACAAAGTGAGTTTTTACAGTTTATTCAAGGGAATATTGATTTTGTTTCAGGACTAGACGCCTCTTATAAAGATGAAATTTTAAGCGCAAACGGAACTTTAAAACCAACTTATACTTCAACAGTTAAAATGCTCAGAGCGCCCTACTTAAATACAGAATATTTAGGGTTTTACATGGATTCGGAGGTTCCAGAATACCAGAGTCAATTAATTCGACAAGCCTTAAATTATGGCTTTGATCGCAGCAAAATGATGACGTATTTAAGAAATGGTATTGGAATTCCGGCACTCGGCGGATTTATTCCAAAAGGACTCCCTGGACATCAAGAAAACGTTGGCTATAGCTATCAACCCGAAAAAGCAAAGCAGTTGTTAGAAGCCTATAAAATTGAATCTGGAAACCAACAACCATCCATCACAATAACAACGACTTCTAATTATTTGAGTTTTAGTGAATTTATTCAACGTGAATTACAATCAATTGGTTTAACGATTTCTATTGAAATTATCCCCCCATCGTCCTTGAAATCTGCAAAATCAAATGGGAAAATAGATTTATTTCGAGCGAGTTGGGTCGCAGATTACCCCGATGCACAGAATTATTTATCGTTGTTTTACAGTCCGAACTTTGCGCCTAACGGCCCAAATTACACTCATTTTAAAGAGGAGCAGTTTGACCGTTGGTACGAACAGGCAATGCTGGAAACAGACAAGGAAACTCGTATTAATCTGTATAAAAAAATGGATGCCTTAGTCGTAGAACAAGCGCCAGTTGTGGTCTTATTTTATGATGAAGTTGTTCGATTTACTTCGAATGACATCAGTGGATTGGGCATCAATCCAACCAATTTATTGGACCTAAAAAACGTTCATAAAAATTAATCGTTTCGGTAGGTCGCACTGAGATTAAACACATGCTCTAATATAGCCGACTCTTGTTCAGAAAAGTCTAATCCGCGACGTTTCATTACTTCAGCAGCAACTTCAAATGCTTTTGAAGTTAAATAGGTCGTAAATCCTTTAGCGCCACCCCAGCTAAAACTAGGAATAAAATTACGTGGAAAACCAGCCCCAAAAATATTTGCACTCACACCAATCACAGTTCCCGTGTTAAACATCGTATTAATTCCACATTTGCTGTGGTCACCCATCATCAACCCGCAAAATTGCAATCCAGTTTTTGTGAAATTATCGGTCTCGTAACTCCACAACCGAACCTCTGCATAATTGTTTTTGAGGTTTGAATTATTTGTATCGGCTCCTAAATTGCACCACTCTCCTATCACAGAATTCCCTAAAAACCCATCATGACCTTTATTGGAAAACCCAAAGATTACAGAATTATTTACTTCACCTCCTACTTTGGAATAAGGTCCAACTGTCGTTGGCCCATAGATTTTAGTCCCCATTTTAAGGGTCGATCCTTCACACAATGCAAACGGCCCTCGAACCATACTACCTTCCATGATTTCGGAATTTTTCCCAATATAAATAGGTCCATCTGTAGCGTTGAGGACACATAGAGGTAATTTAGCCCCTTCTTCAATAAAAATCTGCTCTGGATTAAAAGCCACTGTTTGTTCTGGGATCGGCTCTGAGGTTCTATCAACAGTTAATAATTTAAAATCGGCGGCGATCGCATCACCATTTTTTGAAAAAATATCCCAAGTTGTCTCTATTTTCAATACAAATCCTTCACAATTTACGGCCTCATACGCATCTAAATCAACATCTTGGTCTTCTAAACTATAAAAAGCAACCATTGAGTCACCTTCAAAAATAGCTTGATTTTCCTTTAAATTTTTGATTTGATGGACTAAATCTTCCGTTGGAGTATAGGACGCATTAATCATTATATTATGTTCCATTTCTACCATCGGAAATTTGCCAGAAAGATAATCTTCCGTCACGGTAGTTGTCGTAGCTCCTAAAAATAATTCCCATTTTTCACGAATGGTCAAAATTCCAACTCGAATATCGGCTACTGGGCGTGTGTAGGTAAATGGCAATAATGCATCTCTATTTGGACCGTCAAAAAGTATATAGTTCATACCAAAGCTTTGTGTAAAAATAAGAAAAGCCTTTCAATAGTTGAAAGGCTTTTAGTGTATAATTAAAAGAAACGTTATTATTTCTTGAATTTAGCGTATTTAGTTTTGAACTTGTCAATTCGTCCAGCAGTATCTACTAATTTAGATTTACCAGTGTAAAATGGATGAGATGTTCTAGATATTTCCATTTTTATTAATGGATATTCTACACCGTCCACGTCTAAGGTTTCAGTTGTGTCTGCGGTAGATTTTGTTAAAAACACATCTTCATTTGACATATCTTTAAATGCTACTACTCTATAATTATTTGGGTGTGTATCTTTTTTCATCACTTAAACTATTTAATTCGATTTTACGAATTGCAAATTTATATATTTTTTGCAAAACTACAACTGTTTATTAATTTTATTTTTTTAATTAAAAATGTAACTTATATTTGATGTCTGAGTCTAATATATGGAACTAAACTAAATTTAACTAAAATTATGGAATCAACTACAAAATCATCTGCTATTAACTACGGGCTTTACTTGGGAGCTATTTTATCAATCATAAGCGTCGTAATTTACGCGGTCAACCTCGATTTATTCACCGAATGGTGGCTTGGAATTATTCTATTTATTCTGGTGGTTGTTTACGGAGTTGTTTCAGCCTTAAAATCTAGAAAAATATTAGATGGCTTCATTAGTTTCAAACAAGCATTTGCATCATATTTTATCACAATTGCCGTTGGGACTTTGATTGCTACAATAATTGGAATCGCTATCTTTACATTTATTGATCCAGAAGCTGCTACTTATTTAAATGAACAAATTTTAATTTTAACCAAGCAGACCATGGAACGTTTTGGAGCACCGCAGGAAGTGATTCAAACAGCCCTCGAAGAAGCGAGTACAAAAAACAACTTCTCGTTAGCAATGCAAAGTCAATCATTTATTTTTAGATTAGCTTTTTATGCGCTTATTGGTCTTATCGTCGCATTAATCGTGAAGAAATCTGATACTAAAGACGCTTAATTTCTTTACTTTTGATGTTCAAAAGTAAATTGAATGGATATTTCGGTAGTCATACCACTGCTTAACGAACAAGATTCTATAGAAGAATTAAATGATTGGATTGTATCTGTGATGCAACCCAATCATTTATCATATGAAATTCTTTTTATTGATGATGGCAGCTCCGATAAATCTTGGGACGTTATTAAAAACCTTCGCGCTAAAAACAGTCGCGTCATCGGTCTTAAGTTCTCTAAAAACTTTGGAAAATCTCAAGCCTTACATGCGGGATTTTCCCATGCTAAAGGCGCTGTCGTAATAACGATGGATGCTGATTTACAAGACAGTCCCGATGAAATTCCAGCGCTGTATCAAATGATAAAAGAGCAGAATTATGATATTGTTTCGGGATGGAAAAAGAAACGATATGATTCGTTTTTCGCCAAAAACATGCCTTCAAAATTATTTAATTGGGCCGCAAGAAAGATCTCCGGACTTTCGCTTCATGATTTTAATTGTGGATTAAAAGCGTACCGAAACGAAGTGATAAAAACGATTGAGGTCTATGGCGAAATGCATCGGTATATCCCGGTGTTGGCCGTCAATGCTGGCTTTAACAATATCGTCGAAAAAGTAGTCATTCATCAAGCACGAAAATACGGAAAAACAAAATTTGGAATGGAACGATTTATAAATGGGTTTTTAGATTTGATTACAATTTGGTTTACATCCAAATTTGGCAAACGTCCCATGCACTTTTTTGGGCTCTTAGGGGTAATTATGTTTGTTATTGGACTTGGTTTTGCTACTTATCTAGGGATCGATAAATTATTTTTAAATCCCTCGGGACGACTTATTGCGAACCGACCTGAATTTTTTATTGCATTAACAACCATGATTATTGGAACTCAATTTTTTGTTGCTGGATTTTTAGGGGAAATTATTCTTCAAACTCGCCAAAACAAAGAACGATACCATATTACTGAAGTCACAGATGCCTAAATTATATCTTTAAAAAACAACTAAAATAATGCTAAAATGTTCGCAAATATCTACATTTGTAAAAAATACCGATTTCATGTCTAAAACAGATTTACTAATTCAGGAAAATATAGCGACTTGGTTGTCACCTTTTTTTGATGAAGACACAAAAAATACCATTCAAAAACTCCAAACGAGTAATCCCGAAGACCTCAACGACAGTTTTTATAAAAACTTAGAATTTGGAACAGGCGGCATGCGAGGTGTTATGGGCGTTGGCACCAACCGGATTAATAAATATACCCTTGGGAAAAATACGCAAGGACTTAGTGACTATTTACACCAAACATATCCAAATCAAACAATTAAGACGGTCATTGCCTATGATTGCCGACACAACAGCAAGCCGTTCGCTAAAATTGTAGCAGATGTATTTTCTGCCAATGGAATTGAAGTCTTTTTGTTTGAAGACCTTCGTGCAACTCCCGAATTATCTTTTGCAGTCAAACACTTAGACTGCCAATGTGGAATTGTTTTAACAGCCTCTCATAACCCCCCAGAATACAATGGCTATAAAGTATATTGGGAAGATGGTGGACAACTCGTTCCTCCTTTTGACGGCGAAATTATTAATCTCATAAATTCTTTAAAATATACAGACATCAATTTTACAGCTCAAGAAAAATTGATCCATACGATTGGAAAAGACGTGGATGATGTATTTATAAATGCTTCTGTAAAAAACGGAAGTTTGGAAGTGAATACTGCAGCATCTAGAGAAAATTTATCGGTTGTATTCACCGCTTTACATGGAACTTCTATTACAGCTGTTCCAGAAACGCTCAAACGAGCAGGGTATACAAATGTACACTTAGTAGACGCACAATCGGAACCAAACGGCGATTTCCCAACCGTTAAATCGCCCAATCCTGAAGAACCCGAAGCCTTAAAAATGGCATTAGATCTTGCGGAAGAAGTGCAAGCCGATATTGTCATTGGCACCGACCCTGATTGTGATCGTTTAGGAATTGCCGTACGTAATTCTGATGATAAAATGGTATTGCTTAATGGCAACCAAACCATGATCATGATGACGAAATTTTTATTGGATTTATGGAAAAACAAGGGTGCTATTAACGGAAAACAGTTTGTAGGATCGACCATTGTTTCAACTCCGATGATCTCTACACTCACTGAAGCCTACGGCGTTGAATGTAAAATTGGATTGACTGGTTTTAAATGGATTGCCAAAATGATTAAGGATTTTCCAGCACTCGATTTTATTGGAGGTGGCGAAGAAAGTTTTGGATTTATGGTTGGCGATTTTGTACGTGACAAAGATGCGGTTACTTCCACCCTACTCGCTTGTGAAATTGCTGCGTACACCAAAGCAAATGACAGTTCATTTTTCAAAGAACTGATAGAGACTTATGTTGAGCACGGATGTTATAAAGAACGCTTAATTTCAATAACCAAAAAAGGGATTGAAGGCAGTGCGGAAATCAACAAAATAATGGAATCTGCTCGAAATAATCCCATGACCTCAATTAATGGTTCTAAAGTGATTACTGTCGAAGATTTCAAAACATCCATCTCTAAAAACTTACTTTTAGATACCTCAGAACCCATTTTAATACCAAAAGCGGATGTGTTAATTTACACGACTGAAGATGGTAGTAAAGTTGCGTTACGTCCTAGCGGGACAGAACCAAAAATAAAGTTTTATATTAGCGTCAATACTACCTTATCCAGTGCTACGGCATTTATTGGGACCGAAAAAACGCTTGACGACAAAATTGAATCCATAATCAAAGACATGAAACTGAGTTAATGAATTACTTAAAACCGATCCTTCGCTATGCGATTCCTTACAAGTTTTATGCGATATTAAATATTATATGTAATGTTTTTTATGCGTTTTTTGGGACCTTGTCTATGATTTCTTTATTTCCGATGCTCAAAGTATTATTTGGAGATTCAAAACCAGTTTTAGTAAAACCTGTATGGCAAGGAATCGGAAAAATTACAGCTTTCTTAGAAGAGTATTTAAATTATTTTGTAACGCTCAAAAAGGCGGAAGGCAGTGAGGACGTTCTTATTTTTATGGTGGCTTTTGTGATTGGAACTTTTCTCTTAAAAAATCTCTTTGGCTACCTGGCAATGTTTTTTATTACCTTTCTTAGAAATGGTGTTTTAAAAGATATGAGAAACCAATTGTACGACAAAATAACCAGCCTTCCATTAGCATTTTATTCTGAAAAACGAAAAGGCGATACCATGTCTAGAATCTCCACAGATGTCTTAGAAATTCAAAACTCCTTTTTATCCATTCTAGAACTTATTGTCCGGGAACCTTTATCTATTATATTTACGATTACCACCATGTTTGTAATCAGTGTAGAGCTGTCTATTTTTGTGTTGATATTTATTCCTATATCTGGATTTGTGATTTCATTAATTGGAAAGTCATTAAAACAAAATTCAAATAAGGTTCAAAAAGAACAAGGTTATTTTTTATCTATTGTAGACGAAACCCTCTCGGGGCTTAAAGTCATTAAAGGATTTAATGGCGAACAAAATTTTAGTACTAAATTTCAATCCTCAACAACGCGTTTTTATAAGTTTTCAAATACCCTATTAAACAAGCAAAATTTGGCAGGGCCTACAAGTGAGTTTTTAGGAATCACAGTAATTGCTATCTTGTTATGGTATGGAGGAAATATGGTATTGAATGAGAAATCATTAGATGCTAGTTTATTTCTTGTTTATATGGGGTTAGCCTATAATATACTCACACCAGCAAAAGCTATT
Organism: Flavobacteriaceae bacterium; assembly: GCA_029252265.1. GTDB lineage: Bacteria > Bacteroidota > Bacteroidia > Flavobacteriales > Flavobacteriaceae > Hel1-33-131. Next base: position 36,608 of record JAQXBT010000037.1, on the reverse strand, counting down.
AGCAAGGCTAGTTATGGTGTAAAACGCGGGAATGCGGCTGCTGAACGTGTCATGGAAATTCTCAATACAGAATCGCCTCTAAAAGATCATCCAAATGCACAGATAAAAACAAACTTCGAAAAAGAGATTACTATAAACAGTATTAATTTTAAGTACGAAGACCAACTTGTTTTGAAGAATTTTTCAATGCGAGTTTCAAAAGGGAAAACAATTGCCTTGGTTGGGCAGTCGGGAAGTGGGAAATCAACCATTGCAAATTTGGTTACCCGTTTTTACGATGTCAATGATGGAAACATCAATATTGATGGTACAGACATTAGAGACCTCACTAAACACTCTTTAAGAGGTCTTATGGGATTGGTTACACAAGACTCAATTTTATTCAATGATACCATCAAAAATAATATTTTACTTGGAAAAGAAGACGCTACCGATCAAGCTGTCATCGCTGCTTTAAAAATTGCAAATGCTTGGGAATTTGTAAAAGAATTGCCAGACGGAATGGATACAAATATTGGGGATTCAGGAAATAAATTATCTGGCGGTCAAAAACAACGACTGAGTATTGCGAGAGCCGTAATTAAAAACCCGCCTATCATGGTTTTAGATGAAGCGACTGCAGCACTGGATACTGAAAGTGAACGTTTGGTTCAGGATGCCCTAGAGAATATGATGAAAAACCGAACGTCGATTGTCATTGCACACCGACTTTCAACCATTCAAAACGCTGACGAAATTATCGTGATGCAAAAAGGAGAAATTGTCGAACAAGGTAAACATCAAGAACTCTTAGACCAACAAGGCGTGTATAGTAAATTAGTTGCGATGCAGTCTTTTCAATAGAAATTAGTGTGTTAAACCTTATCCGTTGGTTAGAGTCAAATCTTAAAGAAACTAATTGCAAAACGAAGCCACGCTATTAAATCAACTTAAATCCGACGACACTAAGGAATTAGCGTTCAAAACTCTTGTGGAGCTTTACAAAGAACGCCTCTACTGGCACATCCGAAAAATAGTCATTTCTCACGATGATTCTGATGACGTTTTACAAAACACATTTATTAAAATTTTTCGAAACATTCACAACTTTAAAGGCGATAGTAAACTGTTTACTTGGATGTACCGTATCGCAACAAACGAAGCAATTACGTTCTTAAATTCAAAAGCGAAACGCCTTCAAATATCTGATGAAACGTTACAACAACTTACCCTAGGGAACTTAAAAGCAGATGTTTTTTTTGAAGGCGATGAAATTCAATTAAAATTACAAAAAGCCATCGCACAATTACCAAAAAAACAACAATTGGTATTTAATATGAGATATTTCGATGCGATAAAATACAAAGACATGTCTGAAATCTTAGAGACAAGCGAAGGCGCATTAAAAGCTTCTTATCATATAGCCGTCAAAAAAATTAAATTGTATTTAAGTAATGATTAAACCTAACAAATAAACGATAGTCAAAGAAGTATGACCCTTAAAAACAATAAAAAATCTGGATTTACTGTGCCAAAAAACTATTTTGAAACTTTTGACATGGACTTTATTTCAGAACAAAATCTAAAACAAACGTTCAAAAAAACGGGATTTAAAACGCCTGATACGTACTTTGAACAGTTTGAAATCAGAATCCCAAAAACAGTTCCTTCAATAACACTACGATCATTAAATAAAAAAACAACCTTTTATATTTCTGGAATTGCAGCCTCTTTGGTTTTATTGCTGATGTTTTCTTGGCCTAGTGAAAACCGAGAAAACATAACTGCAGAAGCAATCGAAAACTATTTAATATATGAAGAAATTCAAGGTGATGAATTTGCTAATTTTTTAACTTCCAATGAACTTGATGATCTAAGTCCATCCAGCATTTCGGCTTCAGAAATTGAAACCTACATTTTTGAAAACGCTTCTTTAGAATATTTATTAATTAATTAAAAATATACGCATGAAAAAACTAACGATATTAATTTATCTCGTCTTTATTTCGATACCACTATCTGCCCAACCTACTGGAAGAAAAGAAATGAAAGAAAAAATAAAAACCATGAAAATTGCTTTCATCACTGAAAAACTAGATTTATCCTCTACTGAAGCTGAAAAGTTTTGGCCAATTTATAATGCATTTGATAATTCTCAAATGAAATTAAGACATGAAAAACTAAGAGCTATTAAAAACGAGTTGAAAGATCAAATCGATACTATTACTGATGAAGTAGCACTTATGAAACTAAATGAATTACTCGCTGCTGAAGCTGAACTCAATGCGCTAAAACAAACGTTTCATGTGAAATTAAAAAACGTAATTTCTTCAAAAAAAATATTACTCTTAAAAATTTCTGAAGAAGGGTTTAACCGGCAAATGATGAAACGGTTGAGAAATCGACAAAAAAATTAAAAACACTAAGTTAACTGCATGTTTCTTATTATTTAAAAATAAGCTTGGAAATCCTACCATTTCCGGCTGCATAAGCGACGCTATCATTGACAAAGCGAAGGGTATAAAACCCTTCATCGCTCAGCTGTTTCCATGTTTCGCCCGCATCAGAACTATAATCGATGCCTTCGAATCCAACCGCTACCAATCCCTTTGCATGGCTGTTTGGAGAAAATTGAACACAACTTCGATACCCTGGAATTTGATCTTGCGCCACCACGTCCCAAGTTTTCCCACCATTTCTTGTACGAATTTTATTGGAATGTTGATTTTTTGGTTTTGTATAATCACCTCCAATCGCAAAGCCGTTTAACCCATCATAAAAATCAATAGAAAACATCCCGGTCGTTTCCTCGCCTTGAACGATTGGAGTTTCAAAAACAGTCCAACTTTTTCCTTTATTAAAGGAGTATAACACACGACTCGAACGCCCACCAGTGGCCACCCAAGCTTGATCCCCTACAATAGCTATATTTGTATCACTAGCGGCAAAAGCTGCTTCCCCTTCATCTACGGGCGGTAGTAATTCACAAGGTGTTTTATGCCAGGTTTCTCCTCCGTCTCTCGTTATTATTATACTCATACAGCCATTGATGGGATCACCAACCGCCATTCCTTCTTTTGTATTCCAAAAATGTAAGGCATCATAAAAAACATTCGGATGGGTTTCTTTATACACCAATACATCGTCTTTAAACAACAGCGCGGGATTTCCGATGCTTAGGCTGAAAAACGTATCGTTTATTAAAGCAGAGGCTCGGAAATTTATCGTGTCAGTAGAGACTCTATCAATTAAGACACCCTTTGTATCCAAATAAATCGTATACCTGTTTCCAATAGAAGAAACCGCCATGAGTTTGTTATTATTATATTCTATCGCTCTGATATTGAGTAATGAATCCTCTAGAATCGTTTCAATTCTAACACTAGAAAAAGGATCTGAAATCGCTTTTTTCGACTTTACACAACTTAAAAAAAAGAGTATTACCACACAGGTAGTTGTCACGTATTTCATGATCATTTTGGTTTAAAATTGATGAAATTTCAATATACATATTATCTATTATAATTAGCATTTTTAAACGTAACTTTGCACCACTAATTAATATACCTATGCGTTTACACAGAAATTTATGTTTTGCGGTCATTGATGGACTTTTACTCATCTTTAATGAAGGAGAATATGCCGATAAAGTCATTCAGAAATTATTGAAACGTGATAAACGTTGGGGCAGTCGCGACCGTGGATTTGTAGCCGAAACTACTTACGATATCGTTCGATGGAAACGCTTGTATGCAGAAATCGCACTCATAAAAGAACCTTTTAGCAGAGACGATGCTTGGCGACTTTTTGCAGTATGGGCGACTTTAAAAGGCATTAAACTTCCCGATTGGAAATATTTTGAAGGAACGCCATCTCGAAAAATCAAAGGGCGTTTTGATGAACTCTCTAAAGACCGCAAATTCCGTGAATCGGTTCCAGATTGGATTGATGAATTGGGTGTTAAAGAATTAGGCGAAGCCAAATGGACCAAAGAGTTAGCGATGCAAAACAAGCAAGCTGATGTGATTCTTAGAGTCAATACCTTAAAAACGTCGAAAGCCGATTTAAAACTAAAATTAGAATCGGAAGGCATTGAAACGATAGAAATTGAGGGCTACCCGTATGCGCTACAATTAAAAGAACGTGCCAATGTATTTACAACCGAAGCCTTTAAAAATGGTTGGTTCGAAGTTCAAGATGCATCCTCACAGCTCGTTGCCGATTTTTTAGATGTAAAGCCAGGAATGAAAGTAGTGGACTGTTGTGCCGGTGCCGGCGGAAAAACCTTACACCTTTCTGCATTAACAGAAAATAAAGGATCTGTGATAGCGATGGATATTTATGAAAGTAAATTGAAAAAATTGAAAATTAGAGCCCGCCGTGATGGCGCCCATAATATTGAAATGAGAGTGATTGATTCTACAAAACCAATCAAAAAACTACACGGAAAAGCAGATCGTTTATTGATTGACGCTCCCTGTTCTGGATTGGGTGTTTTAAGACGAAACCCCGATTCAAAATGGAAACTAGAACCCGCATTTATCGATCGAATTCGACAAACGCAACAAGAGGTTTTGCAGCAATATTCAAAAATGGTAAAACCAACTGGGAAAATGGTTTATGCAACTTGCTCTGTGTTGCCGTCTGAAAATGAAACTCAAATTAAAACCTTTTTAAAGTCAGAAGCAGGTGCTGATTTTTCGTTCATAAAAGACAAAAAGATATTAGCTCACGAAACCGGATATGATGGTTTCTATATGGCATTACTTGAAAAGAAATAAACCAATTATTTTAAAATTTAAGACATTATTTTATGAAGCAGATATACATTCTAGCTGTGCTTATTTCAAGCCTTTCTTACGGACAAATTCCAACAAATTATTATGATTCCGTAGAGGGATTAACGGGATTTGCTTTAAAAACCAAATTAAAATCAATTGTTTCTAACGGACACCAAGCAAGATCCTATGGACAGTTATACGATGGAGATGGGATAAGTGGCTCTAACGGTTATAAAGACACCCATACGGACGAAGCCGTCTCATCTGGAGAAAATTATGAGAATGATGGAACCATATTAGATATGTATTCCGAAAATCCATCAGGATCAGATCCGTATAATTATAACCACGGTAGTAATAATTGTGGGAATTATAGTGCCGAAGGAGATTGTTACAATAGAGAACACCTCATACCGCAATCATCCTTTGGGAGTCGCTCTCCTATGCAAAGTGACATTCATCACGTCGTTCCGTCCGATGGACGTGTAAATGGTTATAGAGGTTCTTATCCGTTTGGAAATGTGAATACTCCTAGTTGGACTTCATTAAATGGCTCTAAAAGAGGCACAAGTGCGATGTCTGGTTATAATGGAACTGTATTTGAACCAATTGACGAATTTAAAGGCGACATTGCAAGAGCTGTTTTGTATTTCGCGGTTCGTTATGAAGAGACTGTCAATGGATATACAAGCTTTGATATGTTTAACGGCACAAATGACGAAGTATTTTATCCTTGGGCCATTGCTGTTTTATTAGATTGGCATTATAACGTGGACCCTGTTGACCAACGTGAACGGAATCGAAATGTGGCGGCTTATGCGTTTCAAAACAATGCAAACCCTTTTGTAGATCATCCAGAATATGCATCGATGATTTGGAATCCTGTAACGGACAATGAAGCCCCAACCGCAGCAACCAACCTTGTCGCATCCAACCCAACTGGGAATTCTGTTGTTTTGAACTGGACTGCTGGAACGGATAATATTGCGGTTACATCCTATGATGTTTATAAGGATGGTAGTATAACAACAAGTTCATCAAACACAAGTATTACAGTGACTGGTTTAGCACCAAATACCGAATACTGTTTTACCGTCTATTCGAAAGATGGAAGCCAAAACATCTCCCCTGTGAGTAATGAAAGTTGCATGACAACTTTGGAAGGAAACACGTCGAGTAATGACCTATTCATCTCTGAATATGTAGAAGGTCTTAGTTATAATAAAGCGATAGAAATTGCAAATTTTACTGGGAGTTCAATAAACCTTAGTAACTACTCCATTGCAAGAGACCGAGACGGTTCAGGAGAATTTAATCCAGCCTTGCCATTAACTGGCACTCTAGAATCTGGAAATGTACATGTGATTGCGAATACGCAAGCATATCAAGAAACACTAGACCGTTCGAATCAAACTTCTGATACAGATGCGATATCATTTAACGGAAATGATCCCGTCGGATTATTTAAAAATGGGGTTCTCATCGATTTTTTTGGAGAAATTGGCGGTGCGTATGATTTTAAAAACAAAACATTTCGGAGAAAAGCAGCTGTGAAAGGACCAACCACCACTTTTAATTTAGCGGGTGAATGGGACGAATATGAGACTGATACTGTTACAGATTTAGGTACGCATACTCTATCCGTTACCGTGAATGTATTGAACGAAACTAATGTTACGCTTTATCCAAATCCGGTGCAATCAAATGAACTATATTTTAATTCAAACACCCCTTTAAACGTTGAAATTTATGCGATAACGGGTAAGTTGATCTTAAGTGAAAATTTAAAAAACAGTTCTAAATCGATCCATATTTCTGATTTAAACTCAGGGCTATACATCGTGAAAATGACCAGTGATTTTGGAGTGCAGGTGAAAAAACTCATCCGCCAATAAGACCACATTTTTGAAGTTATTAAAGTGACTTTTTAGATGTTTAAAACTCGTGAATAACTCCGAAAAATAGAGATTAAAATTGTTTAAAAATTCTCTGGAAAATCATAAATTTGTGGGAACGAATAATATTCAAACCTAAACGAATGATTCATTTCTTTGGAAACCTTAACACTAAGGTTTTTGCCGTTCAAACAGTAAACGATTTATCCTCCAATACAATAGCCAAATTACAATGGCTTTTTGGCGACCAACCAAAAATAGAGCACACAACGCTCAATTCAAATTTCGTAGGACCACGCGCAGCGATGATTACGCCTTGGAGTACAAATGCCGTCGAAATTACCCAGAACATGGGCATTGAAGGGATTATTAGGATTGAAGAGTTTCATAAGATTGAAGCTAGTTTTTCAGATTTTGATCCTATGATTTCTGAGAAATTTGAAGGTTTACATCAACAGAGTTTTGATATTGACATCACTCCAGAGCCAATCTTAAACATCAGTGATATTGCAGCTTATAACGATCAAGAAGGATTGTCTTTAAATGCAGACGAAGTTGATTATCTAAACCAAGTCAGTGAAAAAATTGGACGCCCCCTCACCGACTCGGAAGTCTTTGGGTTTTCGCAAGTCAATTCGGAGCATTGCCGACATAAAATATTTAATGGAACGTTTATTATTGATGGGGAAGAGAAACCAACCTCTCTTTTCAAACTCATCAAAGAAACGTCCAAACAACACCCCAATACAATTATATCGGCTTACAAAGATAACGTCGCTTTTATTAAGGGACCTGTTGTCGAACAATTTGCGCCTAAAAGCGCTGATAAACCCGATTTTTACACCACAGAAAATTATGAATCTGTGATCTCCATTAAGGCAGAAACCCATAATTTCCCAACCACTGTAGAACCCTTTAATGGGGCTGCGACAGGTTCTGGAGGTGAAATTAGAGACCGTCTTGCCGGCGGAAAAGGCTCCTTGCCATTGGCAGGAACAGCCGTTTATATGACTTCTTACTCGCGGTTAAATGAAAATCGACCTTGGGAAGCTGGATTTAAAGAACGGAACTGGCTCTATCAAACGCCCATGGATATTTTGATTAAAGCCTCCAACGGTGCCTCTGATTTTGGAAATAAATTTGGCCAACCCCTCATTTGTGGTTCAGTCCTTACTTTTGAACACCAAGAAGATGCCCAACGCCTCGGTTTTGACAAAGTCATTATGCAAGCGGGAGGCATTGGATATGGAAAAGCCGATCAAGCTTTAAAAGACACCCCAGAAAAAGGCGATAAAATTGTCATTTTAGGCGGTGAAAACTACCGCATTGGAATGGGAGGCGCTGCCGTATCATCGGCTGATACAGGTGCGTTTTCTAGTGGGATTGAACTGAATGCTGTGCAACGTTCTAATCCTGAAATGCAAAAACGTGCTGCAAACGCCGTCCGTGGCATGATCGAAAGTCCAGAAAATTTTATTGTATCTATTCATGACCACGGTGCAGGTGGACATCTCAACTGCCTATCTGAACTGGTCGAAGATACTGGTGGACATATCGATTTAGATCAGCTTCCAATTGGGGACCCTACCCTCTCAAATAAAGAATTAATTGGCAACGAGTCTCAAGAACGGATGGGACTTGTCATCTCTGAAAAACATATAGACACCTTACAGCATATTGCCGACAGAGAACGCTCGCCAATGTATACGGTTGGGGACGTGACAGGCGACCACCGTTTTGTGTTTGAATCAAAATCTACGGGTAATAAGCCTATGGATTTTAATTTAGAAGACATGTTTGGAAGCTCTCCAAAAACAATTTTAGAAGATCAAACAATCGTCCGAAATTATGACGCTATTTCTTACGAACCTTCCATGTTTCAAAACTACCTTGAGGACGTTTTAAAGCTTGAATCTGTCGGTTGTAAAGATTGGCTGACCAATAAAGTTGACCGATGTGTCGGAGGAAAAGTCGCCAAACAACAATGTGTCGGGCCTTTACAATTGCCCTTAAACAATGTTGGAGTGATGGCCTTAGACTACACAAGTCAAGAAGGAATTGCGACCTCCATTGGACATGCGCCCATTGCTGCACTTATAGACCCCAAAGCGGGAAGTCGAGTGGCGATCACCGAAGCACTGACCAATATCATTTGGGCACCTTTAAAGGAGGGTTTACAAAGTGTGTCACTCTCCGCTAACTGGATGTGGCCCTGTAAAAATGAAGGCGAAGATGCGCGTTTATACAAGGCTGTTGAAGCGATTTCTGAATTTGCAATTGACTTAGGGATTAACGTCCCAACTGGAAAAGATTCACTTTCTATGAAACAAAAATATCCTGAGGGCGATGTAGTATCTCCAGGAACAGTTATTGTTACGGCGGCAGGAAACTGTAACGCTATTTCTAAAGTGGTTGAGCCCGTATTTAAACTCAATGCAGGCCCTATTTATTATATTAATATTTCTCAGGATGCTTATAAATTAGGTGGTAGTGCATTGGGTCAAGTTTTAAATAAAATTGGAACCGATACGCCAAATGTTCAAAGTGCGGCTTATGTTAAAACTGTTTTTAACACGCTCCAGGAGTTGATTCAAAATAACAAGATTGTAGCGGGTCATGATGTCGCTTCTGGTGGTTTGATTACGACCTTGTTAGAACTCTGTTTTTCGGATCCTAATTTAGGGGCTGACTTGAATTTAAGTACGCTCAATGAAGCCGACAGCATGAAACTCTTGTTCGCTGAAAACTCCGGAATTGTATTTCAGAGCTCGGATGCGTCCGTAGAAGCCGAACTTTCTAAAGTGGGCATTGAATTTCACACGATTGGAAACGTTACCAATCACCCTGTTTTAAACATTAAAAACACAACAGATTCCTACTCTTTAAACGTTAGCGAACTAAGAGATGTATGGTATGAAACTTCGGTCCTACTCGATCAAAAACAAACAGCGAATGGATTGGCAAATACTCGATTTGAATCCTATAAAAATCAACCTCTTGACTTTAAATTTCCGCCACAATTCACAGGAAAATTACCGATAATAAATCAGGCCAACAAACCAAAAGCAGCCATTATCCGAGAAAAAGGAAGTAATTCTGAACGTGAAATGGCAAACGCCATGTACTTGGCAGGATTTGATGTGAAGGATGTTCACATGACCGATTTGATTTCGGGTCGTGAAACACTTGAAGATATTCAATTTATAGGGGCTGTTGGTGGCTTTAGTAATAGTGATGTTTTGGGCTCTGCAAAAGGCTGGGCTGGCGCATTTAAATACAATAAAAAAGCACAGTTAGCGCTCAAAAAATTCTTTGATCGTTCAGATACACTCTCAATAGGAATCTGTAACGGGTGTCAACTTTGGATGGAATTAGATTTGATCAATCCAGAGCATGCTGAACATGGAAAACTGACGTACAACGATTCAAAAAAACATGAAAGTGCCTTTACATCAGTAAAAATTCAAAAAAACAATTCGGTGATGCTGTCTACCCTAGAAGGATCGACTTTAGGGGTTTGGATTTCGCATGGCGAAGGGAAATTTGTGTTACCATACGAAGAAACTCAATATCATATTGTAGGTAAATATGCGTATGAGGCCTATCCACATAATCCGAATGGATCTGACTTTAATACGGCCATGATGTGTGACCCTACTGGGCGTCACTTGGTAACAATGCCGCATATTGAACGGTCTACCTTCCAATGGAATTGGGCTCATTATCCAGAGAATCGATCCGATGAAGTATCGCCATGGCTCGAAGCTTTTGTGAATGCAAAACAATGGTTAGAAACCTTGAAATAATAGTGTATCTTTATTAAAAATATACTTGTTTTGCAGATTCTGTTTTTAAAAGGTTGATTTTTGATACTCTTCTAAAAATTAGTACTTTGCAATAATTCAATCTTATCACAATTCAATGAAACCAATTACACGACTTTTTGACTTTGCGCATTACCAATTAGAAACACATAATTTAGAGGCTGCTTTGATCTCTAAAAAAGACGGTGATTGGGTAAAAACATCTACAAAAGACTATCTGGATAAAGCCAATGCACTCAGTAGAGCATTGCTCAAAATGGGGATTCAAAAAAATGATAAAATTGCGATTATATCTACAACCAACCGTACTGAATGGTGTATTGTGGATGTTGGAGTGCTTCAAGTTGGAGCGCAAAATATTCCGATCTATCCAACAATATCATCTGATGACTATGAGTATGTTTTAAATCATAGTGAAGCCGTCTATTGTTTTGTGTCGGACGAAGACGTTTACACTAAAGTTTTAAAAGTAAAAGACAACACAAAACTGAAAGAAGTATTTAGTTTTGATGTGATTAAAGACTGTAAAAATTATACTGAATTATTAGAACTCGGTGCCGATGATAGTACACAATCCGAAGTCGAAACTCGGAAGTCAGAAGTGATTCCTGCCGATTTAGCCACCATTATTTATACATCAGGAACGACCGGAAAGCCCAAAGGTGTGATGTTAACGCATTTCAATATTGTAGAAAATGTGCTGGCAAGTATGCCGCGATTACCCTTAATGCAAGGCACTAATAGAGTTCTTAGTTTTTTACCCTTATGTCATATTTTCGAGCGGGTACTAATTTATATTTATCAACATGCCGGAGCCAGCGTTTATTTTGCTGAAAGTATCGAAAAAATTGGTAAAAATGCACAAGAGATCAAGCCAAACCTCATGAGTGTAGTGCCTCGTTTATTAGAAAAAGTTTTTAATAAAGTAAATGCCAAAGGTAGCGAATTAACAGGCATTAAAAGAGCCTTATTTTTCTGGGCTATCAAACTTGGCGAACGCTATGAACCGTACCAAGCCAATGGGTTTTGGTACGAATTTCAATTAAAAATTGCACGAAAACTAATCTTTAGTAAATGGAAAGCGGCCTTTGGTGGCGAGTTACACACCATGGTTTCAGGGAGTGCAGCGCTACACCCGCGATTAGCACGTATTTTTTGTGCGTCGGGAATGATGATTATGGAAGGTTATGGCCTCACAGAGACCTCTCCTGTTGTTTCTGTAGGAATGCATGCCAATCATCATTTTAAAATTGGAACCGTCGGTAAACCCATTTCCAATGTTGAAGTCAAAATTGCAGAGGATGGCGAAATTTTAATTAAAGGGCCTAACGTGATGAAAGGCTACTTTAAAGATCCTGACAAAACTGCCGAAGTAATGAGTGGTGACTATTTTCACACCGGAGATAAAGGCGAAATTGATCCCGATGGTTTTATTAAAATCACGGGGCGTAAAAAAGAAATGTTTAAAACTTCAGGTGGGAAATACATCATTCCAACCCTTATTGAAAATGATTTAAAAGAATCTAACTTTATCGAACAAGTGATGGTTATTGGCGAAAATCAGAAAATGCCAGCCGCTTTAATTCAGCTTAATTTTGAATTTGTTCAAGAGTGGATTGAGCGTAAAAAAATAGACCTAGAGACAACACCAGAAGCCATTTGTACTTCAGACATTATAATTGAACGCATACAAAAAGAGGTCAGCAAATCCAACCAAGGCTTTGGAAAATGGGAACAAATCAAACGATTTGAACTCACTCCAGACGTATGGTCTATTGAAGGTGGCCACCTTACCCCGACGATGAAAATGAAACGAAGTGTCATTTATGGTCTCTATAAAGACTTGGTTTCTAAAATTTATACCGACGTTTAAATTTAATTTTTAAGCCGCTATCATAGCGCAACAAACTGTTAAAATCACGTATATCTTTGGATGTATGTGATTTTTTTATGCATTTATAACAGCTTAAAATCCCCAAGTCGAAATCTTCATGACAAATTGATCCAATATTTGGATGTTATTTTGCAAATACTATAAACGCAACAGTGGGGATATAAAGTAGTTACGTGCAAGTAAACTATCGAAATAAATTTAGAAGTAAGTCTCGAATTTGACTTCCAAAAGATACTTCACGAAGAAAAAAAATATGATAATTATTGGAGCCCAATTAAAAAAATGCTTTTGTAGAACGCTTCAATTGAAGTTATCGAAGAGGTGTTTTGAATAAATATATTTTTGAAAATTTAAATCAGGTTAAAGAGCAAACACAAATTTGGATGGGTAATTACAACCATAAAAGACCCCATGATGCGCTCGAAAAATTACCGCCAAAAAAGTATGCAGAAATTAATTTGATAATAGTAGAAATTTAAACATTCCTAATTAAGGGAAGCTTACAACGACACTTCCCGATCTAGCTTAAAAACTCACAAATAATACTATGCATGCATAACTTTTTTGCATTTTACTATGCGTGCATACTATATTTTCATATATTTGAGACAAGATATTAGAGACACTATGAAAGAGAAAACAATAGACTATGTTCTGAGAACGACTTGGTTAGCCGTTCAAAGGATGTATAATGAGGAAGCATCCGATTATGGAATCACAATGGCAACAGGGTTTACTCTGCTAAGTGTGGATCCACAAAATGGGACACCGTCAACCTCATTAGGTCCAAAAATGGGCATGGAAGCGACCAGTCTATCAAGAATTTTAAAAACATTGGAAAGCATGCGTTTAATAGAACGGTTACCAAATCCCAATGATGGTCGTGGCGTGCTTATCCATTTAACGGATTCGGGACTCAAAAACAGAGAAGAAGTCAAACAAAATGTATTAAAGTTTAACAATGTCATCAAAAATGAAATTTCGGAAGAAAAGCTCGACCACTTTTATGAAGTATCCGATTGTATCATGAATCTGATTTCGAACAAAAAAATATTCTAACAACCCTATTTATACTTAGATGAAAACACGAAGAATAAAAAAAATTGCAATTATCGGATCTGGGATCATGGGCAGCGGAATTGCTTGTCACTTTGCCAATATTGGAGTCGATGTATTACTTTTAGACATTGTACCCAGAGAACTTAACGATAAAGAAAAAGCCAAAGGGCTGACCTTAGAAGATAAAATTGTTCGGAATCGATTGGTTAATGAAGCCCTTACAGCTTCTTTAAAATCGAAGCCCTCTCCTATTTACCATCAAAAATTTGCACAGCGAATCACCACGGGTAACTTGGAAGATGACATTGCAAAAGTAGCCGGTGTCGATTGGATTATGGAAGTGGTTGTAGAGCGATTGGACATTAAAAAAATGGTATTCGAAAACTTAGAAAAACACCGAACACCTGGGACTTTAATCACGTCTAATACTTCTGGAATTCCTATAAAATTCATGAGTGAAGGTCGCAGTGAAGATTTTCAGAAACATTTTTGTGGGACCCACTTTTTTAACCCTGCGCGTTATCTTAAATTATTTGAGATTATTCCAGGACCCAAAACGACTCCTGAAGTTCTCGATTTTTTAGCAGGTTATGGCGAACAGTTTTTAGGAAAAACCTCTGTCATCGCTAAAGACACGCCAGCATTTATTGGAAATCGCGTTGGTATTTTTAGCATTCAGAGTTTATTTCACGCAGTCAAGGATTTAGACCTAACGATTGAAGAAGTAGATAAATTATCAGGACCAGTCATTGGTCGTCCAAAATCGGCCACCTTTAGAACGGTCGATGTTGTGGGCTTAGATACCTTGGTTCACGTTGCCAATGGCATTCGAGAAAACTGTCCTAACGATGAGCGTTTAGAATTATTTGAACTGCCCGATTTCATCAACACGATGATGGAAAATAAATGGTTAGGCAGTAAAACCGGACAAGGATTTTATAAAAAACATGTTTCTGAAAATGGTAAAAAAGAAATTTTAAGTTTAGATTTAAACACTCTAGACTACCGTTCTGCAAAGCGTGCAAAATTTGCCACCTTAGAACTCACAAAAACAATTGACAAAGTTGTAGACCGATTTAAAGTTTTAGTCAGTGGAAAAGACAAAGCAGGTGATTTTTACCGTAAAAGTTTTACCGCCCTATTTGCTTATGTCTCTAACCGAATTCCTGAAATTTCGAATGAGCTTTATAAGATTGATGACGCCATGAAAGCAGGCTTTGGTTGGGAACATGGACCGTTTCAAATATGGGATGCTATTGGCGTTGAAAAAGGAATCGAGCTTATGAAAGCGGAAGGCTTAGAACCCGCCGCTTGGGTCAATGAAATGTTAGCTGCAGAAAGTTCTTCATTTTATTCCGTAAAAAATGGCGCCACTTATGCCTATGATATTCCAACAAAAGCACAAATGAAAATTCCGGGGCAAGATAGTTTCATCATCCTAGATAACATTCGAAAAACAAACGAAGTCTTTAAAAATTCGGGAGTGGTTGTTGAAGATTTAGGCGACGGCATCCTCAACTTAGAATTTCAATCTAAGATGAACACCATTGGTGGCGATGTGTTAGCAGGCTTAAATAAAGCCATTGATTTGGCTGAAAAAGATTTTGCAGGTTTAGTGGTTGGTAACCAAGGAGCTAATTTTTCGGTGGGGGCCAATATTGGAATGATTTTTATGATGGCTGCAGAGCAAGAGTATGAAGAGCTTAATATGGCGATCAAATATTTTCAAGATTCAATGATGCGCATGCGATATTCATCAATCCCTACCATTTCGGCACCGCATGGCATGGCCTTAGGCGGTGGATGTGAATTGTCCTTACATGCCGATAAAGTTGTTGCAGCTTCTGAAACTTACATGGGACTTGTGGAGTTTGGAGTTGGAGTCATCCCTGGTGGTGGTGGCTCAAAAGAAATGGCTTTAAGAGCACAAGACAAGTTCCAAAAAGGCGATGTTCAATTAAATGTATTACAAGAACATTTCTTAACTATTGGAATGGCAAAAGTATCGACATCAGCTTATGAAGCATTTGATTTAAACCTTTTACAAAAAGGAAAAGATGTGGTGGTGGTAAATAAAGATCGACAAATTGCCGTTGCAAAACAACACGCAAAATTAATGGCAGATTCTGGGTATACCCAACCTATAAAAAGAACCGACGTTAAAGTATTGGGAAAACAAGCCTTGGGAATGTTTTTAGTCGGCACCGATTCGATGCAAGATAGTAACTACATTTCGGCGCATGATATGAAAATCGCTAATAAATTAGCCTATGTAATGGCGGGAGGCGATTTGTCTGAGCCAACGTTCGTATCAGAACAATATTTATTGGATTTAGAACGCGAAGCGTTTTTAAGTTTATGTACCGAACGTAAAACCTTAGAACGGATTCAACATATGTTAAAAACAGGGAAACCGCTTCGTAATTAGAAAATGAAATAAAGAGGATAGAGTAGAGATCCAAAACGACACTACTTAGAGACAAATTTGAAAGTTTTTTCTCTCTACTCTATCCTCTTTGCTCTCATTTCAAAATAAAAAACATAACTATGAACAAACAAGCATACATTGTAAAAGCATACAGAACCGCAGTAGGTAAAGCACCCAAAGGCGTCTTTCGTTTTAAAAGAACCGATGAATTAGCCGCAGAAACCATCAAACATATGATGAAAGAATTGCCTGATTTGGATCCAAAACGGATTGATGATGTAATTGTTGGTAATGCGATGCCAGAAGGCTCACAAGGATTAAATATGGCGCGTTTAATCTCGTTAATGGGTTTAGAAGTTATCGATGTCCCAGGAGTCACGGTCAATAGATTTTGTTCCTCTGGAATAGAAACAATTGGGATGGCAACTGCAAAAATTCAATCTGGGATGGCTGATTGTATCATCGCTGGGGGCGCAGAAAGCATGAGTAGCGTTCCGATGACAGGATATAAACCAGAACTGAATTATGACCTTATAAAAGCGGGACATGAAGATTATTATTGGGGGATGGGAAATACCGCTGAAGCCGTTGCAAATCAATTTAAAATTTCTCGGGAAGACCAAGACGAATTTGCCTTTAACTCTCATATGAAAGCGTTAAAAGCGCAAGCAGAAAACCGTTTTCAAGATCAGATAGTTCCTATTAAAGTTGAACAAAATTATATTGATGCAGCTGGAAAAAAAGCAACTAAATCATACACGGTTACTAAAGATGAAGGCCCAAGAGCGGGAACTAGTAAGGAAGCTTTAGCAAAATTAAGAGCCGTATTTGCTGCTGGCGGAAGTGTCACTGCAGGAAACTCATCACAAATGAGTGATGGAGCTGCTTTTGTAATGGTCATGAGTGAAGACATGGTCAAAGAACTAAACCTTGAACCCATTGCTCGATTGGTTAACTATGCTGCGGCTGGTGTTGAACCTCGAATTATGGGTATTGGACCCGTAAAAGCCATTCCAAAAGCATTAAAACAAGCAGGATTAAAGCAAGATGATTTATCATTAATTGAATTGAATGAAGCCTTTGCTTCGCAATCCATAGCAGTAATACGTGAATTAGAACTTAATCCAGAGATTATTAATCCAAATGGCGGTGCAATCGCGTTGGGACACCCTCTAGGATGTACGGGCGCAAAATTATCGGTACAGTTGTTTGATGAGATGCGTAAGCAAAATATGCAAGATAAATTTGGAGCCGTTACCATGTGTGTGGGAACTGGACAAGGTGCGTGTGGGATTTTTGAATTTCTTAAATAGAAAATAGAGAGACTAGAAGAAAGAGGAAAGAGTATAAGAGAAAATAAAAAGAACATGTGTGCTAAGCAAAGACATAATTACAAGAATTTAAAAATTTGGAAACTGGGTTTAGAGATTTTCAATGATGTTTCTGATTTATTATTAAATTTTCCAGAGCATGAAAGGTTCGAATTGAGTTCTCAAATTAGTAGCAAAGCATAGAAATTATATAAACGATAACAACTTAAAAATACTAGAAGAAAAAATAGAAGAATTCCAAAGAATGACAATGGAGTTTTAAAATAGCCTAAATTAGGGTCTATTTTCTGTTTTCAATCTTCTTAAATCTGAAAATAAAAACATGGAAGCAAACGACAAACAACTTTTAAGAGGGGGGCAGTTTTTAGTAAAAGAAACAAAATGCGAAGACGTATTTACACCTGAAGATTTTTCTGAAGAACAAAAGATGATGAAAGATGCGGTTATGGAATTTAATGATCGTGAAATCATTCCTCACAGAGCGCGTTTTGAAGCTAAAGATTATGCCCTAACCGAAGACATTATGCGCAAAGCTGGCGAATTAGGCTTTTTGAGTGTTGCGGTTCCTGAAGCCTTTGGCGGAATGGGAATGGGATTTGTATCGACCTGCTTAACTTGTGATTATATTTCAAGTGGAACCGGATCTTTTAGTACCGCATTTGGAGCGCACACAGGAATTGGTACGATGCCAATTACATTGTATGGAACCGATGAACAAAAGCAAAAATATGTCCCTAAGTTAGCAAGTGGTGAGTGGTTTGGAGCCTATTGCCTTACCGAGCCTGGCGCAGGGTCAGATGCGAATTCTGGAAAAACAACCGCCGAATTATCCGCCGATGGAAAGTCCTACAAGATCAATGGTCAAAAAATGTGGATTTCCAATGCAGGATTTTGTAGTGTGATGATTGTATTTGCACGTATCGAAAGTGATAAAAATATTACGGGGTTCATTGTTGAATATGATGGTGAACATCCAAATGGAATTACGTTAGGTGAAGAAGAACACAAATTAGGAATTCGGGCGTCTTCTACTCGTCAAGTATTCTTTAACGATTGTATTGTTCCTGTTGAAAATATGTTATCAGGGCGTGGTGAAGGATTTAAAATTGCAATGAACGCACTTAATGTGGGTCGTATTAAATTAGCGGCTGCTTGTTTAGATTCTCAAAGACGAATTTTAACAACGGCTGTGACCTATGCCAATGAGCGTAAACAATTTAAAACGCCTATTGCTGATTTTGGAGCGATTAAAACCAAATTAGCTGAAATGGCTGCGAGTGCCTATGCTGGAGAATCAGCAACTTACAGAGCCGCAAAAAATATTGAAGACCGAATTGCTATACGTGAAGCGGCTGGAAACACACATCAAGAAGCAGAACTAAAAGGAGTTGAAGAATATGCCATTGAATGTTCGATCTTAAAAGTAGCCGTTTCTGAAGATGTTCAAAACTCAGCAGATGAAGGGATTCAAATTTTTGGAGGTATGGGATTCTCTGAAGAAACGCCCATGGAATCGGCATGGAGAGATGCTAGAATTACACGAATTTATGAAGGTACCAACGAAATAAACCGAATGCTTTCTGTTGGAATGCTGGTAAAAAAAGCAATGAAAGGACATGTTGATTTGTTAGGACCAGCATCCAAAGTTCAAGAAGAGCTCATGGGAATTCCTTCATTTGAAACACCCGATTTCTCTGAATTATTTTCTGAAGAAAAAGAAATGATTAGGAAATTGAAAAAAACATTCTTAATGGTTGCTGGTGGTGCAGTTCAAAAATATGGCCCTCAACTCGAAGAGCATCAACAACTATTGATTGCTGCTGCAGATATTTTAATTGAAATTTATATGGCAGAATCGGCCATTTTAAGGACTGAAAAAAATGTAAAGCGAACAAGTCAAAAAGAGCAATCTGCTCAAATTGCGATGGCTAAGTTATACTTATACCATGCAGTCGATAAAGTGGAAGAAAAAGGAAAAGAAAGTATTATTTCGTTTGCGGAAGGCGATGAACAACGAATGATGTTAATGGGACTTAAACGATTTACAAAATATGCTAACTATCCAGACATTGTAGATTTACGAATTGAAATCGCTGAAAAAGTGAAAGAAGAAAGTAGCTATTGTTTTTAAAACAAGCACTAAACTAATTTTGAAAAGCGTCACAATAAATTGTGGCGTTTTTTTTATTTCATGAATTTGGAAATCAGTTATAAAAATCAGTAACTTTAAAAAAAAATCAATATTAAGATGAAAATAAATAAACTGTTCTGTTCTATATACCTGATTTTAGGAACTATCACTTCGCAAGCACAACTAGATCATGGCGCATCTCACAACTTTACATATCAAGATACGTTAAGAGGAAGCATCACTCCCGAACGTGCTTGGTGGGATTTAAATTACTATCACTTAGACATTTCAGTAAATCCTGAAACAAAGACTATTAAAGGAAAAAACACGGTTCAGTACACGGTTTTAGATTCCAACAACAGACTTCAAATTGACTTGCAGCCGCCACTAATATTAACTAAGGCCATTCAGGATGGCGAAGACTTATTAATTGAACATGATGGAAATGCTCATTTTATTCAACTGACGCGTCAACAAACAATTGGAGATGTGAACAGTTTAGAGGTGTTTTACGAAGGAAAACCACGGGAAGCCGTAAGAGCGCCTTGGGATGGTGGAATTTCATGGAAAAAAGATGAAAATGAAAAAGACTTTATAGCATCTTCTTGTCAAGGTTTAGGTGCGAGTGTTTGGTGGCCAAATAAAGACCATATGTATGACGAAGTTGATAGTATGAAAATAAGTGTCAATGTTCCCAAACACTTAATGAACATTTCAAACGGAAGACTATTATCTGTGGAAGAAAAAGAAAATGATACCACCACCTACCATTGGTTTGTGTCAAACCCTATTAATAATTATGGCGTAAACATTAATATTGGAGATTATGTTAATTTCTCAGAAGTTTATGAAGGTGAAAAAGGATCTCTTGATATGGATTATTATGTATTAAGAGATAATTTAAAAAAGGCTAAAGAACAATTTAAAGATGCTCCAAAATTAATGAAAGCCTTTGAGCATTGGTTTGGCCCCTACCCTTTTTATGAAGATAGTTTCAAATTGGTTGAAGTACCCTATTTAGGAATGGAACACCAAAGTTCTGTAACGTATGGAAATCAATATAAAAAAGGATATTTAGGACGAGATTTATCAGGGTCTGGTTGGGGATTAAAGTTTGATTATATCATTATCCATGAATCGGGTCATGAATGGTTTGCAAATAATATTACTTATAAAGATATCGCCGATATGTGGATTCATGAGAGTTTCACAACTTACTCAGAAAATATATTTGTAGAATATTATTATGGAACCGAAGCTGGGGCTGATTATGTGACTGGTACCCGATCAAGGATCAAAAATGAAATACCAATTATTGGTACTTATAATGTTAACGCTGAAGGATCTTCCGATATGTACCCTAAAGGGGCAAATATGATTCATACCTTACGTCAACTCGTAAAAGGTGATGCGCAATGGCGCCAAATTTTAAGAGGGTTAAATAAAACGTTCTACCATCAAACCGTCACCACAAAAGAGATTGAAACCTATATTAGTGATCAATCTGGTTTAGATTTAACCGCCTTTTTTAATCAATATCTACGTGATATCCGAATTCCAACTTTAGAGTATTCGATAAAAAACAATGAATTGAGCTATCGTTGGATTAATGTCGTAGAGAATTTTAAAATGCCTATTGAAATAGAAATTGATCAAGAAAAAAAGAAGTTATATCCTACTGTGGAATGGAAAAAAATGCCCATCAAATCAGATCAAATTGTGTTAGATCGTGATTATTATGTAGATTCTAATGAACTAAAATAAATTTAGTGATGATGAAAATAGCCTATTTGTCTAACTCGTAAATTCTAAAATTATAAAAATATTTGGGTTGATATAGTGATCAATTAACTAGAAATGGAATTGAATTTTTCAATTTAAAATAAATTTCCTATATTTAATATGAAATATAGAGGAGATGATATCAAATATCAATTTAAAGAAAGGTCATTTATTAATTGCAGAACCCTCTATTATTGGCGATATGTCATTTAATAGATCTATAATTATTATTGCAGACCATAATTCAGAAGGCTCTATTGGATTTATTTTAAATAAACCCTTAGAGTTCACACTTCAAGATTTAATTCCTGAAATAGAGTTACCTTATAAAGTTTATAATGGAGGTCCTGTTGAACAGGACAACCTTTATTACATTCATAAAATCCCAGAACTCATTCCAAACAGTATTGAAATTTCACAAGGATTATATTGGGGGGGTAATTTTGAAAAAGTGACCGAATTAATTCAAGAAAACAAATTAAATGATTCTGATATTCGTTTTTTCCTTGGATATTCTGGTTGGGAAACTAACCAATTAACATCAGAGCTGTTAGCAAATACGTGGATTCTTTCAGAAAACATCCACAATAAAAGTATTATTGAAAAAGTGAATACTAACTATTGGAAAGAAAAAATGCTCGAACTTGGGGGTGATTATAGTATCTGGTCCAATGCCCCTGAAAACCCATCTTACAACTAAGACAGTCGAACCATCATATTTAGCTTTGCTAAAATACTTTGACTCACTCTGGAAGAAAAATTCTTTTTTCTAAACCCAGTGATTGGTTGTATACCTTGAACGACATTCGTTACAAATAACTCATCTGCTTTTTGTAATTCAAAAGGCGAAATAGATGCTTCAATACACTCAAATTCTGATAATTTTTCAAGAATTTCTAGGACTTGCTTCCGCATAATTCCTTTCAAACATCCATCTTCTAATGGCGGTGTTTTAATGATGTTTCCTTTTACCAAAAATAAATTCCCATTAAGTGCCTCTACGATGCTTTTATTGGTGTTTAACAACAAACAGTTTTCATATTGATTTTCTTTGGCATAAATACTCCCTAAAACATTAAGTACCTTATTATTGGTCTTTAACGTTGATAAAAGACCAGGAGTGACATAAAAATCTTTAAATAATTCGACTCTATAATCTGAAGGATTCAATAAATATAAATCAGTTTCTAAAGATGCTGCCGTAATAAAATAGTTGACATCATTGGTTTGGGGCGTATAAAATCCACCTTGTTTTCGAAACACGGTTAATTTAACTCTAAATGAGTTTGAGTTTGAAGTGTTATGGTTCAACAATTCTAGAATTTGAGATTCTAAAAATTCCGGCGTAAATTCCATCGGAATTTCCATTCTAAGGATGCGCATGGAAGCCATCAATCGAAAATAATGATCTTCCCAGAATAAAATTTTTCCGTTTAAAGTTTTAATGGTTTCAAAAAGTGCATCTCCATAAGCTAACCCTCGATTGAAAACCGATAATTTTGCTTGTTGTTCCGAAAGTAATTCGCCGTTACTATTAATCATAAAAAAAGTCCTGAATAAACAGGACAAATATAGTTTAAAAATAAAAAATGCTTAAGAAGAGCCTAAGATTTGTTTAAGATCAGATATTTGATTGTCCCACAACATTTTTGTTTCTTCAACTTCGTCATGTTCTGCAAAATCGGTGACCATTAATGAAACATCTTTTGTGATACCGTCGACTTGAATTCTAATTTCAAAATAAGATTGATCATCATCGTCATCAAGCCATTTGAATTTTACACGTTCACCATTTTTTTTTGATAACAATTTTGCTTCCTCTTCTGAATCATCCCATATAAAGGTAAATAATTCACCTCTAGAATTCACATTATCGGCAAACCATTCAGACATTCCTGATGGCGTGGAGATGTATTGAAATAACAATTGTGGGGATGCTTGTATTGGAAATTCTAACTCAAACTTAATTTTATCGCTCATTAGGTGTTTTAAAATTTAAAAAATCCAAGATATACATTAATTGGTTACAACTGAAATGAATTTTAATTTTTTTTTAGGGGGTAATTACTTGTGAGGCGTTATTTTGTTTTTATCTTTGCAGCCATCTATTTATGGCGAGGTAGCTCAGCTGGTTAGAGCGTCGGATTCATAACCCGGAGGTCGCGGGATCGTGCCCCGCTCTCGCTACAAAAAAACCCTTGAGATTTTCAAGGGTTTTTTTTATAATTTTATGAAACTATTTTGATAAGTTCATCAAGAGTTATTAACTGCTGATCTCCTGAATTCATGTTTTTTAACATGAATTTATCCTGCGCCATTTCGGCCTCCCCGACCATAACAACATAAGGTATTTCACGTTTATTGCAATACACCATTTGCTTTTTCAATTTAGCTGGATCAGGATAGAGCTCAGTCGCAATAGATTTTGTTCGCAAAATTGTCATCGCTTTTAAACAGTATAAACTTTCTGAAGTTCCAAAATTGGTAAAAAGCACTTTGGTAGACGTCGTTTTATCGGTTGGAAATAAGTTTAATTCTTCCAGAACTAAATAAATTCTATCCAATCCAAAACTAATTCCAACTCCACTCACATCTTTTAACCCAAATATCCCGGTGAGATCGTCGTATCGCCCTCCCCCACCAATAGATCCCATTGGTACAGAATCTGGAGCAGAGACTTCAAAAATAGCGCCTGTATAATAATT
The DNA here is from genome assembly GCA_029252265.1 of Flavobacteriaceae bacterium. Taxonomy (GTDB): domain Bacteria; phylum Bacteroidota; class Bacteroidia; order Flavobacteriales; family Flavobacteriaceae; genus Hel1-33-131. Next base: position 12,799 of record JAQXBT010000037.1, on the reverse strand, counting down.
CAGACCACGTGCTAAGGTGACATCCATTTGTAAGCGAGCGGTTTTAAGTCCAATTGCAGCTACTGACGACGCGATAAATTCTAGTTCTTCAACACCTTTCATCCCTTCTATAGAGGAGCTTAAAATCGTTCTTAAGCTTTGTAATTGTTTGGAGAAATCACCAGTGAGACTAAACAACGGTTCTAATTTAGAAATCCCATCAGAATCAATGCCTTTGTTAAGCATTTCTTCTTTGACTTTTTCTGCACCAATTTTATCGAGCTTATCTAAAGCCACTGTAAAATCGATCAGCTTATCTTGAGCGCCTATCAATTCGGCGATGCCAGCTAGTATTTTTCTATTGTTTATTTTTATGGTGACGCCATCAAGTTTTAAATCTGAAAAAACAGCATCATATAATTGAATAAATTCTATTTCTTGCCACAATGATTTTGAACCAACAACATCGGCATCACACTGATAAAATTCTTGAAAACGTCCTTTTTGGGGACGGTCGGCCCTCCAAACAGGTTGAATTTGATAGCGCTTAAATGGAAAAACAATATCATTTTGATATTGAGCCACATAGCGTGCAAAGGGCACGGTTAAATCGTAACGCAGTGCTTTTTCTGTAAGTGAATTTGAAAAACGAGCCAAATTACCCTCTTCAAGGGCTTGTAAGTCAGCTTTTTTTACTTTATCACCTGAATTTAAAATCTTAAAAATAAGGCGATCGCCTTCTTCTCCGTATTTCCCTAATAAGGTTTCCGACAACTCAAAACTAGGTGTTTCAATGGGTTGGAATCCAAATTTCTTAAAATTTGATTTGATGGTACTAAAAATATAGTCGCGATTTGCTAACTGCTTTGGAGAAAAATCTCTGGTCCCTTTGGATATACGTGGTTTAGATACCATGGTGTTGCTTTAATTAACAAATATCTCTCTTTTTGAGAACCTATCCAATTAGATCTTCTAAATACTTATAAAGATCCCCTTTTGTAATGTTAGATCCTTGGACGATGAGTTCAAATAGTTTGATGTTTTTATCGGCTTCAAGCGTTTTATCCGCATTGAACAATTCGACTTCGTCAGACATCAAATTTTCTCTTAACCAAGAAAATCCTTCTTTAGTAGTCAAATCGATGTCTGTTTTCTTTATTTTCAGACCAATCAATCGCAACTGTGATCCATCGACCTTAAATAGATACATGTGCTGCGGCGCTATATTTTCTAGATATTCCACTTTTGACAACACGCCTTCCCAAACCAAATCGCTAAAAATATCCAATTCTTCTTCTGCCACTTCGGGCTTCTGTTCCTTGATGTTTTTCCATTCATCTACCGTGATGGATTGTGTTGCTAAAAAATTGATAAACTCTTGGTTTAATTCCTCCAACTGTTCTTTTGTAAGTCTTGTATATTTCATGCTGTATAAAAAAAATGCGCTCTAACAATAGGGGGCAAATTTATAAAATAAGATCGAATTAACACTAGAAGATATAGCGTAATCCAAATTGCATTTACCATACAGAGGCTAAACTTGAATCGTATGCGAATACTCTAGTTTGATTATTATTAAACTCTATAAAAAATAATAAAGCCTATACATTTGTATAGGCTTTATTAATAATGAATTTTAATAACAAAGAATGTTATTTCCCCGCTATAATTTCAAAAGGTAACTCAACCGCTACATCTCTGTGTAGACGTATTGTAGCATTGTATTTACCAAGACGTTTCACGTTTCCACCGGAAACAGAAATGAATTTTTTATCAATTGCATGACCAGCTTTTTCTAAGGAAGCTGCAATATCAATATTATTAACAGATCCAAATAATTTATCGCCAGTACCAACTTTCGCTGATATTTTGATTTCTAATGCTTTTAAAGCTTCTGCAATTGCTTGAGCTTCATCTACGATTTTCTTTTCTTTGAATGCGCGTTGTTTCAAGTTTTCTGCTAATACTTTTCTAGCAGATACCGTAGCAAGAATTGCTTTACCACCTGGAATTAAAAAATTTCTACCATAACCGTTTTTCACCGTTACAACATCATCTTTAAACCCCAATCCTTCTACGTCGTGTTTTAATATAAGTTCCATAGTTATCGTTTTATTTCATTAAATCAGCTACATAAGGCATCAATGCTAAATGACGGGCTCTTTTCACAGCAACCGACACTTTTCTTTGATACTTTAAAGAGGTTCCAGTTAAACGTCTTGGTAATAACTTACCTTGTTCGTTTACAAATTTTAATAAAAAATCTGGATCTTTATAATCAATATATTTGATACCTGATTTTTTGAAACGGCAGTATTTCTTGGCTTTGTTGGTGTCAATATTTAAAGGCGTTAAATATCTGATTTCACCGTCTTTTTTTCCTTTGGCTTGTTGTTCTATAGACATAATTACGCTTTTTCTTTAAGTTTAACTCTTCTTCTTTCAGCCCATGAGATTGCATGTTTATCTAAGCTAACTGTTAGATAACGCATAAAACGCTCGTCACGTCTAAATTCAACTTCTAAAGGACCAATAGCCTCTCCAGGAGCAGTAAATTCAAATAAGTGGTAAAAACCACTTTTTTTGTTCTGAATTGGATAGGCTAATTTCTTTAGCCCCCAATCTTCTTTCGATACCATCTTTGCTCCTTTAGAAACGAGTAAGTCCTCGTATTTCTTTACTGTTTCCTTTATCTGAGTGTCAGATAAAACGGGATTCAAGATGAAAACAGTTTCGTAATGATTCATTTTAAAATCTATTATTGATTAATATTAACTCCTAGCGTTATGCTAAGAGTGTGCAAAAATACTATATATTTTACAAATAACAAACGCCTTATTCAACAAATAATGATTCCAGCAAAAAATAGATAAAGAGCATTTTTTTACGATAAAAATTAAATAAAGTTGCATTTCATCGACAAAAGACTTATTTTTGATGACATAAACCCCCATAAGATGGAAAAAACGATACTTAACTGTGCCGTTGTAGATGATTCTACATTACAGAGACTTTCTATAGTTAAATTGATAGAAAACCACCAGTCTTTGAATTTGGTTGCACAGTACAATAATGCTATTGAGGCAAAAGAAGGTATTGCAACCTCTGATATAGATTTGATATTCCTAGACATCGAAATGCCAATTCTCTCTGGCTTTGATTTACTAGATGATTTAACAGCGAAGCCACAGATAATTTTTGTAACGGGAAAAACCAAATATGCTTTCAAAGCTTTTGATTATGATGCCATTGATTATCTGCGCAAGCCAATTTCAAAAGAGCGTTTTTTAAATGCCGTACATAAAGCCGTTACAAATTATAAACTTAAAAACGAAGAGGGTTTTGATGAAGAAGATTTCATTTTTGTAAAAAGTAATCTAAAAAAACGTAAAGTATTTTTAAATGAATTGCGATACATCGAGGCGCTTGGAGATTACGTAAAAATGGTAACAGAACATGACTCTTTAGTTGTACTTTCAACAATGAAAGCATTTGAGGCGCTGCTGCCTAAGGATCGATTTTTACGAATACACAAATCTTACATAGTAAATTTGGATAAAGTAATACGATATAACAGTAAAGTTATTGAACTAGAAAAAGAAGAACTTCCACTTAGTAGAAATAGAAAAACAGATCTTGTTCAGGCATTGGCTGCCAACAACAAAGACTAGTTATATAGTTAATGCCCAGGTTTTATTTAAAACAAATAAAATCTGGGCATTTTTTTGTTTAAAAAATTAAGTAGTCCTTAATTATATCAGTTAATCACATCAATAATTATCTACATCTATGGTTACTCGTATAGATGAAAATTGCTTGGCGGCATTAAAACTACGCTGCACACTTGCAATGTAATTTTTAGTGTTTTGCAAAGATTTATTTTTAGGGATTTTGACCAATACACCGGTAATATATTGGTTTCTTACTCTTGCTACCGCTGGAGCCTCTGGACCCAACACATTGTCTTGAAGATGTTGTTTAAGAGCCATAGCATACCACTGTGCACCAGATTCTACCTTTTGTAGGCTTCTGTCTTTGAATGTGATTTTTATAGTTCTATAAAAAGGTGGGTATTTAAAATCATATCTCTCTTGGGTTTGAACACGATACATTTCTTGATATCCATTGACACTAACTTGTTGTAAAATAGTATGGTACGGATTATAGGTCTGAATAAGAACACGCCCCTGCTCTTTGGTTCGCCCTGCCCTACCAGCAACTTGAAGTAAAAGTTGAAAACTACGCTCATGGGCCCTAAAGTCTGGGAAATTAAGAAGATTGTCTGCATTCATTACACCTACCAGACCAACATTTCTAAAATCCAAACCTTTTGCTAGCATTTGTGTGCCAATTAATATATCAATTTCAAGATTCTCTAACCTATCAATTAATTTTTTATAGGCATGTTTACCTCTGGTTGTGTCTTGATCCATTCTAGCCACAGTATGGTCTGGAAATAAGGCTACAAGCTCAGTTTCAATTTGTTCTGTACCAAACCCTTTACTATCTAGAGTTTCTAACCCACATGCCATACAACTTAGTTGCATTGGTGTGTTATGGCCGCAGTAATGACAACGTAATTGATTTTTGTATTTATGAAACGTTAGACTTACATCACAATTTGGACACTGGGGTGAACTACCACAAGTTTTACACTCTACAATAGGCGAAAAACCTCTTCTGTTCTGAAAAAGTATAATTTGCTGATTGTTGCTTAAAGACACTTTTATTTCCTCCAACAATCGGTCACTGAAATGACCCGTCATCTTCTTCTTCTTATGTTTTTCTTTAATATCTATTAGCTCTATGGTTGGCATTTTAATATTTCCGAAGCGTTTATTTAAACTCACCAAACCATACTTACCCTCTTTTGCGTTGTGGTAACTCTCTAAAGAAGGAGTCGCAGAGCCCATCAGGAGTTTACCCTGATGTATTCTTGCCAAGACTATAGCACTATCTCTTGCTTGGTATCTTGGGGCTGGGTTATACTGCTTAAAAGAAGGTTCATGAGCTTCATCAACAATAATAAGACCTAGATTGCTAAATGGTAAAAACAAAGAGGATCTGGCACCAATTATAATTTGTGCCTTAGCCTTGTTTTGTAAAACGTTATTCCAAAGCTCTACTCTTTCGTTTACAGAATATTTTGAATGGTATACCCCTATTTTTTCTCCAAAATAAAATTGCAACCTAGAAATAAGTTGTGTGGTTAGTGCAATTTCAGGTAACATAAATAACACCTGTTTATTACTAGAGAGCTGCTGTTCTATAAGTTTTATATATATCTCGGTCTTACCACTAGCGGTAACACCATGGAGCAAAACAACATCCTGCTCTTTAAAACAAGTATTTATCTCTTTATAGGCTTGTTGTTGAGCGTCACTTAAATCCATAATAGACTGCGGAGCATCGCCTGTATAATCAATTCTGTCTTTTTTGAGATAAAACTCCTCTAAAATTCCTTTTTTAACCAAGGCCTTTATAGCACCAGGACCAGCACCACTAGCCTTTTGAAAGGAAGTCACTCCAACTGCTTTTTTAGTTTGAGCCTGTAGGCTAAATAGTTGTAATAAAATTTCTTTTTGCTTAGGTGCTCTTGAAAGGCTTTCAAGCAAACCAGAAAGCTGCTCTTGTTCCTGGTATAAACGAGCTACTTTAATATATTTTTTTAGCTTAGGAGTATACTGCTCATACATTTCTTCCTGTACCTCAATAACGCCCATATCCAAAAGGTCTTTAAGAACTTTTACTACTTGAGTGCTGTCCAATACAGCTCTTACATCATTAATATGCAAAGGTGATCGTTGTTGCAGGGCCTCAATAACTAAATATGCTTCATCTGAAATTTTTGCAGGATCTACAGCAGTATTCTTACATAAAGACACCACCGTTTCACTCTCTAGTAAAAAAGCACTAGGAAGAGCAGCTTTTACTATTTCGCCAAGTGTGCACATGTAATAACTAGCCATCCACTGCCAGTGTTTTATTTGCTGTGGTGTTATAATAGGTGTTTGATCAAGAATTTGATCAATACTCTTGGTCTTATAACCCTCTGGTGCTTGATCGTGGACTTGATACACAATAGCGGTATACACCTTAGACTTTCCAAAAGGGACCGCAACTCTATGGCCTTGTTTTAAAAAGCCTGCCTCATCCTTGTTTACACTGTAGGTAAAGGTTTGTTTTAAAGGTATGGGTAGTATGACGTCTATATAGAACAAGCTATGGCTATGGATGTTTGTTGGATAGTAAAAATAAAAAAGCTACTTATTATTTAAGCAGCCTTTTATTGATTTTATACACAAGTTATTAGCTTTAGGGCTTACTATAACTTCATTTATAAAAAAATCCAGTATGCTTATTTAACTATAGAGCATACTGGATTATTTGTTTGAAAATCATGAAATGAAAAAGAAAATTATTTCCCTAACATTCCACTTTTAAGGTTTGAGTCTGCAGGATTTTTACCTAACCAGATACCAAATAGTGCTTTTTTGAAATCCATACCTTGAATAGATCCTAGCTCTTTATTGTTTTTGTAGCATACTACACCTTTACCTGTTTGGTAAGTGATGTCATAAGTATCTCCTTCAACAATATCTTCGCTAAAAAAGCCCATAAATGTTTTAATTTCTGCAGCAAAAGGTTCTGTATTTCCTCTAGTAGATGCTTCGAAACCATCTTCTACAGCTTCACTCATAGCATCACTAGACACAAAACTAGAAGTAATTACAAGCTGTATTGCTTGGTTTTGATCTGCACCAATAATAGCAGCAGCGTCTTTTGTTTTACTTGGTAGGTATAGTCCTCCAGAGTATAACTTTAAAAACAATTTGGTACGAATACCTGCTCCATTAAGAACTAAGGTTTCATTATTAAAATCTAGAGTGTTAGGAAGGGTTACTTCACCAACTTGAGTTTGTGCTGTTGCCATATTAAGGGTGAACACTGAAATTGCAAGTAGAATAAACTTTTTCATTTTTGTTTGTTTAAAATTAATTTGATTCATTTTGTTTGTTGCGTAAACGCTGTAATGTAATATTAAGCTCAAAGCCCAAAAGTAATAAATTACTATTTATCCAAATATATAACAACATTATTAAAAGAGCCCCAAGAGAACCATATAACTCGTTATAAGTTGAAAAATTATTGATATAAATACCAAAAAAGTAAGTAGTAGCCAAAAACAACAAGGTAGTAACTAAAGCCCCTAGAGAGAAAAACTTAGATATTTTTCCTTCTTTGGTTCCAAAATAATACAAAGTTGAAATTGTACTGTACAATAATACCACAAAGGCGGTAAGTTGCAAAGCAGATAACCAAAATACATCTTCACTTAAAAAAGCCCTTCCTTGAAGGTCCCGAATCCCGTACTCACCATATAATATAATAACCACTGTTATTATTAGAGCTAGTGCAAATAGTACAGAAACACCAAGAGCAACTGCATATTGCTTAAAAAAGCCTCTATTGATTTTTACATGGTAAGAATATTCAAAGGCGCTAAAAATAGCGTTGACTCCATTGGCAGCCAAAAATATAGATAATAAAAACACAAAAGACAATAAGCCACCTCTTGGATTAATTGCAATATCTGAAATTACAGGAATGAAAAGATTAGCAGTTTGAGGAGGAAGAAACCCTTCTATAAAAACTAGAAACCTAGACTGAAAACCTGCTATAGGTATGTAGGGTATAAGATTTAGTATAAATAGTAAAAAAGGAAATATAGCTACAAAAAAACTATAGGCTATAGAACTCGCTCTTGGCGAAAAGGTTCCTTGCAGTATACCTTGGAGGTATAATTTAATAAAATCATAAAACGTTAAACCACCCATGCCAGGTAGCTTAATTTGTTTTGTAAGCCATAGTACTTGCTTTATGATAGGTGTTTTGAGCAAGGTATCCTCAACGGTATTGCCAATGGGAGTTTGATCTTCTTGCATTATATTGCTTTTAAACTTAAATCCATATTATGCACAGAATGCGTTAAGGCTCCACTAGAAATATAATCTACACCGCACTTGGCGTACTGGACAATGGTATCTAATGTAATACCACCACTAGACTCAGTTAAGCAGCTATCACCAATCATTGCAACAGCCTTTTTAGTGTCTTCAAAGTTAAAATTATCAATCAAAATTCTATAAACCCCCGTAGTTGACAGTATTTGCTCTATTTCATTAAAATCTCTTGCCTCTACAATGATTTTTAAATCTAGGTTATTGTCCTTTAAGTATTGCTTTGTTATTTCTATTGCCTTTACAACACCTCCACAAAAATCGATATGGTTGTCTTTTAACATAATCATATCATACAATGCAAATCTATGGTTTTCTCCCCCACCAATAGTAACTGCCCATTTCTCAAGTGCTCTAATTCCTGGTGTTGTTTTTCTTGTATCTAGTATTTTTGTATTGGTAGATTCCAATAGTTTTACATACTGATTTGTTTTGGTAGCAATAGCGCTCATGCGCTGCATGGCATTAAGTACGAGTCTCTCTGCCTTTAAAATAGATTGTGAGCTTCCAGATACTATAAAACATACATCACCTAGTTTTACTGGACTTCCGTCTGTAATTTTTACATCTACAACTAGAGTAGGATCTATAAAATTAAATACCTGTTGCGCAAATGCCACACCTGCAATGATACCATCGTCTTTTACTAGTAAATGAGCACTCCCAGTGGCCTTATTAGAAATACAAGCCAAGGAAGAGTGATCTCCCTCACCCACATCTTCACGAATTGCATTGGCAATGATGATGCTAATTTCTTTGTTAAATTGTTTGCTTGAGATCATGTACTAACATTTTTCTGCTAAGTTAAATAATAGGAAGCATTACACACATACTCTTGTCAATTTTTTATCCTTAAGGCTCTGGTGTTTACTCACAACAAAATGATATACAAGCGCAATATTCTTTGTAATTTAGCCATCTAGATATCAACCTGAATACCTACGGTATTTGACCTTTTTTTACTCGCATATGTCTACATATCAAAAAATCATTGCTGTTGCTACACTCATTATTGGAAGAAATCACGCTTTTAAATACGGATTTAACATTTCTCCTATGTATAGAAGGAGTACCGCTAAGATTCTTTCCATCTCCAAAGACATGCTATCTATAGCTATAAAACTACCCATAAGCTATAAAAACAAAAATTATGTTAACTCTATTTTTGGTGGAAGTATGTTCTCTGCTACAGATCCAATTGCTATGACGCAGCTCATAAGTATTTTGGGGGATAATTATGTTGTTTGGGATAAATCTTCGGAAATATTTTTTAAAAGACCTGCCAAGGAAAATTTATACGCAACCTTTACATTTACTAAAGATGAAATTCAAGCAATAAAAGATAGCGTAGCTAAAGAAAAAGAAATAACCATTACCAAAATAATTTCACTCACTAGTAAAGACAGCACCATCAACTATTGTGAAGTACATAAAGTGATTTACATTGCTAGTAAAGCATTTTATAAAGAAAAAATAAAACGACGTAATACATAAAACAAGTATTTATGAAAATCACACTATACGTTATAGGAAAAACAGACAATTCTCATATTGAGTCACTTACAAAGGTATACGAGCAGAGACTGCAACATTATATAAATTTTACACTCGAGGTAATACCAGACATAAAAAATGTAAAAAACCTAAGTCAAAGCCAGCAAAAAACTGCAGAAGGAGATGCCTTACTTAAAAAATTACACACCAGTGATTTTTTGTGTATCCTAGACGAAAAAGGAAAGACATTCACCTCAGAGGGTTTTGCGAGTTTTTTACAAAAGAAAATGAATAGTGGTCTTAAAAATTTAGTTTTTGTAATAGGCGGGCCATATGGTTTTAGTGATACTATGTACCAAAGAGCAAATGCTAAGATATCTTTATCTTCTATGACTTTTTCACACCAGATGGTTCGCCCGTTTTTTATGGAACAATTATACAGAGGGTATACGATTTTAAAAAATGAGCCGTATCACCATAAATAGCATCTTATTTGGCATTCAAAATTAATACTAGACTATTGTTAAAGTTTAAGATATTGCCATCCAGGTGCAATCTAATTTATCTGCAAGCATGTGCAATAAAAGCCCAATAGACACCACTCTAGCTCTTGGAAAAAGAAACAATATAGCATAACAAATAATAGCCAAAGGCTGATGCAACAAGTGATATCCAATACTACACCTAGTGGCATCAAAAACTGGCTGTGATAGCAAATGGTCAAGATCTACCGCCATGGTTGCTAAAAGAATTAATGCTGTTTTAATCCATTTGGGCCTGTAAAAAATATAGGCAATGGCAATTGGCACTAAAAAGTGTAATCCGTAATGTACAAAGGGTTGTAGCATTATTGATTTTTTAATAATTTTTTAATAATGGCAAGTTTTTTTTGAGTGTAGGGAGCGTATTTTAATGATGACTCATACCATGTTGGTTTATCTAATATGCTCTTAAAATTACTAAAACAATTAAAACCCGCTTGGCCATGATAACTTCCGAAACCACTACTACCAACACCTCCAAAAGGAAGATTTGGGTTTGAAATATGCATGATGGTATCATTTATAGCACCGCCTCCAAATGAAATTTCTTTTATAATTTTATTTTTAACCTGTTCACTACTCGTAAAGACATAACAAGAAAGAGGCTTTGGTAATAGTTGCACATTTTTGACAGCTTCATTCAAATCGGTGAAAGTAAGCACCGGTAAAATAGGACCGAATATCTCCTCTAGCATAATTTTGTCATCAAAGCTAATAGAACGGAGTAAAGTTGGAGCAATATAACGCTGTGCTTTATCTGTATGTCCTCCATAATATATTTTTGAGGGGTCTAAAAGTGCCGCTAATCTATCAAAATTACGCTCGTTTATGATTTGAACATAGTTATCATTCTCAAAGCTATACCTTGCTTTTTCAATTTCTTTGGTAAGGGCTTTTAATAAAGTTTCTGAAATTTGAGCATCTACATACAAATAATCTGGAGCAATACATGTTTGACCCGCATTTAAGAATTTACCCCAAACAATTCTTTTTGCTGCCATTTTTATATTAGCATCCTTAGTAATTATCACGGGGCTCTTACCGCCAAGCTCAAGGGTAACTGGAGTTAGATGCTCTGCAGCAGCTTTGTATATAATTTTACCTACCGTAGTGCTTCCAGTAAAAAAGATCTTGTCAAACTTTTGTTTTAAAAGCTCAGTAGTTTCTTGAACTCCTCCTTGGATTACTTTTAAGAAATTAGGGTCAAAAGCTTCATTTAAAATAGAGGCCATCAAACTAGAGGTCTGTGAAGAAATCTCACTAGGTTTTAATATAATAGTGTTTCCTGCTGCAATAGCAGCAACTATAGGTGCTAATGAAAGTTGATAAGGGTAATTCCAGGAACTAATAATAAGCGTTACTCCAAGCGGCTCTGGTATAATGTAACTTTTGGCTGGAAAATTACCCAGGTTTGTTTTTACTCTTTGTTTTGAAGACCAACGTGTTAATTTTTTTTTTGCTTGTTTTATATCATACAATACAATACCAATCTCGGTCATGTAATTCTCAAAGCTGCTTTTCTTAAAGTCATTGTATATAGCCCTGTCTAGTAGTTCTATATTATCATTCAACACATCTTCCAGAGATGTTAATTGCTTTATTCTAAAGCTGATATCTTTGGTGGTATGCGAATTAAAAAATTGACGTTGTTGAGCAACTAATTCTTTCATATAAAATAAAGTAGCTAAAGTTCTGGTTTGTTATCGCGGGTTTGTACACATTAAAACAAAAGGGAAATTATTACTTACCCCTGTGCAAAACACGGTATTCTTCATAGCATTCGCTTATTGCATCTAGTATTTGAAGATCACTTGCAGCTGTAATAAAATCACTAGAATAGCTGCAGTTATTTAATATTTCGTCAATATCTAGACGTTCTAACTGCAACACGGCCATTAATGTTTCTCTGTCAAACTTACTTGCAAGAAGATTTCGTATGGCGTCATTCTCCTTCATTTTACGGAGTTTCTTCATCTGCCTGGGGCGTTTACCAAAAACATTATAAAGGAAATCTGCAGGATTAAACACAGAACTCAACACCTTGGATAATGCACTTGGCTGTTTGTCTCCACCTTCATATCCACTACCCCCAATACCATCTATACGGTAGCGGTAGTTATCATAGATAGGAATGGTACGGGCATCTACCTCAATATATCCCGTAAGAGTTACAGGCTTCACTAAAACTTCCTCAAGGGCAATACCAATTTCTGTCATCTTTATTTTTACCGTACCATATGAAAGCCAGTCATTGGTAACACGTACTCTAATTGATTTAAAACCTAGGTAAGAAAAAAATAGGGTGTCATTAACAACGGCTCTAATCTCGAATTCTCCTTTTTTGTCTGTGGTTGCTCCCCAAACTTGGTTTAAATTAACAATATTAACGTTTTCAAGAATGCTGTCATCAGAGGCATTTTCTACCGTTCCACGAATAGAGACTACGTCTTGAGCATATGTAGTTGTTACTAGTAGGGAAAATAAAAAAAGTATAAATAATTGTTTCATAGCGTACGTTTACAAATGTACAGATTATAGACGTTAAAATAATACCAAAATTTCAAGGCAAGTAAAAAACATGAAACATTTTTATATGAAAAGAAATAAAAAAAGGTTCGCCAGTACTAGACCAACAAACCTTTTGTAACTCATATATCCTTTAGAGAATGTATTTAATCCCTTCTTCTTCTCCTACCGCCAGTACCACCGGTATCTGGTTTAGATTTTCCACGACGTTTTCCACTAAATTTAGACTTATTGCCA
>JAQXBT010000034.1 GCA_029252265.1 Flavobacteriaceae bacterium | reverse complement strand
TATGGGGAGCAAACAAGATGTTTGCACTAAAATCAGTTACGTGTAATGACAAACAAAAAGTTGTGTTATCCCGACATATATAGCGGTTAACACAAGCTTTTGTTGGGATATAAATAGTTGGCGTTAATTAAAGGAACAGCAAAATGAGGAACAAAATTGTCATCTTTTTAATCGGAATTATATTGTTTTCTTGTCAAAGAAAAGATTCTAGTTCATACTGGACTATTGCGTATAAAAACGATAAATCTGGAAACGTCATTCTTGGAAGTAAACTACAATTAATTGAAGCAATAAGAAAAGGAGCATCAATCAAAATAGGATGGGGAACCAAGGGTAAATCACATCAAATTGAGCATATTTCTGAACCAATTTGGATAGCAATTCTTGATGAGAAAGAAGTCGTTGCTCACCTAGAGCCTCAGACATTGTCAAAAACAGATTGGAAAAATTTAACGGCAAATTATAGTGACTCAACTTTAGCCAAAAGTGAATGGCGAGTAGCAATAACAACTAAAGGAGAATTTGATGCGATATGGTATGATAGGCAGAGCCATCAAATAACAAAACGTAGACCACAAAAGCACGTAATAACATGGTTCATAAAAGATGTAGATAATAAAATAATTGCGGAACCTTTATTTAATGAATAAAACTAACGCCAACAACGCATATAAAAATAGCTATTTAAGTGCTTGAACGAAAATGAATTTAATAAATTTAAAGTCAGTGCTAAACTGAAAAGTTAGTGAGTAGAAATCCGCTACTTTTCATATACAAAACCGTTATGCCCAATTAAAAAAATGAGTAAAAGAAAAGTAATGAATGGCAGAATTATTTAAGAATATTTATAATCAAAAATTCTTTGATTCTTTCATAGACATAGTGCAACAAATAAAACCCGATTTTGATAAAAAGGCGTTTTTGAACTGCATCAATGATAATGAGTGGGAAAATCGAGAATTAAAACAACGAATGAGGCACATTTCAATTGTGTTGAAAAACCATTTGTCCGAAAATTTCAGTAAAAATGTAGATATAATTCTAATGCTAATCTCTCAATTAGAAAAAAATGGAATTAGGGAAGATAGTATTGAGTTTATGTTTCTTCCTGATTTTATTGAGTTATATGGTTTAGAAAATTACGATACATCTATAAAAGCATTTGAAAGAATAACGCAATTCACAAGTTGTGAATTTGCTGTCAGACCATTTATCATTAAATATGAAGCTGAAATGGTAAAACAAATTAATATATGGTCAAAGCATAAACACCCAATGGTTAGACGGTTAGCAACGGAAGGAGCTAGACCTAGATTACCTTGGGCTATGGCAATACCGTCATTAAAAAATAATCCTACACCAATTATTTCTATTCTTGAACGGTTAAAAAATGACAAATCAGAAAGTGTTAGAAGAAGTGTTGCAAATAATCTAAACGACATTTCAAAAGATAACCCAAATACGGTTATTAAACTTGTAAAAAGTTGGCAAGGAAAGACAACAGAAACAGACTGGCTGATAAAACACGCTTGTAGAACACTTTTAAAACAAGGGAATTTAGAAGTATTGAAATTATTTGGCTTTGGAGCAATAGATAAAATCAAAATTGATAAGTTTAAAATTCTTACGCCCAAAGTTAAAATAGGGTCTTTTTTAGAATTTGCGTTTGAACTTAAAAATACAAACAATTTAGCATCAAAAATAAGGTTGGAATATGGACTTTATTACCAAAAAGCAAACGGTACTTTATCAAAGAAAGTGTTTAAAATAAGTGAAAAACAATATTCTGAAAATTCAACAACAAGAATTAATCGAAAACAATCTTTTAAAATAATTACAACTCGAAAATTTCATATTGGACAACATCAATTATCAATTATCACTAATGGAAAGGAATTCGACAAAATTGATTTTGAATTGATTGAAAAATAAAAAAGGGCATAACAAAGTGTAAAAATAATAAGGGTTTTAGTGCTTAATCCAAAGTTCAATACATTTTACAAAGTCCGCAAAATTTACAATTTTGCGTGTCTATAAAAATAATGGTAAAATTGTAAATTTGGCTAAGTGATAAATTGAAAATTCAGTCCTTCAAAATCCCTTACTATTCTTACACAAACACGTTGGCAGTAATTTGGCGCAACCATTTCGGAATTTCTACATCTATAAAGTATAACTTAAAAAGAAAAATTATGAAGTTAGGAAAATTGAGCTTATTATTATTTTTAGGATTCGTATTATTTACAAGTTGTAGTAATGACGACGATAATTCAACAGAATTAGAATCTCTAAACGGAATTTGGAACGTTAAAAATATTAGCGGAGGAATTGCTGGGATAGATAATAGACATGAAACTGGAATAATAACATGGACATTTGACAATCAAACTCTGACTGTTGAAAATAATTCAGCACAAAGAAATATTTATAACGGATTTGAAAGCGGAACATATTCATATTTATTGTTAGAAGATGAAAATGAACAATTTATTAATTTAAATGAATCTGGAGATTATTTAAAAATTATTTTTGCAAATAATGAAATGATCCTTGATCCTGATGATTCTAGGTGGCTGGAAAACGGTGAGATTATTCAAGTATCAATAAGTGACTCTTATACATTTAAGTTTGAGAGATAAACTACTGCCAACAAAGAACTGAGCTAAAAACCCCCCGCTAGTGCGAGCATCTTTTGCTCGTGCCCATTAACTTACAGCTCTAAAGCCTTTTCAACGTCTTCATTCATCAAAAATTCTTGTGGATTTTCGAGCGCTTCTTTCACCGCTACAAGAAACCCAACCGATTCTTTTCCGTCAATAATTCGATGGTCATAGGATAAGGCAACGTACATAATCGGACGAATGACGACTTCACCATTAAGAGCCACTGGACGTTCCACGATATTATGCATTCCAAGAATTGCACTTTGAGGTGGATTGATGATCGGTGTTGAAAGCATGCTTCCAAAAACACCGCCATTCGTAATTGTAAAGGTGCCTCCTGTCATTTCATCCACGGTGATTTGTCCATCACGCGCAAGAATTGCTAAACGCTTCACTTCCGATTCTACGCCTCTAAACGTTAAGTCCTCCGCATTTCTAATCACGGGAACCATAAGTCCTTTCGGTCCCGAAACGGCGATACTGATATCACAGAAATCATAAGAAATCATTTCTTTTCCATCGATCATAGAATTAACCGAAGGAAATAATTTTAATGCACGTACTACGGCGAGCGTAAAGAAACTCATAAACCCGAGTCCAACGCCGTGTTTTTCTTTAAAAGTTTCTTTGTATTGTTTTCTCAATTCGAAAATTGGCGACATATCAACTTCGTTAAACGTTGTTAACATGGCAGTGTCATTTTTAACAGCCACCAAACGTTCTGCTACTTTTCGACGTAACATAGATAGTTTAGAACGCGACACACCACGACCTTCTACGTTAGTTGGTTGTCCCATCGCTGGAACCGCTTTTACAGCGTCTTCTTTAGTAATGCGTCCGTCTTTTCCAGTACCGACAATGGTTGTGGAATCCATCCCTTTTTCAGACAATATTTTTTTAGCTGCAGGACTCGCAGATCCCGTAGCATAAGTCGTATTTGATGGTGTTTCAGCTTTTGGTGTTGCCGCCACTTCCGGAGTGGATGCCGCCACTTTAGGCACGTCTCCTCCTTCTGGTTTTGCAGCACTTGTATCAATGAGGCACACCACAGCGCCAACTTCTACAGCATCACCGACCTCTGCTTTAAACGTTACGGTTCCACTGGCTTCTGCTGGCAACTCTAAGGTTGCTTTATCGCTATCAACCTCAGCAATAGCTTGATCTTTTTCTACATAATCGCCTTCTTGAACTAACCATTCTGCAATTTCAACTTCTGTGATTGATTCGCCTGGTGAAGGCACTTTCATTTCTAAAATCATTGTGTGTTTATTTTAGTTTTTTACGTTGATTGTCTTTTGTTTTATCAAAAACAAAATCTATTATTTCTTGATGTCTTTTTTTGGATCGTGTGGCGCTTCCTGCGGCGGGCGCACTGTAACTTCGTCTAGAAGCGGCTCGCCAATTTCTAGCAGCGTCGATATGCATTAATATGTGCGCATACGCCCCCATATTTCTTGGTTCTTCTTGTGCCCAGACAATATCATCGGCATTTGTGTATTTTGAAATGACGGCGTCAATTTCTTTTTCTGGAAGTGGGAATAATTGTTCGACGCGAACTAAAGCGATATCAGTTCTTCCCAACGTTTCTTGTGCTTCCAATAAATCGTAATAAAATTTACCCGTCACAAAAACTAAAGTTTTAACTTCTGTGGCTTTTGCTGTGGCGTCATCAATTAGCATTTGAAAACTTCCGTTTGCAAATTCTTCTACTGAAGACACGACTTTTGGGTGACGCAATAAACTTTTAGGAGTGAATACGATTAATGGCTTTCTGAAATCGGCTTTTAATTGTCGTCTTAGTAAATGGTACATATTTGCAGGCGTTGTACAATCGGCAATAAACATATTGTCTTTTGCGCAAAGCTGTAAATACCGTTCCATTCGTCCTGAAGAATGTTCGGCCCCTTGACCTTCATACCCGTGCGGTAATAGCATGACAATGCCATTGGGTGTTTTCCATTTATCCTCGCCACATGAAATATATTGGTCAATCATAATTTGAGCGCCATTACTGAAATCCCCAAATTGAGCTTCCCATATTGTAAGCGTATTTGGACTTGCCATGGCATAACCATAATCAAATCCAACAACTCCGTATTCAGATAGTAAAGAGTTATAAATATTAAATTGTCCTTGATTTGGGCTTATATTTTTGAGAAGGATCACTTCTTCTTCACTGTCTTCAACTTTTACCACGGCATGACGGTGAGAAAACGTCCCACGCTCCACATCTTGTCCCGAAATACGGACATCAAAACCTTCTTCTAAAAGCGATCCATACGCCAAGTGTTCCGCCATGGACCAGTCTAACTTATCGCCTTCAAACATTTGTTTTCGAGCTTCAATCAAACGTGAAATTTTACGTATAAATTTTTTATCTTCGGGAAGTGAGGAGATCGCTTTAGCTATTGAAACTAGCTTTTCTCGTGGATAAGTGGTGTCAATCGAGTCTCGCATCTGATTTGCTTTGGCTCTCGGGAAATTTTTCCAAGCCTCTTGCATAAATGGTGTGATGACGGTTTTATCTTCTTTTCTGGAAGTTACTAACTCCGTTTCTAAAGAGGCTTTGTAGTCTTGTTCAAGCTTTGCAACATAGTTGGAATCAATAATCCCTTCATCCCTTAATTTTTGTGCATAAATATTTCGTGGGTTGTTATGACTCGCAATGGCTTTGTACAGTTTTGGTTGTGTAAAACGGGGTTCATCGCCTTCATTATGACCATATTTTCGATAACCTAATAAATCAATAAACACATCCCGCTTAAACTGCATTCTGAAGTCGAGTGCAAAAATCATTGAGTGAACGACAGCTTCGGCATCATCGGCATTGACATGTAATACAGGTGAAAGGGTCACTTTTGCAACATCTGTACAATAGGTTGATGAACGTGCATCGAGGTAGTTTGTGGTAAATCCAATTTGATTATTCACAACAATGTGAATCGTTCCATTGGTTTTATAGCCGTCTAGTTGTGCCATTTGAACAACTTCGTACACGAGGCCTTGACCTGCAATCGCAGCATCGCCATGTACCACAATTGGCAATACTTTGCTGGCGTCTTCATGCTTTAATTTATCTTGTTTTGCTCTTGTAATACCTTCTACTACGGCGCCAACTGTTTCAAGGTGTGAAGGGTTGGGTGCAATGCTCAAATTAATTCGATTGCCGTTATCGGTCAATCGGTCACTGGTCCAACCAAGATGGTATTTGACATCACCATCAAAAACTTCTTCTTCATAATCTTTACCATCAAATTCACTAAATATATCACTAGCAGATTTTCCAAAAATATTGGTCAGTGTGCTCAAACGGCCTCGGTGGGCCATGCCCATTACAAACTCTTTGACTCCATAAGCGGCGGCTTTTTCTATAAGCGCATCAATGGCTGGAATTAAAGACTCATTTCCTTCCAACGAAAATCGTTTTTGACCCACATATTTTGTGTGCAAAAAGGTTTCAAACGAAACGGCTTCGTTTAGTTTTTTAAGGATATGTTTTTTTTCATCAGCGCTAAAATTACCCTGATTATCATTATTGTTGAGTTTGTTCTGAATCCATTGACGTTCGTTCGGTCGACGGATATACATGTATTCTACACCAATGGCATCACAATAAATCGCTTCAAGGTGTTTTTGAATCTCGCGTAAACTTTGGGGTCCAATGCCTATAATATCGCCGGCATTAAAAACAGTATCTAAATCTTTGGAGGACAATCCAAAGTTTTCTAAATCGAGTGAGGGTGAATATTTTCTTCGATCTCTAACAGGATTTGTTTTAGTAAATAAATGCCCTCGAGTTCGATAATCGTCAATTAATTTTACAACTTGAAATTCTTTTTGAACCTGTTCTGGAATTTGAGTCTTAACCCCTTCCACAATATCGTCAGAAACTTCAAAACTTTCGCTTCCAAAATCATAGCCTTGAAAGAAAGCTTTCCAGCTTGGCTCTACACTATCTGGGTCTTGTTGGTATTGTTCGTACAAATCCGCAAAATAAGCGGTATGTGCGGCGTTTAAAAAGGAATACTTGTCCATGAATTGTTAATTCTATTTTTTCTTTAGAAAAATATTGTCAAAAATACGATTTTTCACGAATATGAAATGTGAAATCGATATAAATGTGAAGTTATTTTAATGTATTTAAATATTATTGAACAAAAGCGTAGTGTTTAGACATCCCGCGTCATGAGCTGCGTTCCAAAATCCTGAAGTATTTGTTTATTTTTATCGGCAATCGTAATGGCTTGTAAAACCTCAAAGGCTTTTTTGGTATAGGATGTAATAGCTTTTTTAGTCGCTTCTGCAGCTCCTGATGCTATAAATAGTTCCTTTACAATTTGTATTTTATCCTTGAAATCACTTCCATCATTACTAAATAATTGTTTCAATTGCCTTTGATCTTTTTCGGAAGAAAACTCTAAAGCCTTTAGATATAGATAGGTTTTTTTATTCTCAAGAATATCACCCCCTACTTGTTTTCCAAACGTTTCAGGGTTTCCAAAGGCATCCAAATAATCGTCTTGCAATTGAAATGCAATTCCTAAATTTCTTCCAAATTCATAACATCTATTTTGATCTTCCGTTGAAGCGTTGGCAACAATAGCACCCATTTTCATGGCGGCTCCCACCAATACGGCTGTTTTGTATTCGATCATTTTTAGGTATTCTGAAATTGAAACATCAGATCGCGTTTCAAAATCGATGTCGTATTGTTGACCTTCACAGACTTCCAATGCTGTTTGACTGAACAATTTTGCGAGCTTTTGAAAAGTTTCAGGTTGGTAGTTTTCAAATAATTGATATGCCATAATAAGCATCGCATCTCCCGAAAGAATCCCCGTGTTTAGATCCCATTTTTCATGCACGGTTTGATGGCCGCGACGCAACGGTGCGGCGTCCATAATGTCATCGTGAATTAGAGAAAAATTGTGAAAAACTTCTACTGCCAATGCAGCGTCGAGAGCTTGGTGTGTATCGCCATCAAAACAATCGGTGGTCATTAGGGTTAAAACAGGTCGCAAGCGCTTCCCTCCTAAATTTAATATATAGGCTATGGGCTCATACAGATTTTTAGGCTCTCGCTCTTCTTTATAAGTTTCTAAAAAGGCTAAAAATTGTTTTTGATACGTTTCAATGGCTTTCATGTCTGCAAAAATAAGTGAATTCCTAAAACTATTTTAGTTTGAGAAACTAATAAATGTTAAAAAATCGTAAAACTTTGGAAACTTTAATTGTTTTTAAAGTTTCCTGTTGTAAATTTGCACTCAGTTATGAGAAATAAAATTATATCAAAGTCAGAAGAATTGTTCTTGTCCTTAGGGTTCAAGAGTGTCACAATGGATGACATCGCGAATGCCATTGGGATTTCAAAGAAAACAATTTATGCTCATTTTTCGAACAAAACAGCACTTGTAGAAGTGGTTATATTTGAAACACTCGACCATATTTATGAAGGGATTGATAAGATAAACGCTTCTTCAATAAATCCTATTGAAGAGCTCTATGACATCAAACTATTTGTGATGAATTACTTCAAAAATGAACGAGTGTCCCCACAGTATCAACTCAAAAAATATTACCCTGAAATTTATGAACGTTTACAAATCAAGCAATTTGAAAAAATGCATTCTTCAGTTGAGAACAGTCTAAAGATGGGGGTTGATACTGGTTTATTTAGAACTGATATTGATATAGATTTCATATCTAGAATGTATTTTAATGGGATGACTGGGATTCGTGATATTAGTATTTTTCCTGAAACACTCTTCGATAAAAACTACCTTTTTGAAAGTTATCTTGAATACCACCTACGCGCTATTATCACCAAAAAAGGATTAAATCTACTTAACAATTATATAAAATCTAACCTAAAAACAAATGCTTCATAAACTAATTCTTTTCTTATTCATAACGACGTCGGTGGTTGCTCAGCAAGAGCGCACTCGATTTTCTCTTAGAGAGGCTGCTGAATTTGCAATTCAAAACAATTATTTGGGGAAAAACGCTGCCCGTGATGTAGAAATTGCAAAACTCCAAAAGTGGCAAACTACGTCTACAGGACTTCCTCAAATCAAAGCAACCCTCAATTATAATAATTGGCTGAAACAACAAATTTCGTTGATCCCAGCAGAGTTTTTTGGTGGACCTGTAGGCCAGTTTTCAGAAATCACTTTTGGCACCAAACAAACAATGAATGGCACCTTAAAAGTTTCGCAAAAAATATTTGACGGCTCCTATTTAGTAGGGCTTCAAGCGGCAAAAGTATATCTTGAAATTTCAGAGAATGCCAAAGAGAAAACAGAAGTTGAACTCCGAAAAATGGTCGCTTATGCCTATGGTAATGTATTGTTAGCTGAAGAGAATTTTAAAATCGTCAACTCAAATATCACTCTGATAGAAAAAAACGTAAGTGATCTTAAAAAGGTATATGAAAATGGTTTGATTGAACAAGAAAGCGTCCAACAACTACAATTAACATTGGCGAGTTTGAAAAGTAATCAAGGGTACGTTAAGAGGTTAAAGACATTAGCTTATCAAATGTTTAATAACGCCCTAGGTCTTGAATTAAACACTCCCGTCGTTTTGACAGACAGCCTTGATGAATTGATCTTAATATATACAACACTTCTGCCTTTACAGTCAATTATTGAAGTTGAAAATGTTGTGGATTATAAAATAGCATTCAACGATGTCAAAGGTCAAGAACTCTTATTGAAGTTAGAAAAAAGCAAAGCATTACCTACTATTGATGCCTTTTTAAACGGGAGTTATTCTGGAAATAATGATCAATTTAACTTTTTGGAGGATTCACAAAAATGGTTTGGTGCCTCTCTTTTTGGAGTGACTATGGAAATTCCAATTTTTAGTTCGCTCGGAAGAAGTGCTTCCACAAAAATGGCTCGCCTCAATTTTGAGAAATCCAAAGCACTTTTAGAAGATACTACAGAAAAAATTCGGCTAGAAATTGCGCGCGCGACCAGCGACTATGAATTTGCAGTAGAAGATCTTGAAATTAAAAAAGAAGCGCTTAAACTCTCAGAAAATATCGCCCAGAAAAATGAAATTAAATTCTTTGAAGGGTTGACTACTAGTTTTGACTTGTCGCAAGCACAAAGACAATTGTATGTGGCGCAACAAGATTATTTACAGTCCATGCTAAACATCCTAATCAAACGAATTGATATAGAAGCACTCATTAACACATCCTACAACAACTAAAAGATGAAACATTCCCAACCGATGACTCAAATGAAAACAATTATTTCACTATTTATTTTAACCCTTGTTCTGTCGTGTGGCAGTTCAGAGAAAGAATCACAATCGTTAACCGATTTAAAAACTAAAAAGGCAAGTCTAATTGAAAAAATGGATCGTATCAGCACAGAACTTAAAAGTGTTGAAGTCGCTATTTCTGAATTAGATACGTTACAAAAACTTATGACCGTCACGTCATTTAAAGCAGAAATCAAAGACTTTAATCATTATATCGAAATCCAAGGAATGGTGAAAGCCAATCAGTCGATTGAATTACATGCGGAAATGGGCGGGACTGTAACAGGTATTTTAACCAAGGAAGGACAATCTGTTTCAAAAGGGCAAATACTTGCAACACTCGATAGTGCTGTGATCGATAACTCAGTGTTACAATTAGAAACTCAACTTGCTTTGGCTACCACTACTTTTGAACGTCAGGCCAGGCTTTGGGATCAAAATATTGGAAGTGAAATTCAATTCCTTCAAGCAAAAGCACAGAAAGAAGGGCTTGAAAATAATATGAAAAGTTTGAGAGCACAAGCACGAAAAATGAAAGTAATCGCGCCGTTTTCTGGAACAATTGATCAAATTTTTGCTAAAACAGGGGAACTTACGTCTCCACAAGCACCCTTCCTAAGGCTTGTAAATCTTAAGGATATTTATGTCGAAAGTGAGGTCACGGAAACGTATTTAAAATCCATCAAAAAAGAGACAAAAGTCCTCCTTAATTTTAAATCTATTGGCAAATCTGTAGAGGCATCAATTTCACAAGTTGGAAATTTTATTAATCCAAACAACCGAAGCTTTAAAACTCGTATTGATCTAAAAAACCCCAATAATGAGTTAAAAGCTAACTTGCTTGCTGACATTAAGATCAATGATTTTAGAGCCAATGGTATAGTCATTCCATCGAGAATCGTTCAAAAAGATCGCGACAACAAGACGTTTGTTTATACGATTGAACCAAATGCGGGCAACCATAAAGTTGTAAAAACATTTGTGACCGAGGCGAAGAATTATAATAACTTCTCTTATATTTCTGAAGGGCTTTCAGAAACCTCTATGCTGGTTGATAAAGGTGCACGACTTGTAAATAATAACGAAGACGTAAAACTTGTAAACTAGTAGATTATGAGCATAAAAAAAATTAAAGAGTTTAAACTTTCTTCCTGGGCGATTTCAAATCGTATGACCGTTTCAGTCATCACATTCATTATTGTTTTAAGTGGATTTCTTTCTTACTCAGGGATGGCACGTGAGAATTTTCCAGAAATTATTATCCCACAAATTTATGTAGCCACACCCTACCCTGGGAATTCTGCGTTGGATGTCGAAAAACTAATCACCAAACGACTAGAAAAGGAAATAAATTCAATCACAGGGGTCGATAAAATCACTTCCAATTCAATTCAGGGTTACTCGAGTATTGTGGTGGAATTTAGTTTTGATTACACACCTTCAGAAGCGCTTCAAAAAGTTAAAGACAAAGTTGATGTTGCGATGGCAGATCCTGATTTCCCAAAGGATTTACCATCAGAGCCGAGCATTACG
The DNA here is from genome assembly GCA_029252265.1 of Flavobacteriaceae bacterium. Taxonomy (GTDB): domain Bacteria; phylum Bacteroidota; class Bacteroidia; order Flavobacteriales; family Flavobacteriaceae; genus Hel1-33-131. The sequence goes on along the minus strand of JAQXBT010000034.1, from coordinate 32,513 downwards.
GAAATGAATTTTAGTGAGCGAATCCCCATCATGAACATTAATTTGTCGGGCGAATTTTCAATGGATCAATTGAAAGAATATGCCGAATATTTAGAAGATGAAATAGAGGAACTTTCTGAAATTTCAGCCGTCGATATTAGAGGAGTTCAAGAAAAAGAACTTGAAATTGCGGTCGATCTATATAAAATGGAGGCGTCTAAAATCAGTTTTACCGATATAGAAAATGCCGTTGCTTTTGAAAACATGAGTGTTTCTGGAGGAGATATCCTCGAAAATGGCATTCGACGCACGGTCCGTGTTCTCGGTGAATTCAAAGACCCTTTAAGCGTTAGAGATATTATCGTCAAGCATGAAAAAGGAAACATTGTTTACCTAAGAGATATTGCAGATGTGAATTTCAAAGAGCAAGAAAAAGAAAGTTTTGCTAGAGAATATATGCAACCTGTAGTCATGTTGGATGTTAAGAAACGAGGCGGTCAAAACCTTTTAGAGGCTTCGACTAAAATTGATGCCATTCTGGAACAAGCGGCCGCAAATGTATTTCCACACAATTTAATAATTTCTAAGACCAACGATCAATCAAACGACACCCGAACCATGGTGTCCGATCTAGAAAACAGCATCATTTTAGGCGTCATTTTGGTAGTCACAGTCCTTTACTTCTTTTTAGGATTTAGAAATGCATTGTTTGTTGGAATTGCCATTCCATTATCGATGTTTCTATCGTTTACTATTTTAAGTTTTATGGGGGTAACTCTGAACACAATGGTTTTGTTTTCTCTAGTCATTGCGCTAGGGATGTTGGTTGATAACGGGATTGTGGTGGTCGAAAACGTCTATCGATTGATGGATGAGGGCTACCCAAGGATTAAAGCCGCGAAACTTGGTGTAGGCGAAGTGGCGATGCCAATTATCGCGTCCACAGCAACCACTTTAGCTGCATTCTTCCCCTTAATTATGTGGGAAGGTATTATGGGTGAATTTATGAAATGGCTTCCAATTACCTTAATTATCGTGTTAAGCTCATCCCTTTTTGTAGCGCTAATCATCAACCCAATGTTGATTTCGGTGTATATGAAGGTGGTTCCTAAAAAGGAATCAAAAATCACTTTTATAACAAAGTTAGAAAACCTCTACGAACGTTTTTTGAATTACGCCCTGAAAGGAAAAAAACCGGGTAGTATCATCGTTGGAACGTTTGGGTTATTAATTCTTGCGGTATTTTTAATGGCGACTTTTCCTCCTAAAATATTGTTTTTCCCGAACACCGATGCTAAACAAGTCTTTGTATACATCGAATATCCTATTGGGACTGACATCGAGGAAACAAATCTTATTTCAAAGGAAATTGAACAAGACATAGAAAACTACTTAAAAAAGTATGACGTCGATGGCAAAAGCTTTTTGATTACTTCTATTATTGGACAAGTAGGAGAAGGTACTGCCGACCCGTCTCGAGGGCAGGAGGGTGGAAAAACACCAAACAAAGCTCGAATCACAGTAGATTTTGTAAAGTATCAAGACCGTCAAGGAGTGAGTACTGAAGCCGTTTTAAAAGACATTCGAAATGTTATACAAGGCTATCCCGGCGTGAGTATTGTGGTGGATAAACCCGCTGATGGCCCTCCAACAGGCGCCCCCATCAATATTGAAATTAAAGGGGATGATTATGGCTTAATCTTGGAAACTGCCAATCAATTAAAATCCTTTATCAATTCCTCTAATATTGCGGGAATTGAAGAATTGAAACTAGATATTGATCAAGGAAAACCCGAAATGTTAATTTCTGTTGACCGTCAAAAAGCACGACGACTGGGGGTTTCAACAGGTCAAATTGGAGCCAACTTACGAACTGCTTTGTATGGAAAAGAAATCTCAACCTACAAAAACGCGGATGATGATTATCCTATAAATCTAAGACTAAAAAATGAAATGCGTTATAATAAATCGGCCTTGCTCGATCAAAAAATAACCTTTAGAAATCAAAGTGATGGCCAAATAAAACAAGTGCCAATTTCGGCGGTTGCAACCACTGAAAATCAATCCTCGTTTAGCGCCATTAAACGCATTAATTTAGATCGAGTGGTCACCATTTATTCCAATGTTTTAAATGATTATAACCCTACAGAAGTCAACGATAAAATTAGAGTCATTGCTGAAAAATTCGAATCGCCAAAAAGTATAGCTATTAGTTTTACAGGTGAACAAGAGAAACAAGCCAAAGAAATGGCGTTTTTGAGTAATGCCCTTTTAATTGCGGTCCTTTTAATTTTCTTGATTTTAGTTGCACAATTTAACTCGGCTACAACCCCAATTATTATTTCAATTTCTGTATTTCTTAGTTTGATTGGGGTCTTATTTGGACTCCTCATTTTTAGAATGGACTTTGTGGTGCTTATGACCATGATTGGTATTATTTCTCTAGCAGGAATTGTCGTTAACAATGCCATCGTTTTGATTGATTACATCAATCTTACGATCCTTAGAAAACGACGAGAATTAGGGTTGGAAGAAACCGATAAATTAACACCTAAACTCCTTGTTGAGTGTGTGGTTGAAGGCGGTAGAACTCGTTTAAGACCGGTGTTATTAACGGCAATAACGACCATTTTAGGGCTACTTCCTTTAGCGCTCGGAATCAATATTAATTTTAGGACCTTGATTACCCAACTGAACCCCAACTTTTATATTGGTGGTGAAAACGTTGCTTTCTGGGGGCCAATGGGTTGGGCAATTATCTTTGGATTAACATTTGCTACCTTTTTGACACTGGTTGTCGTGCCTATCTTATTTTATTTAATTAATAAATTGAAAACAAAAAAGCTTAAAGTCGCTTCCTAAGCCTATCGATTTTAATTTTTAAATGTTAAATTTGCGCAACTAATTAAGTCTTATGTACAGAAGTCATCATTGTGGTCAGTTAAGAACCTCGAATATCAACGAAGAAGTAACCCTTTCGGGTTGGGTACAAAAATCCCGTGATAAAGGATTTGTGATTTGGATCGATCTTAGAGATCGCTACGGAATCACTCAGCTTATTTTTGATGCAGAGCGCACGCCAGAAGCGATGGTTACCCTGGCTAAAAGTTTGGGTCGTGAATTTGTCATTCAAGTAACGGGAACCGTCATTGAACGTACGTCTAAAAATCCAAATTTAGAAACTGGGGATATTGAAATATTAGTTTCAAAACTAACCGTTTTAAATACTGCAAAAGTGCCGCCGTTCACCATTGAAGATCAAACCGATGGCGGAGAAGAGCTTCGCATGAAGTATCGCTATTTAGATATTCGAAGAAATCCCGTTAAAAATAATTTAATCTTTAGACATAAAGTGACGCAAGAAGTTCGTTCATATTTGTCTTCTCAAGAATTTATAGAAGTTGAAACGCCTTACTTAATCAAATCAACGCCAGAGGGTGCGCGTGATTTTGTAGTGCCAAGCAGAATGAACGAAGGTGAGTTTTATGCCCTTCCACAGTCGCCACAAACGTTCAAACAATTGTTGATGGTTGGCGGTATGGATAAGTATTTTCAAATTGTAAAATGTTTTAGAGATGAAGATTTAAGAGCCGACAGACAACCCGAATTCACCCAGATTGATTGTGAAATGGCGTTTGTAGATCAAGAAGATATCCTAACCATTTTTGAAGGCTTAACACGCCATTTGATAAAATCTATTCATGGAAAAGAGATTACTTCTTTCCCAAGAATGACGTATGATGATGCGCTTCGAACCTACGGAAATGACAAACCAGACATTAGATTTGGAATGAAGTTTGGAGAATTGAATGCCGTGGCTCAACACAAAGATTTTGGCGTTTTTAACTCCGCAGAATTAGTGGTTGGGATAGCCGTTCCTGGTGGAAATAGCTTCACTCGAAAAGAAATTGATGGCATTATCACTTGGCTAAAACGCCCACAAATTGATGCTTTAGGAATGATCTATTCGCGATGTAATGAGGATGGAACGTATAAGTCTTCAGTAGATAAATTTTATGATCAAGACGATTTAGGGAAATGGGCAGAAGTGACAGGAGCCCAATCTGGTGACCTGGTTTGTGTCCTCTCTGGACCGACTGATAAAGTAAGAACTCAATTAAGCGCACTCCGAATGGAGCTTGCAGAACGTTTGGGCCTTCGAGACCCTAAGGAGTTTGCACCGCTATGGGTGACCGACTTTCCGTTACTTGAATGGGATGAAGACAGCAAACGCTACCATGCAATGCACCACCCGTTCACCGCTCCAAAACCAGATCAAATTAAGTTATTAGATACCGATCCGGGTGCCGTGAAAGCCAATGCGTATGATTTGGTTTTAAATGGTAACGAAATTGGAGGAGGCTCGATCCGTATCCATGACAAAGCAACACAAGCATTGATGTTTGATCATCTTGGCTTTACACCAGAAGAAGCAAAAGAACAGTTTGGATTTTTAATGAATGCCTTCGAATATGGCGCCCCTCCACACGGAGGCCTCGCCTTTGGATTGGATCGTTTAGTTGCAATACTTGGAGGTCAGGAAACGATTCGTGATTTTATCGCCTTTCCAAAAAATAACTCTGGACGCGATGTCATGATCGACGCGCCATCAGCCATAGATGAAACACAATTAAATGAACTTCATCTAAAAGTCGACCTAAAATAAAGCAACAATCATAAAATGAAATATATAATCTGGTTTTTATTTATTGCGACAATGGTCAGCATGCTCACAGGCTTGATTGTTGATTTGCCGTATTCAAAAAAATTGGTGGGATTTGGGGTGATTGGATTGTGTGCGGTCGTATTTCCGTTGTTTTCCTATTACCGTTGGAAAGATAAAAAAGTCGCCGATTATATGCTTACCCAAGAGAATCTGGATAAAATGCGCGAATTTAATGATTCTAAAGACTCCTAAATTTTAATTCAAATTTCGTTTTTCCACAAAAAAACGGGTCATCAATTCCGAGGCTTCCGTTGCTAAAATGCCGCCCCTTAGTATGGTTTTTGGGTGTAGTTTAGTGCCCATCACACCACAACCGCGCTTTTCGTCTTTCGCCCCATATACAATATTAGAAATCTGACTCCAATACAACGCCCCTGCACACATCTGACAGGGTTCAAGAGTCACATATAATGTGCATTTATTCAGATACTTTCCGCCTAAAAAATGAGCTGCAGCCGTAATGGCCTGCATTTCTGCATGGGCGGTGACATCATTCAAAAGTTCGGTGAGATTGTGTGTTCTTGCAATGATTCTGTTATCAACCACAATCACAGCACCCACTGGGACTTCCCCTTTCTCAAAAGCAGCTTCTGCTTCCTGAAGGGCTTTTTTCATAAAATATTCATCATCAAAAATAGCATCCATAAGTCAAAAATACGACTTCAATCTTGTATTTTTGCTATGTGTTAAAAAATATACTCAAACATATAAACTCTCCAGAAGATTTACGTCAACTTTCCGCAGTTGATATACAGCAGCTTGCACAAGAGTTAAGACGGTTTATTATAGAAATTGTCGCGACCAAAGAAGGGCATTTAGGGGCAAGTCTTGGGGTGGTAGAATTGACCATCGCGTTGCATTATGTGTTTAATACCCCCGACGATTTATTGATATGGGATGTTGGGCATCAAGCATATGGGCATAAAATTTTGACCGGTCGTAAATCAGAATTTCATACCAACCGACAACACAAAGGACTTAGTGGTTTTCCAAAACGAGACGAAAGTGTGTACGATACGTTTGGTACTGGACATTCATCGACCTCTATTTCGGCGGCTTTAGGAATGGCAATTGCCTCCCAATTAAAAGGAGAAAACAGACAGCATATTGCCGTGATTGGCGACGCCTCCATTGCAAGTGGAATGGCCTTTGAAGGCTTGAATCACGCGGGGGTAACAACAGCTAACTTGTTGGTGGTTTTAAATGATAATGCGATTGGAATCGACCCAAGTGTCGGCGCTCTGAAACAGTATCTCACCAATGTGAAAAAAGGCACACAAAAACAAGATAATATTTTTGAAGCCCTCAATTTTGAGTATTCGGGTCCTATTGATGGACACGATATGGCGGCGCTTCTTACAGAATTAGAACGCCTCAAAACCATTGACGGCCCTAAGTTCTTACATATCATAACTACAAAAGGGAAGGGTTTAAAACAAGCAGAAACCGATCAGGTAAGATACCATGCGCCAGGAAAATTTGACGCAACTACAGGAGATTTGATTTCTAAAAATAACGAAAACCTTCCTCCAAAATACCAAGACGTTTTTGGACTGACTTTGGTTGAGCTCGCCAAAGCGAACAAGAAGATTGTTGGCATTACACCGGCCATGCCTACGGGGAGTTCGCTCAAATACATGATGGATGAAATTCCAGAACGTGCTTTTGATGTGGGGATTGCAGAACAACACGCTGTGACGATGGCTGCGGGTATGGCCACGCAAGGTTTAGTCCCATTTTGTAATATCTACTCTACTTTTTTACAACGGGCGTATGATCAAATCATTCACGATGTAGCCTTGCAAAATTTGCCGGTTATCTTTTGTATTGATCGTGCTGGGCTGGTTGGCGAAGATGGTGCCACACACCATGGGGTATTTGATTTGGCATACCTACGCTGTATCCCCAACCTCATCATTATGGCGCCTAGAAATGAGGTAGAATTACGAAACATTATGTACACCGCTCAAAAAGGCTTGCAGCATCCAATTGCGATTCGATATCCAAGAGGTAGAGGCGTGACACCTGATTGGAAATCAGCGTTTGAAACGATTGAAATTGGAACTGGAATTCAATTGGAACACGGAGAGAATCTTGCCGTTTTAAGTGTAGGAGCGATTTCTAGTACGGTTTCAAAAGCCATCAATGGGCTCAATTGTGCACACTATGATATGCGCTTTGTAAAACCTTTAGATGCCCCATTATTGCATACTATTTTTAAAACATATTCAACGCTAATAACGATTGAAGAGGGTGTGATCAGCGGCGGATTTGGAAGTGCTATTTTAGAATTTGCAGCCACTCACAACTACAAAAATGATGTGATTTTTAAAGGGATTCCAGATGAATTTATTGAGCATGGATCGGTCAATACACTCTATAAAACACTGGAGCTTGATCATTTTCATCTGAAGCAATTCATCTCCGATTTAATCCAAAAAAAAGGGACACCTTAAAGACCTTCCTTTCTCTAAGTAATATTGCTAAATTTTTATTGAATAATAATTCGTTTAGTAGCTTCAAAATCAGAGCCTTTAAATTTAATCAAATATAGTCCTGAATTTAAATTTAAATCGAATTTTTTTCGGAAGCCTTGTTGTATATCAAGGGTTGTTTCATAGACGCTATTTCCTGTGATGGAATAAATATTTACTTTGTTAACGCCCAAGGTTTTGCTGGCTGTTAATGTGAATTCTCCATCGTAAATTGTAGGAAATACTTTGAGTGTACTAGCAATAGTCTCACGTTCATTAAATCCTAGTGTCGTAAATTTAGAGGTGAAAAAACCTCTTCCGTAGGTTGTCGCCAAAATCGTATTATCGGAGGCTTTTAAATCCAAATCAAAAACAGCGGTTTCTCGCATGCCATTAAACGATTGCACCCATGTTGGACTTGTACTCGTATAATCTTCTGTACGCCAAATTCCTAACATCGTTCCTACAATAAGTTCATTGGTGAATAGTGGGTTTTGTAAAATACATTTGACAGGGATATCTGGTAAATCGCCTTCTATATTTGCCCAACTAGTCCCAGCATCGTCACTAAACCAAACACTCACAACCCCGTAATTGAACATCGTTACAAATAGTTCGTCTTCTGTTTCTCCAAACTCTATGTCAGAAATACTTCCGACAAAGTCTGCTCCCATTATATCATTCCACGATGGAGTTTCGGTATCGGCATTGTCTACTCGGAGAAGTTTTCCGCTTTCTAATCCCACATATAGCTTTGAAGAAGTGGTTGTAAAAGGTGAGATTTTTAGTGCAGAAATATCCGCATCAAAAACAGCATTTGACAGTTGTGTTCTTACAACTGCATTGGCTGACCCTCCAAAAATATTTGCATTTCTTTCTATTTGGGGGGTAGGGTTGGGGTTATCACCTGTTGGACTGGGTATGGAATTACTGTACAAAATATCTAAATTCTTATCTAGTGCAGCTTCGTTTATAAAATTTCCTCTTGTGTTTGTGCCATTGGATGCAATTGGATAGGAAGTGGTGGTAATGTCAAAAGGTAAAGTCCTTAAGTTATGTGAATTATAAACATATGAATCAATCAGTATTCACCACTATCATCAAACTCGGTAAAAGCGCCGTCACCTCCACGCGTATATGTAAACGTATTGACTCCTGGCACTCCATTCAATTTAGTCCAAGTCCCATTATCTTGTGTGCCGCCAGCAATATCGTCGTAGGTGTCTTGTGCAGATGCATCAATAGATCCATAATAAAATTGTGACGTATTATACCCTTTGTTTCTGCTAGTAATTGCACTCGGAGTAGAGGTTTGAGTTATATCGTCGCAATAGTAAATGCCGCCATCGGTTGTAAAAATAACTTTATTGCTATTCCCCTCCCCAGGTCGAAAAAAGGTGCCGTGGTGATCTGCATGAACAAGAGATACGTTTAAATTTCTTAAATTATTATTATTAGACCATTTAGAAATTTGACTCCAAGTGGCTCCATTATCTGTAGATCTAAAGAGGTCAATTCCGCCAACAATCAAGTTGCCAGCTGCATTTGCTTCAATTTCTAAATCATAACCTGCTTGGCCTCTTGTGTAATCAGTTGCAGGTATGTCATTATCAACATCGCTAGGCTCTGTTTCAATTTGTGTGACTGTAGAAAAACCATCGGTGGTTGTGTACAAATCAGCGCCATCAGCGCCATTCACTACTAACCAAAATGTATTCACATCTGTTTGAGAAGGTTCTAGCTCTGTTCGCTGCACTCCAGAAATTGTATGCACTAAACTAAAGGATAGCCCATCAGTAGATTTAAGGATTTTTCCGCCACCAAATCGAAAATTACTCCATGTCGTCGTGACCCAAATATTATTATCAAGATCCAATTCAATATCATTAGGATTGGAAGGGCGGTTTTCGGTATCATTAATCTCAAATCTTATCCAATTACTGCCGCCATCAGAAGATTTATAAACCCCTTGTTCTAACAAAGAATGAAATTGATTTGGCGTTGAATATCTGTGGGAAGCTCCCGCAACAGCAATATAGAGTTCTGTAGTCGCTCCAACTGCTCTAGCTACAATGTCATTTATATAAAAAATGCCATTAATAATTTGATTATCATAAGCGTAAGTCCCTGCAGCTTCTCCAAAAATATGATTCCAACTTGCACCACCATCTGTGGATTTCCAAACACCTTGTCCAAAAGTATGCCCAGAAGTATACGATTCTCCAGAACCGATGTACATGGTCATAGAGTCATTGGGATCTACTATTATTGAAGTTACAGAAATATTAGACGAAAGACCTGTCGCCAATGACCAAGACGAATTTGGATCAGTAATATCTTCATTTACCCATAATCCCCCTGATACACCACCAGCAAAAACTCGGGTATAATCATCAGAAGCATCCGTATTGCCTATATCATTTGGATCAAATAATATAGCGCGCGTTCTGCCTCCTAAATCTGCTGGACCACGTTCTTCCCAAGTGCTAACTAATCGTTGAGAAACACCACTTGAAAGGGATGTTTCTCTTAATTTTTTTTGGGTCTCTAGAAGTCTTTCATTAGCAGGACGTCCCAATATAGGATCTAAAGTAAGGTCCCAAAGGCGTTCATTAAAAGAGTTGGGAGGAAGCCCTAAAGATTTTCTTTCATCTCTTGAAAGTCTTTGAGTTTCTTTAAAAGGACTATGGTCCAAAAAGTATTGATGTTGTCGTCTTAAATCTTCAACTTGAAGCGTCTTAGTATTTTTTTCAATACTAAAATATAACGTAATAGAAACCAAAGTCGCAAAAACGACTAGTGTTGTATAATGCTTTGTCATAAGAAATAAATTTAGAATTTCTTAAAAGCAAAATTGGTTAACGGCAATCTACAAAAAAAATGCTTTTACATCAAAACATTAAACCTTTAATTTTTTTGTAGGTTTGTACCGCTTTTGTGTCAGAAAACAACGACACAAAATAGCAGACATTCATCAATCGTGTATAGAGGTTTTTATCTAGAAAATTAACCTCATTTGGAAGAAGTTTCAATAAAAGTTTATCATAACTTGTGGGCACGTTTTCATAATTATTATTTACTGCTAAAATAAATCGATCTAAAAGTTGATTTAAAATTTCAAAACCTGAGATCTCTTTATCAATGACCTCGTCTGAATTATATATTTTTTCAACACTCAATTTTATAATATCACCTATTTGGGCTTGGTATTTACTTTTATCGAGGATTGATACATGAAATTCCCCTTCAAGAATTTCTTTTTCATGCGCCATAAATATATTAATAGCATCCTCTATCAACGTGCTAATTGCCAAGGCTCTTAAATAACTCACACGTTCTTTTGTAGAAGGAAGCGCATGGTATTTTTCGGAATTGATGGTGTGTCTGACTAAGTTTATTAAGTACTCAAGTGCATAATCTTCTTCAATAAGTCCGAGATTAATCCCATCTTCAAAATCAATAATCGTATAACAAATATCATCGGCTGCTTCGACCAAAAACGCTAATGGGTGTCTTGAATATTGCGCATTATCGGCACTAAGTTTGTTTAATCCTAATTCATCAGCGACGTCTAAAAAGTTTGTTTTTTCTGTTTGAAAAAAGCCATATTTCTTAGACGCAATGTGCGCTGTTGGTTTTACTGGAAGGGATTCTTTTGGGTATTTGGTAAAAGCACCCAAAGTGGCATAACTCAACCGTAATCCTCCTTGTGTTCCTTGTTTGTCTTGAGTGAGGACTTTAAATCCATTGGCATTGCCTTCAAAATCACATAAGTCTTGAAATTCTTTTGGGCTTAATTGGTCTTTAAATTTTTGCCCAGGGCCATTTTTAAAATAGTGGCCAATGGCTTTTTCTCCAGAGTGTCCAAACGGAGGATTCCCAATATCGTGTGCCAGCGCTGCGGCCGCAACGATGGCACCAAAATCGTTGGGTTTATAGCCGTGTACTTCTTTTAGGTAGGGATGTTTTTCTAGTATTTTTACGCCTGCTTTTCTTCCTAAGGAACGTGCCACTACACTCACTTCAAGGCTGTGCGTTAACCGGGTGTGTACAAAGTCTATCGATGACAATGGGATGACCTGAGTTTTGTCTTGAAGACTTCTAAATTCAGGAGAGAAAATAATGCGATCGTAATCGACATCAAAGCCTAAACGAGTTTCGTCTTGTTCATTTCTAAGGCGTTTGTTCGTGTCTCCTTGTCGTTTCAAAGACAGTAATTGTTCCCAATTCATAGTATCTGTTATTAACCTGCAAGATAGTAATTTCAATGTTAAATAAATGTTTCTAAAAAAGAGACAAATCTAATGTAAGCTAACGTTTTGTTAATGGTTTTGTAAAAGTGATGTAACCTCATAGGCGGGTATAAATAAGATATTTGCCCTATCAATTAAAAACAATACATAAATTAAAATGAAAAAAACAATTTATTCTTTATCGGCAATTTTAGTGTTCACGTTTACGGGGTGTATGAGTAGTGATGACGCTCCTATTATTGCGGCACCAATAGAAGATAATGTCCTTTCTGTTTCAGGAGAAATTTCTGAAAGTACCACTTGGACCAATAATAATATTTACGTCCTTAACCAAAAAGTAGTAGTATCTAGCGGAGTTGTATTAACTATTCAAGCGGGTACTATTATTAAAGGAACGGAAGGAACCGGTTCTTTGGCTTCTGCACTTATTATTGCTAAAGGCGGAAAATTAAATGCGGTCGGAACCTCGACATCGCCAATCATATTTACTTCTATTAACGACAATATTGCAATTGGTCAAACTGCAGGAACAAACCTCAATGAAACAAACTCTGGACTTTGGGGTGGCTTAATTGTGTTAGGAGATGCGCCTTGTTCATTTTCAGGGGATGTAGAAACCTTACAAATTGAAGGGATTCCAGCCGACGACACTTTTGGTCTTTATGGCGGAAATAATGCAACTGATAATTCTGGTGTGTACCAATACATTTCAATACGTCACGGTGGTGCATTGATTGGAGAAGGAAATGAGATTAATGGATTAACTCTTGGTGGGGTTGGTTCTGGGACCGTCATCGAAAATATTGAAGTGGTTGGAAATGTTGATGACGGAATCGAGTTTTTCGGAGGAACAGTCAATGCTTCAAACCTCTTAGTGTGGGCGCAAGGGGACGATGCTTTAGACATCGATCAGGCTTATTCGGGGACAATTAATAATGCAGTCGTTGTGTTGGGAACAAATTCGGACCATGCTTTTGAAATTGATGGACCTGAAGGCTCTGCAACTGGATCCTTTTCATTAACCAATGTTACTATTATTGGAAACCAAATTACCGAAGATGGCGAATATGCAGACTACCGTTCTAATGCGATGGGATCCACAGAAAATATATATGCATACGGATTCAAATCTTCTTCTGATATAGAATTAGATAACGATGGTGTCGCAACAAACTATAATAATGGGCTTTTAAGCTTTGGAACTTGGGAAATTGTAGTACCAACTGGAGTTGAAAATGCTTCAGATATCTTTGTAAACAAGGCATCAACAGTTACTGTAACCGACTTTGGATCTACGGCTACTGCAATTTCGCAAGGAGCAAATACCGTTGGAGCTACCACTTCATTATTAAATTGGACATACGCAAATACTAAAGCAGGTTTAGGATTTTAATTCGAACTCAAAACATAACAAATCAACTACAATTGCTTGCCTTGATTCGTAAGCAATTGTTTCGTGTTTAAACACATACTATGAAAAACTACAGACTAATAACGCTTTTACTGACAACTTTTGTGACGCTTCATTTAACAGCGCAATCTGGTAAAATTGTTGGTACCACTACAGACGGCGAATATAATGAGCCTATGGCTTTTGCCAATGTATTGATTAAAGACACAACCTCTGGAACTACTTCTGATTTTGATGGCAAATACCAGCTTGAGATTTCTGAAGGAAGTTACACTTTGATTTTCTCCTATATTGGATATCAAAGTGTGGAAATTTCTGAGGTCGTTGTAACAGCAAATTCAGATGTCAACGTAGATGTCACGCTTAACACAAATTCATTAGATGCCATAATTATTACAACCTCCGTAAGGAAAAATACAGAATCCGCTGTTTTAAACTTACAAAGAAAATCGATCACTTTATTGGATGGACTATCTGCACAAAGTATTAAAAGCAGTGGTGCTGGCAATGTCGCAAGTGCGATTAAAAGTGTGCCAGGAGTTTCGATACAAGGCGGCAAGTATGTGTATGTTAGAGGGTTGGGAGATCGGTATACAAAATCCATTCTCAATGGCGTTGATATTCCAGGATTAGACCCGGATCGAAATACAATTCAAATGGATGTTTTTCCAACATCTATTTTGGAAAATGTGATTGTAGTTAAATCTGCTGCTGCTGAATATCCTGCAGATTTTACAGGCGGTGTTATTGATATTGTGACCAAAGACTATCCAAGTAAAAAGTCTTTTTCGTTTTCTTTAGGGACTTCTTATAATCCTAACATGCATTTGAATTCAAACTATTTAAGTTATACTGGTAGTAGAACAGATTGGCTAGGGTATGATGATGGCATGAGAAAAAGACCTGTGAACCGATATCAACCAATTCCAGGAACGTTTACTAATTCGTCACTTTTAACAGCGTTAACAGATGCTTTCAATAAAGAATTAACGGCTAAAAGAACAAACAGTGGTGTTAATTATGATTTTGGGTTTACCGCAGGAAATCAATATAGGGTTGGAGATGACAAACTAGGGTATCAATTATCATTCTCGTATAAAAATAAAACAGAGTTTTACGACAACAGAGTCGATGGAACTTACATGAGAGACCAAAATAATTCCTCTAATAACAATCTTTTAGCCACACGGACCACATTAGGAGAAGTTGGTGTGAATTCTGTTTTACTAAATCTTTTAACTGGGATTGTATACAAACGTGAAAATTCAAAGTATAAATTTAACTTTCTGCACATCCAAAACGGTGAGAGTACAGCTGGAAAGTATGAACAACAACTGGCGCAAGCAGGCGGTGGAAGTGGATTTGAACCGATTACAAAAGATGCGTTGCTTTATACCGAAAGATCAATTACAAATATTTTGTTAGGGGGTAAACATTCGTTTGGTGAAAGTGACTGGCAAGTGGATTGGAAACTGTCTCCATCTTTATCAAAAGTATATGACAAAGACCATCGAATTACGCCGTTAAGAGTCACTCAAGAAGGCAACTATGTGATTAGTCCTAGTGCGTCAAGTTTTCCCATAAGAATATGGAGAACACTTGAAGAAATTAACCTGGTAGGGAAAATTGATCTGAACAAAAAATACACACTATTTGAACGTCCCGCAAAAGTAAAATTTGGAAGCGGTTACACCTATAAGTTTAGAGATTTCAAAATTGATGATTATACCTTTACGGTCACAAATCCACTCACCGGACTCTCTGTTGAAAACGGAGATGCAGACACCTTATTGTCGGAGGAAAACCTTTGGACCCCCTCTTCAGGAAGTGGCACACATTTGGTGACTGGTGATCGCTTTGAGCAAGCCAATGCCTATGAAGGTGAACAACGAATTTTGGCAGCATATGCTTCAAATGAATTTAGTGTTACAGAGAAACTAAAAACCGTGATTGGGATCCGAGCAGAATTATTTCAAACATATTATACCGGCCAAAACCAAGCAGCAACTGAAGTGTATGAAAATGCTAAAATTATTGACAGATTGGACCTATTCCCATCGGCAAATATAATTTACAGCTTAACTGAAATCGAAAACTTAAGAGGCTCGTATTCGCGTACAACGGCGAGACCCTCTTTTAAAGAAGCCTCTAAAAGTCAAATTTTTGATGCCATAACAAACCGTCTTTTTATTGGAAACATAGCCTTAACCCCATCTTATATTAATAATTTTGATGTTCGGTATGAGCGTTTTGGCGAAGAAGGTGAAATGGTTGCGTTTAGTGGGTTTTACAAAGATTTTACAGATCCAATTGAATTGACATTTTACGAATCGGCACCGGACCAAATTACCCCAAAAAACCTTGGATCGGCCAAAGTTTACGGCATCGAATTTGAATTCAGAAAGTCCTTAGGGTTTATTTTAGAGGACTTAAATAAATTGAGGTTTAACATCAATGCGTCCTATATTAAATCTGAATTATCAATGAATATCGATGAATATAACCGACGTGTCTTAGCCGCAAGAGACGGAGAATCTATTGATCCCACAAGAGAGCTACAAGGACAGTCGCCATACCTTATTAATTCAGGAATAAATTACATCAATACTGATTTAGGCCTTCAAACTGGCTTGTTTTTTAATGTCCAAGGAAAAACATTGGAAGTCGTTGGAACCGGAATTGTGCCAGACGTTTACACAAAACCCTTTAATAGTTTGAACTTCACATTCAACAAAAGTTTTGGTGAGGATAAAAAGTCAACGATTGATGTAAAGATCTCTAATGTACTTGACAGTAAAAGAGAAAGTGTGTACGAATCCTATAATACATCCGCTAAAACATTTTCGATGTACCAACCCGGAACCGAAATATCTGTCGGTTATTCTTATAAATTTTAATTGAATTAGTAACTCGATTTAAAACATAAAAAGCGCCCAATTGGGCGCTTTTTATGTTTTATTAAAATGTATTTACTTCATGGTAATTGCAAGTTCAGATTTGTGGTCCCATTCATTTACACTCGTGATGATAGAATCTACAAAATCAACTTCTTTTAGAGCATTTTCAGTCCAAAAAAACCATTTTCCTGTTTTGATTCCATCTTGATAAGTTCCCTGTGACAATTTATTTCCTGTGAAATCATAGCTGGTCCAAAGTCCGTCTAATTTACCGTTGACATTAAAGGCACCCTCTTGTTGAACGGTACCGTTGTCATAAAAATAGGTCGCTACAGTCACATCTCCTTTAACTTCTAATTTTGGCTGGATCGTACTTTGAGAAAAAGCGTTGGCTCCAACGAATACGAGTGCAATTAATATATATTTTTTCATGATAAGCTGTGTTATGGTTGTAATTAAAAATTAAAATTACAAAAATATTTACACAAAATCAACATTTAGTTTACATTAAATTAACATTGGAGGTTTTAAACCCTTAAGATAGATGTTTGAAAACTAAATAAGCATAACTGTATTACTGACCTAAATGATATTAATAATTCCTTAATATTAGCCTTACGTTTAGGTCATGTTTAATTGCAATCTTTACAATGTCTTAAGACACACAAAGAATGTCATTATCATATATTAGTTTTTGTCGACTAAAAGAAGGATGACTTCTAAAAAGCTGCCCTTGGCCAGGCAGCTTTTTTTTGATTTTAAAATAACGTTTAGGATACGTTTTGGTAACATTAGTGTAAGTTATTTGTGGTCGACAAAAACTAATACAATTATTATGATTACCAGAATTTTATCACTTGCAATCTGCCTGTTTGTAGTATCGACAGCACATTCTCAAGAAGTAAATGCACCAAAATTTGGAAAAGGACTTTTTAACCTCGTAGGGCAAGACAGTACTTGGACCATGAAAGTTGGTCTGAGAATGCAACTCCGTGGCAGTTCAACCTGGGAAGAAAACGAAAAAAGTGAAGCTAGTTTTTTAGCTAGAAGAGCTCGTTTAAAGTTTGATGGTTACGCCTATTCTCCAAAATTAAAATACAAAATAGAGCTTGGACTCTCAAACAGGGATCTTTCTGGAGCGTCCCAATATACAAGTAATGCACCCCGGTATATTTTAGACGCCGTATTGCAATGGAATTTTTATCAAAATTTTGAACTATGGTTTGGGCAAACAAAATTACCTGGAAACAGAGAGCGTGTGATTTCATCTGGAAATCTACAACAAGTAGATCGTTCATTATTAAACAGTCGTTTTACAATTGATCGTGATTTCGGATTTCAGCTTAGGCATCATTTTAAACTAACAGATACATTTGTTGTTAAAGAAATAATTTCTATCGCTCAAGGCGAAGGAAGAAATATCACCACAGGAAACCTTGGGGGCCATCAATATACAGGGCGAATAGAATTTCTGCCTTTTGGGAACTTCTCAAGTAAAGGTGATTACAAAGGCAGTGATTTGAAACGAGAAGCCCAACCAAAATTGGCAATTGGCGTGAGTTATGACCACAATAACAATGCTGTAAAAAACAGAAGTAATCAAGGGTCGTATATGACGATTGATGGCGTTGAGGACGCATATTTCGAGACCAACATCAATACTGTTTTTGTAGACGCGATGTTTAAATATGATGGCGTTTCGTTAATGGCAGAATATTCTGACAGAACTGCTTCGGATGCTTTCGCAAAAAACAGTGACGGCTCGTTAACTGGCGATGCAGTTCAGGTAGGGAACGGACTAAATTTACAAATGGGGTATCTTTTTAATAACGACATCGAACTATCTGGAAGATATACCCACATTGAATTAGACAAGACTATAACAGGAAAAAACCCGGAGCGTCAATACACCTTGGGACTCTCTAAATACATTGTAGGTCATAAGTTAAAAATTCAAACCGATATTAGTCATTTGGAAGTGACTAACGGAAACTCAAAATTAATGTATCGCCTTCAGGTAGATATTCATTTCTAAAAACATAACATTAGCTTAACTTTACAGACCAAAAGTCTTTCGAAATTAGCTAAATAATTCAAACTAAATTATGGAAAATATTTATTTATATATGATTATTGCTTTGGCCTTTTTGGCGATCGCAGATCTAGTTGTTGGAGTCAGTAATGATGCGGTGAATTTTTTAAATTCAGCGATTGGTTCCAAAGCAATTTCATTTAAAACCATCATGGTTGTGGCGAGTATTGGCGTGGCCGTTGGAGCTATTTTCTCCAGTGGAATGATGGAGGTTGCACGTAAAGGAATTTTTAATCCTGGTGAATTTATGTTCGATGAGATCATGATTATTTTTATGGCGGTAATGATCACCGATATTCTACTTTTGGATTTTTTCAACTCTCTGGGAATGCCGACCTCAACCACCGTTTCGATTGTGTTTGAATTATTGGGAGCAGCAGTAGCGATGGCCTTAATTAAAATTGGCGCAAATGGTGGTGACTTTAGTGAAGTTATCAATTATATAAATACTTCCAAAGCATCCCAAATTATATTTGGAATACTGTTATCCGTGTTCGTTGCATTTTCTATAGGAGCGATGGTACAATGGGTTTCAAGACTATTATTGTCCTATGATTTTCAAAAGAAAGCAAGTTGGGTTGGTGCTCTTTTTAGCGGAATTGCGCTTACGGCAATTACCTACTTCATATTTATGAAAGGACTTAAGGGCACTTCGTATGCCAAACAATCCTTTGATATTATTGGAGGAGGTACCGTAAAAGATTTTTTAGAAAATGAAGTTCTTTCAATAGTATTCGTTAGTTCGATACTATGGTCATTACTCTCTTATTTTCTAATTGTAGTCGTTAAAACAAATATCTATAAACTGATCATTATTGTTGGGACTTTTGCCTTGGCATTGGCCTTTGCTGGTAATGATTTAGTTAATTTTATTGGGGTTCCTGTTGCGGCCTATAATGCTTTCTTAGAATGGTCAGCTTCTGGAGTTTCAGCCTCTGAGTTTCCAATGGATGTTTTAGCATCTAAAGTACCAACTAATAACTGGTTATTGTTTGGAGCGGGAATGGTCATGGTGATTACTTTATGGTTTTCAACAAAGGCGAAAAATGTGGTTAAAACATCCTTAGACCTGTCAAGTCAAGGCGAAACTAAAGAACGATTTCAGCCAAATGCTTTATCGCGTGGTTTTGTAAGACTTGCAATGGGGGCTTCAAATTTAACCGCTCGTGTTTTACCAACGTCTTGGCAAGCAAAAATTGAAACTCAGTTTGAACAACCTGTCATCAAATTAACAAGCAATAAAGTACATGAATTGCCCGCTTTTGATTTAGTAAGAGCGGCAGTAAACTTAATGGTTGCGGCTGTTTTAATCTCAATAGCGACTTCTTATAAATTACCTCTATCTACAACCTACGTGACATTTATGGTTGCTATGGGAACTTCATTAGCCGATAGAGCTTGGAGTGCAGAAAGTGCTGTGTATCGTGTCGCAGGCGTTGTGAATGTTATTGGGGGTTGGTTTTTTACGGCCTTTAGTGCTTTTAGTGCTGCGGCTTTAGTTGCTTATTTATTAAACTTGAACCTAGAGGTGATGTTTCCAATACTACTTTTAACAGCGATCCTATTGCTTATTAGAAGTTCAATTGTTCATAGCAAAAAGACCAAAGAAATAGCATCGGATGACCGTTTGAAAAAAACCGAAAGCAGCTCTGTTCAAGGAGTGATTACCGAAAGTGCTGAAAACATTGCCAACGTTCTAAAACGTGGTAAGAAAATTTATGCAGCTGCATTTAACGGACTTGCACAGCAAGATTTACATGCACTTAAAAAGAACAAAAAACAAATCATTAAACTTTCTGATGAGGTTGATGATTTAAGAGACAATATCTTTTACTTTATTAAGAACTTAGATGAGTCAAGTGTCGGAGCTAGTAACTTTTATATTCTAATTTTGGGGTACTTACAAGATATGACACAGTCACTTACTTACATTACGAAAGTGAGTCATAAACACGTTAACAACAATCACAAAAAATTAAAATTCAATCAAATTAAAGAACTGAGTCAAATTAATGATTCAATACAGCAATTATTTTCTGATGCAATGCAGGCGTTCAAATCTGGATCTTTTGAAAAAATTGAGTCAATTATTAATAGTAAAAATGAGATTTCGACCATCCTTAAATCTAATATTGAAATTCAGGTTAAACGAACAAGAACGGAAGAATCGAGTCCAAAAAACACGACGCTTTACTTTAGTTTGTTATTAGAGACCAAAGACTTGTTAAATGCGACTACAGGTTTATTGGAAGAATATCATACGGAATATGACAGTAGTGTAAAGCCGGCTACTCTTAGTGATGATAATGAATAACTCACTTAAGTTCACAACACAAAAAAAGCACCTAATTAATTAGGTGCTTTTTTTATATCAAGTGCTTGTATTAAGATCCACACATGAGGCAATCATCGCCTTCGGTTTCCTTTGCTTGTTCAATCAAAGCTTTCATTTCTTCTGCAGACATTGGCTCAACTTCAACTGAGGGTGCGTCTTTAGAAAATTTTTCAGCCGTTTTTGCTGCTTTCTCTTGCTGTTTTTCTATTACAGTTGCCTCTACTTCTGCTACTTCAACAGCTTCTGGTTGAGGTACTGCTTCTGCTTTTTTATTATCTAAAGTGAATTTTATAGCATCGACTGCACTCTTGGTTCTTAAGTAGTACATTCCTGTTTTTAGACCGCTTTTCCAAGCGTAAAAATGCATGGACGTTAGTTTGGCCATTGTGGCACCTTCCATAAATAAATTTAAAGATTGTGATTGATCTATAAAGTAACCACGCTGACGCGACATATCAATAATATCTTTCATACTCAATTCCCAAACAGTTTTGTACAGTTCTTTAATGTCTTGTGGAATCACATCTACATGTTGAATGGACCCGTTAGCACGCATGATGTCTTGTTTCAAGCTTTCATTCCACAGTCCTAGTTCAACTAAGTCTTCTAAAAGGTGTTTGTTGACAACAATGAATTCTCCTGAAAGTACACGACGCGTATAAATGTTTGAGGTATATGGCTCAAAACATTCGTTGTTACCAAGAATCTGAGAGGTACTTGCAGTCGGCATTGGCGCGACTAAAAGTGAGTTTCGAACACCATTTTCAAGGACTTGCTCGCGCAGTTTGCCCCAATCCCAAAGTCCGCTTAAATCCTCGTCTTTAAGTCCCCATAGGTTGTGTTGAAATTTTCCTTCACTAATTGGAGAGCCTTCATAGGTTTGATAAGGACCATCTTCTGTGGCTTCTTCCATAGAAGCGGTGACTGCAGCGTAATAAATCGTTTCAAAAATATCTTGATTCAGTTGTTTTGCTTCATCACTTGTGAAGGGCATTCTCAATTTAATAAAAGCATCCGCCAACCCTTGAACACCAATCCCTATAGGACGGTGTCTAATATTTGAATTTTCGGCTTCAATTACTGGGTAGTAATTTCGGTCGATGACTTTATTTAAGTTTCGGGTCACACGTTTGGTAATCTTAAATAATTCTTGGTGATCGAATTTGCCGTCTTTAATAAACATTGGCAAAGCAATCGATGCAAGGTTACAAACAGCAACTTCATCTGGTGATGTGTATTCTATAATTTCAGTACAAAGGTTTGAGGAACGAATAGTTCCTAAATTTTTCTGATTCGATTTACGGTTTGCAGCATCTTTATAGAGCATATATGGAGTTCCGGTCTCAATTTGAGATTCGGTAATTTTTTCCCACAACTCTCTTGCTTTGATGGTTTTACGACCTTTCCCTTGCGCTTCATACCCTAAGTAAAGTGTTTCAAATTCTTCACTGTGAACGTCGGCCAATCCTGGGCACTCATTCGGACACATGAGGGTCCAAGTAGAGTCTTCTTGAACACGCTCCATGAACAAATCTGGAATCCACATGGCATAGAATAAGTCTCTTGCACGCATTTCTTCTTTACCATGATTTTTCTTTAAATCAAGAAAATCAAAAATATCGGCATGCCACGGTTCTAAATAAATCGCAAAACTTCCTTTTCGTTTTCCACCACCTTGGTCAACATAACGAGCTGTATCATTAAATACACGAAGCATTGGTACAATCCCATTACTTGTGCCGTTAGTTCCTGCAATATAACTTCCAGTTGCTCTAATATTGTGCATTGCCAGTCCTATTCCACCTGCAGATTGTGAGATTTTGGCGGTCTGTTTCAACGTATCGTAAATTCCATCGATACTATCGTCTTTAGCTGTCAATAAAAAACAAGATGACATTTGAGGTTTTGGGGTTCCAGCGTTAAATAAGGTAGGCGTTGCATGTGTAAAGAACTTTTTAGACATGAGCTCATAGGTCTCTATGGCCGAATCTAAATCGTTTAAATGTATTCCAATAGAGACGCGCATCAACATGTGTTGAGGACGCTCTGCAATGATGCCATTTAATTTCAAAAGGTAGGAACGTTCCAAAGTTTTAAATCCAAAGTAATCATAGCCAAAATCACGATTGTAAATAATCGTAGAATCGAGTTTGTCTTTGTTTTCGATGATGACGTTATAAACTTCATCAGACAATAAGGGCGCATCCTTTCCTGTTCGTGGGTTTACATAAGTGTATAAATCATGCATGACTTCGCTAAAAGTCTTTTTCGTGTTTTTATGTAAGTTAGAGACCGAAATCCGCGCTGCAAGTCGTGCATAGTCTGGGTGTGCAGTGGTCATTGTTGCTGCAACTTCTGCGGCAAGGTTATCTAATTCACTGGTAGTAACCCCGTCATAAAGTCCCTCAATAACGCGCATCGCCACTTTTAAAGGATCGACTAATTCATTTAAACCATAGCAAAGTTTTCGAACTCTCGCTGTGATTTTATCGAACATGATTTCTTCTTTTCTGCCGTCTCTTTTTAGTACAAACATTAGTTTTTTTATTGTGCTTTTTTGATGCGCCTCAAAAAAGCGGTTAGTTAGTTAGCCTAGTGATATTTGAGTGACCTCAAATACTTAGTTTTTTTGTGTTTGAAGCTCTGTTTAGGAACCTCAAAAAATTGGTTTATGAAAAACGAATTTAAAAATCCGTTTTAAGTTCTTCTTCTAGTTATTTGACTAGAATTCAGAATCGAAACTGTACTTGTTGGTGTCCTCTTCTTCATTGTTGAGAACGCCTGCCTTTTGATATTCGGAGACTCTTTTTTCAAAGAAATTAGTTTTTCCTTGAAGTGAAATCATGTCCATAAAATCAAATGGATTTGATGTATTATATTCTTTTTCGCAATCCAGCTCTTGTAATAAACGATCGGTTACAAATTCTAAATACTGAGACATCAATTTTGAATTCATACCAATCAAACTTGCTGGTAAGGATTCTGTAATAAATTCTCTTTCAATAATTAATGCATCTAGCAATATTTCTCTGATGCGTTCTTTAGGGACTTTATTGATGAGGTGTTTGTTGTGTAAGTGGACTGCAAAGTCAGCATGCACACCTTCATCTCTTGAAATTAATTCATTTGAAAAGGTCAACCCCGGCATCAACCCACGCTTTTTTAACCAGAAAATAGAACAAAATGCCCCTGAAAAGAAAATGCCTTCAACCGCTGCAAACGCAATCAATCGCTCTGCAAAGCTTGGAGATTCTATCCATTTAAGTGCCCAGTCGGCTTTTTTCTTGATG
This sequence comes from Flavobacteriaceae bacterium, assembly GCA_029252265.1. GTDB lineage: Bacteria > Bacteroidota > Bacteroidia > Flavobacteriales > Flavobacteriaceae > Hel1-33-131. The sequence continues at coordinate 9,056 of JAQXBT010000034.1, read as the reverse complement.
GCAGGAAAGTTGTCTATTGCGTTAAATAATTTGTCTTTTTCAACTTCATCTTTCACATAAGTATCAATCAAAAGCGAATAGGTTTCGCTGTGAATGTTTTCCATCATGATTTGGAATCCGTAGAAGAATTTTGCTTCGCTGTATTGAACTTCGTTGACAAAGTTTTCTGCTAAATTTTCATTGACGATGCCATCACTTGCTGCGAAAAACGCTAGGATATGCTTAATAAAATAACGCTCATCGTCATTTAGTTTTGTAGCCCAATCCGTTAAATCTTGATGTAAATCAATTTCTTCAGCCGTCCAAAAACTCGCTTCTGATTTTTTATACCATTCCCATATATCATGGTGTTGGATTGGAAAAATTACGAATCGGTCCTTGTTTTCTTGTAAAATTGGTTCTACCTGCGACATCTAAATGAAAAATTAAATTTTGAATTAAAAAAATACACGTTTAAGTGGTTAACAAAGATTTAAAATTGTTGGGTTAAATGAAAGTCATTTTTATAAACATTGCCTATGAGTTTTTAACAACGAGTAGCTTTTTTCCTACAATAAATTTTAAACACTTCTAACATAATACCTTATTAAACAGATGCTTAACCCATCTCTCTCTCTTAGGGTAAAATGAAGCAGTAAGGCTAATTAAAAACAAGAATTTTTATGAAATTGAAAAATCAACACAAAAAGTGATTCCATTTTCCGGTCTCTTTCTTAGGTATGATGTTAATAGGATTTTACTTGTGTTTTTGTGCTACTTGTTCTAACTCAGCATACCAATCGGCGCCGAACTTGCGGATGAGGGCCTCTTTTACAAATTTATAGACAGGAACTTGAAGTTCTTTGCCTAACGAACAGGCGTCATCACAAATTTCCCAATGGTCATAATTGACCGCAGAAAACTCCGTATAGTCTTTTACACGAACAGGATATAAATGACAAGAGACTGGTTTTTTCCAATCGACTTCGCCTTGATTGTATGCTTCTTCAATTGCACACAAAGCGGTTTGTTTTTCATCAAAAATAACATAGGCACAATCGGCACCATTAATTAAAGGCGTTTCAAGCTCTCCATCTTGGGTAACAACATGGGTGCCTTGCGCTTCAATCGCATCGATACTTATTTGTCTGAGGTAAGGTTTTATAATTGGGTAGATGTCCTTTAATCTGGTCGCTTCGTTAGGTTCTAGCGGGGCTCCAGCATCACCATCAATGCAACAAGCGCCTTTGCAGGCACTCAGATTACAGATAAAATCTTTCTCGATAATATCCTCAGACACTATGGTTTTTCCTATTTGAAACATGTGACAAATATACTGTTAATTGTGAACATTTTAAACGTAAATAATCGCTCAAAATAAACTTGTGAATATCATTTTTTTTTTCAACTTTGCATAAATATAATTTGTAATCATGGCTTTGGATTTTAAAGAAATTTTAACGGCATTTATGGTCCTTTTTGCGGTAATTGACATCGTAGGAAACATTCCAATTATTATTGATTTACGTAAAAAAGCAGGACACATTCAAAGTGAAAAAGCTTCGGTAATTGCGGGAATCATTATGATTCTATTTCTATTTCTTGGAGATAGTATTCTCAAACTTGTTGGCATTGATGTGCATTCTTTTGCCGTGGCTGGTGCGTTTATTCTATTTTTTATCGCACTTGAAATGATTCTCGGAATCACTTTATATAAACAAGAAGAAGGGGCGAGTATGAATGCCTCTATATTTCCATTGGCATTTCCGTTAATTGCTGGCCCTGGAAGTTTGACGACTCTCCTTTCCTTAAAATCTGAATTTCATACAGAAAACATCATTATTGCAGTGATTGTTAATGTGTTTGTGATTTATATAGTACTAAAGACCTCATCGCGCATCGAGCGTTTCATTGGTCAAAATGGGATTAATATTATCCGAAAAATATTTGGGGTTGTACTTTTAGCAATTGCTGTGAAACTATTTACTTCTAATATTAAATTTTTATTATAGATATGCGATTCTTAACTTATTTACTATCAGTACTGGCGCTTGGAATAATTGTGTTTAATTGCACTAAAATTGATTTTGATACGCCGTTTGAAAACGACAGCTATACGGCCATCATCACCGCTATCTCAGCAGGGTGTGCCATTCTAATTTTAACCATCCTTCGAGTGGTTAAAAAGATCGATCGCACAGTGAAAGAAAAATCTTAATTTGGTATTAGGTCTGCTTCTAAATCCATCACTTTGGTGAGCATTGGGTCAGTAGGACTCACTACTTTTGCCGCAGTATTATCTCCAAAAAGCTGTTTTGAAAATGCAGATTTCAACAGTGTTTTAATAGGTATTTCATACGCACTTAAAGCCTTAGCGTCTAGTTTTGAAGCCTCTATAAAATAAGTTACAAATTGCTGATAAACTAAATCTGAAATTTCAAAGGTACTCAAAAACTGAGATTCAGAAAACGACGCATAGTGTGAACGTTGTTTATCTAAGTGCTCAAAAACAAAAAAGTCCATAAGGCCTGCAACCCTTAAAAACGCGACAAGATCACTATTGAAGTCGCTGTTTTGAGGCACATAAATATCCGGAATAATCCCGCCGCCGCCGTAAACGATCTTTCCTTTAGGAGTTGTGAACTTAAGACTATCTGGGGTCGTATCTGAGTGTAGCGTATCTTCACCACTAATGTCTAAGCGCTGATAGAAGGAATTATAATACGCTTCTGAGCCGTTTGCATAGGAACGCTGTATGGAACGACCTGTAGGGGTATAGTATCTAGAAGTAGTCAGTCGAATGGCACTGCCATCGCCTAAATCCATTTCTCGCTGAACTAATCCTTTCCCAAAAGAACGGCGTCCTAGAATAGTTCCTTTGTCATTGTCTTGAAGTGCTCCTGCAATAATTTCACTAGCAGATGCAGAGTTTTCATTGATTAGCACATATACCGATGCTTGTTCAAAGCGACCCATTTCTGTCGCATAGCTTTCGTTTACCTGGTTAGACTTATTTTTAGTGAACAGAATGAGTTTACCATCTTCTAAAAATTCATCGGCGATCTTTTCAGCGATATGCAAAAATCCACCTGAATTATCCCGAAGATCCAACACTAAATTTATGGCACCTGCTGCTATTAAATCCTCGACTGCGTCTTCAAATTCTAAATACGTGCTTTCAGCAAAACGAGTAATTTTAATATAACCTAACGTTGAACTCATCATATAAAACGACTCTACACTTTTGATGGGTACTTCGGAACGAGTAATTTCGAAATCTAATAAACTATCGACGTCTGCCCGCTTAATTTGTAATCGAACTTTTGAGTTTTTTTTTCCTCTTAATTTCTGAACTACTTTGTCTTGACTCCAAAACACACCATGAATCGTATCATTATCTGCCATTAAAATACGGTCGCCTGCAATAATTCCGGCACGAAAACTTGGCCCACCTTCTATAGGACGAATGACGGCAATCGTATCCTTATAGCTGTAGAAACTGACCCCAATTCCAATAAAATCTCCTTTCATATTTTCTGTGACCGCTGCTAAATCTTGTTTTGGTATATAGGTTGAGTGTGGATCAAGATTTTGTAAAACCTGGTCGATCACGCCTTCAACAATACTGTCTGTGTCCACTGGATCCACATACTCATATTCTAAATAATCGATAAGTCGGTTTAGTTTTTGTTTACTTGTATTGGTTCTTGTGAATGTATTGGAGGAATTGACACTTACTTTATCCCCGATATAGATTCCTAGCGCCAGCACGGCTCCGATCAAAAATGGAAGATGTTTTGGGTTTAATGACATGGAATCACAACGTTAGTAATTCGACTTGGATTCCGGCTTTTTCTAAAAACTCAACTCCAGAAAGGTCTTTATAAGCTTCACAATAAACTACTCTAGTTATCCCTGCTTGGTGAATCAGTTTGCTACAACTCTGACATGGCGACAATGTGATATATAAGGTGGAGCCTGTACACGATTGCGTGGAGGATGCAACCTTTAATATGGCATTTGCCTCGGCATGTAACACATACCATTTGGTATACCCTTCTTCGTCTTCACAAAAATTTTCAAAACCCGTAGGAGTTCCATTATATCCATCTGAAATAATCATACGATCTTTAACAATGATCGCACCAACTTGTTTACGTTTACAAAACGATAATTTCCCCCATTCTAAAGCCATTTTTAGATAAGCTTTGTCGTATTTAAGTTGCTTTTGTGTCGACATAAATGGATTGTGTTTAATTTTTTTAAGGCCCTAAAACGACTCGATATTTAATTACAATTAATTAATTAAGAAAATAGAGGACTGTTGAATATCAGTGGGAGCATTAGCCCAATTACAACTGAAGAAATTACCATGACCCAATCTCTCAATGAAAACCTGAAAATGGTTTGCCCTAAGAATCCTAAAAACAAAATGCAAAAAACAATTACAAATTGTCCAACTTCAATTCCTAACGCAAATTCTAAAATTGACAAAAGGGTGCTTTCACTAGAACTGACTAGGGATTCAAACGCATTGGCAAATCCTAATCCATGGATGAATCCAAAAAATAAGACCAAACTAAATAGGATCACTGGATTGCCGTATTTGGAAGATTTACCCGCAGTAAATACATTGTAAATCGCCATAATAATAATTGTAAAAGGAATTAACCACTCGGTTACATTCGCTTTTAAATTTATAATATCATACACGCCTAACAACAAACTAAGGGTGTGCCCAAGGGTAAACGATGATACTAATAACAAGAGTCGTTTCCAATCTCTAAAAAAATAAGGAACGGTAAGTACGACTAAAAACAAAATATGGTCATAGCTTTTGAAGCTAACAATATGGTAAAGTCCTAATTCTAAAAATTTCAAAAAGCTGTCCAGCATAGGTTGGTTGTTATATTGACTTCAAAGTTAATAAAATTAATTAGTAATAGCGGCAGGCTGAATGAAAGTTAAGGGGTTTCAAAAATTTCAAGTCCGCAATCCAAAAAAGCTTTATAATCCGCTTCGTTTGGCGTATAGCCAACAGGGTTATTTAAAATAGTTTTGCCATCTGGGCTCAATAACACATAATAGGGTTGGGAATTCGACTTAAAAAATTGGGTTTGAAAATGGGACCATTTATGTCCATAATTTTCTAATACTCGAGCACCACCGCCTAGGCGTTCCACGGTTAACTTTTGATTTTCAGGCAATTCTTTTTTATCATCTACATATAGAGAAATCAATACATAGTCGTTTTCAAAATAAGGTTTGATGGACGCTTTGGGCCAGATGTGTTCTTCCATTTTACGGCAGTTTACACAGGCATACCCTGTGAAATCGAGTAAAATTGGTTTGTTAACTTTTTTAGCATATGCGACTCCTTCTTTTAAATCTTTAAAACATTCAAAGTTATTTGGACAGTCATTTGGATATAAAAAACTATAACCCACAGGCGGCGCCAAACCACTTAACAATGTTAAGGGGGTGAATGTTTGCGTTTCTTTATTAACTTTAAAACCAGATCCTAAATAGATGACAAATGCCAAAACAAGCAACCCAGAACTGATTCTGAAAAAAGACAGTTTTTTTAAAGGTGAATCATGCGGGAATTTTATTTTCCCAAACACATAGAGGGTCAGTCCGGCAAACACAAGAATCCAGATTCCTAAAAAGACTTCAATTTTAAGGATTCCCCAATGTTTCACTAAATCGGCATTCGATAAAAATTTAAAGGCTAAGGCTAGTTCTAAGAATCCTAAAACTACTTTTGTGGTGTTGAGCCATCCGCCTGATTTCGGAAGGGCTTTTAACATGTTTGGAAACATGGCAAACAATGCAAAAGGTAAGCCAAGAGCCACTCCAAAACCACCCATTCCAGCGGTGAGCTGCCAAGCACCTCCATCTGCAGAAAGAGAGCCTGCAAGTAGGGATCCAAGAATAGGGCCGGTACATGAAAAGGACACGATCGATAAGGTTAGTGCCATAAAAAAGACGCCTAAAATTCCGCCAATACCTTCACCCCTACTAGTCGAGTTGGTCCAGGTTGATGGCAGGGTTAGTTCGTAATATCCAAAGAATGAAAATGCGAAAAATATAAATATGATAAAGAAAATGACATTCAACCAAACATTGGTTGAGATTTCATTTAAAATATCGGGATTCACAGAGTCCAAAAGATGAAATGGAATGCTTAATACCACATACACCAAGACAATAAAAAACCCATATAAAATGGCTTTAGAAACGCCGCCTTTTTTATTGGCATTCCCCCCTTTTTTGGTGAAAAAACTCACCGTTAAGGGGATCATTGGAAATACACAAGGCGTTAAAAGGGCTAATAAACCGCCTAGAAATCCTAAACCAAAAATCTTCCACAATGAATTGCTGGAAGCCTTTATGTCTAGAGATAAAGAATTTAATTGAGTGTTACACTTGACGGTCGCTTTTGACAGAGATCCTGGCGCCATCCCATATAATATTTGATTGGCATTCTCAGAGAGTTCGGAGTCGGACATTGGGGTCCCGCCTACAATTACAAATCCTGTTTCGTCGGAATAGTCAAAGGTGAATGGATTGTCGGGTTTATAGGTGCATTTTGAATCATCACAAGTCATGAAGTCAATATTCCCACGCATGGTGAAAGCCGATGATTTAACACGCACTCGTTGTTTAAAAACTGCTTTATCGTAAAACTTTGAAACCACCATTTCAAACACGGGATCGTGTTGAGTGACTTTATTTGCGTCCGATTCCGTCACCGTTTCAATACGTTCAAAACCAGGTGAGGATTCAAACGAAAAAAGGGTTGGTAAGGGGCCGCCTTCTTCAACAAATTGAGAATAAAGCGCCCAATGGGGATCCATTTTTGCAACAAAAACAAGGGTATACTCTGTATCGGTGATTTTTTCAGAACCAAATTCCCATTTAACGGGATTTAAAATCTGAGAGGACGCAGAGAAACTGATTAAAAATAATAAAAGTAGCGTGAAATTTTTCATAAATCGGGTCGCATATTAAGTGTGCAAATTAATGAAAAATTAAATTGTATTGCTATAAGTCACTATTTATGTTGATTTCGCGAATAAAACCAAAAAAACCCCGCTAAAAATAGCAAGGCTCTCTTAAGGTTTGTAAAACTTATATCACTTATTCTTTTGTGAGGTCTTTTGCATATTGAGTGACTCTAGAAATTTTCCCATCCATGTTAAAAAAGAACCATTCTACCAGTTCTTTTTCCCAGACAGTTCCGTCTTTAGAAACTCTTTTTTCTTTTGAAAACACAGTCACTCCAGATTCTGGATCTGTATTTTGAATTTTCACAGGGACTATTGAATAGACCTTCCATGAAACTTCTGATAAATCATCAAAAACTTGAGCCCAAACTTCTTTTGTCATAACTGTTTTAGTTCCTTCTGCGTCTAAAAGAACCGCATCGTCTGCAAACGCTTCGCTACAGGCTGCTCCATCCATATTGTTATAATCAACAACTAACTTTTCGATCGCTTCAACCTCGCCTCTGTTTGAGAATACTAAAGGTCTTCCTGACCACTCTGAGGTGCCATCTCCAATAAATTTTCCACCGTAATTTAATCCAAAATTACTTTCTTTTTCTCTGTAAACCCACTGTCCAAACGAGGAAACTTTATTTTCCTTATTTGTGGTGAAAATTTCCATTAGGTTTAAGTTTTCTATTGAACCATCTTTAAAATTTCTATTTTCTACAGACCAAGTTAAAACCATTGTATCCTCAGAACCTTCCATTTTTACTGGAATAATCAAATATGGATCCATTGTAATGGTTTCCATCGAGCCTAAAAACTTTGTAGACCATCCCAGCGCTTTTTCAGAAAATTCTTCTGTGTAGTTAGTCATCATAGCGGTCGCGTCTTTGGCGCTATAGTCTTTAGCGATTTTTAAAACGGTTGCTACGGATTCGTCACCTCCGATTGTAAAGGATTTTCCGTTGTTTTCACCTTCTCCTAAAAAGACGCCTCCAGATTGAGCGCTCAAAAATAAGCTTGAACAAAAGGTAAGCGTGTAAAGTAATTTTTTCATGTTGATTTTATTAAATTGGTTATACTTGTGAATTGCAATTTAATAAAACCCGATGAATCTACGGCTCTTTATGAGATAAAATTTTATCTCTATTTCTAATGTATAAAGACTGGGTATTTTGAATAGAGACTTTAGGAGTTACCCCTTTGTTGTCCTTAAAAAACGTATGTCCAGTAGAATCAAATTTATTTTCTAAGTTTCGATTACTCCAAAACATCATTTCATAAAGGACAGGATATATATCAACTCCCTTGTTTGTGAGATAGTATATTTTTGTTTTTTGATCGTGAGGAAGTTTAACAACGTTAAGCAAGCCATGATCAATTAAAAGATCCAGGCGGTTGCTTAGGATATTTGAAGCAATTTTTTCTGGTGACTTCATGAATTCGGTAAATGTTTTTTTACCTAAAAACAAGTCTCTAATAATAACAAGCGACCATTTGTCTCCGACGATGTCAAGCACACTTACTAAAGGGCACTGGGATCTGTTGGTTTTCATATTTATAAGTTTAGGGGTATGCAAACTTAACCCTTTTATCAAAAGACCTCCTTTATTTAACAGATATTTAAGTCGGGATGACAGTATTTGAACTTAGAAAATAATATTTACTAAGTAATTGATATACAATATTATATAAAGTTAATAATTTTTAACATTTCTTTTTTTATCCAATTTTGGGTGGTTACCACCCAAAATAAAACCCAGTATTAGACTGAGTTTATATTAACTAAGTTAATTTTTTTCTCCATTTTCTTACGTTTTCCAATTTCTTCTATACTTATATATGTAACCTTCTCTCCAACATAGGGTTCAGAGGAGTTTCACCCACGAGGGACAAAAGTTAGTTAGTGGGAAAGACATCGGTTAGTAGATTATAAATAATAGTTGAGGTTTCACCGGTAGTTACAAAAATGATTTTACTATAAATCACATATGGGGAACAATGAACTGGTGTGGTGAAATGTAAGATTCAATGTTACTGAGAGTGTAAAATCTCTAAGGGGTTTGGTGTATCTAAACTACA